>JBFWSG010000002.1:0-236659 GCA_050248495.1 Pirellulales bacterium | reverse complement strand
GCCCGGGCAGTCGATCAACTCCAAGACACGATCGTAGGCTGTCTCGAAAAGTTCACCACCACCGAATGCAGCCACTACTTCCGACACTGTGGATACTCGGCACGGTAATCTGAAATGCGCTCTAGGCACTTTCTCGAGTATGGGCTCGAGAATGCCAGTGCGGTTCGTTAAGTCAATCACTTCGGATGGTGTGTCGCCACACGCAACAATCTGAGTCCGGCCTTGATCCCAAGCGATCCACTTGCCAGCGTACTCGCGGGGAACAATCGGTTGATTGGCGGGCATCGGTGAACTCCTTGCCTAATTCTACCATGCGCCGCGGACGTGAAAAAATAGTGTTCTACGTTACCCCAGCAGCTCCCGATACAGCTCAATGTGCCGGCGCACGTTTTTGGCGACGCTGAAGTGCGTGAGCATCCGTTCCTTTGCAGCGGCGCCGAGGCGGGCGGCGAGCGCGGCGTCGTTGAAGATCTGGTCGGTGTAACGGGCGCGGGCGGCGCGGCCGGCGATGGGGACGAGGTAGCCCGTTTCGCCGTGGACCACGAGTTCGCGGTTGCCGGGGATGTCGCTGGCGACGACCGGCACGCCCGCGGCCATTGCTTCCATCACCGCGTTCGGCATCCCCTCGTAGCCGCTGCCGTTCCAGAAACAATCGAGATGCGGCAGGATTCGCCACACATCATCCCGATGACCGAGCATGCGGATGTGGTCGAGGTCGCTGGCCAAACGGGCGAACTGATGCAGCGCGGAATACTCTGGTCCATCGCCGATCACCAACAGCCGCAGGTTGTCGTGGAGCACGCGCAACAGGTCGGCCGCCCAGATGAGGTCCTTCACACGCTTCTGCGGCCAGAGCCGGCCGACGCAGGCGATCAGCCGCACATCGAGCGGGCAGTTTAGTTCTTGCAACAATTCGGCACGCGTGACGTCGCTGGCTCGGGCCGCCTCGACGCCGTTGGGAATGACCGCGAATTTTTCTCTCGGCAATCCGTGCTCGGCGCAATAGTCGCGGATGCCCGCGCCGTTCACCACATAGCGATTGGTGAACTTGGTCAGGCGGCGGTCCACGAACCACTGCCAGCTGCTCTTCCAACGGTCGACGCAATACTCACCCGCCACGATGTGCTTCACACCGGCAGCGCGAGCGGCCACGCGGCCATAGGATCCGGCGGCGAATACCCACGTGTGAACAATGTCGGGCGCGAGCCGCGCGATGTGCCGTGTGAGCCGGGCGAGTGCCACGGGGTCGGCCTTGAGCCGCTTGCCGATGATGGTCGTAGGAATGCCGGCGGCGCGAAACTCGTCGTGGAGCGGCCCGCCGCGGGTGAGCGCCGTCACGTGGACGTCGAACCCCTGCTCTTGCAGCCCACGAGCGAGCACCAGCAGCTGCTTTTCCGCCCCGGCCCGGTCGAATGTCGGAATGATATGAAGGATGCGCGGCAACGGAGCTTACTCAAGTGGAGGCGTTTCACGTTTTAGCGCGCAAAGACGCAAAAGAGCAAAGAACGCCAAGAAGACAAACTGGATTTCTTTGCGCTCTTGGCGCCTTTGCGTCTTTGCGCGCCAAGGAGTTTGCGGCCATTTTAGAGATCAGTGTCCAGCGCCACTAGACGCATAGCCGACTGGCGAACAGCATGGACGCATGAGCGAACCGACGGGAAATTGGACGCGGACCAAGGTCGCCGGGCACACGTGCTTTCTATTCGAGCCGGAGCGGCCCAGCGAGCACAGCTATACGGTCATCTACCTGCACTGCAGCGAATCGGCCAAGCTGTCGGCTTTTCCGGCGTTCACGCGCGAGTTCGCCCGGCAGGGCCTGCGGGTAATCGAGCCGATCACGGGTCTGAGCTGGTGGACCGACCGGCCGTGGCGAGGCTTTGATCCGGAAATCACGGCGGAGCGGTACGTGCTGGAGCGCGTGCTGCCGTTCGTCGCCGACCATTGGGACGCGAAGCCGCCGCAATTGGGCTTGCTCGGCATCAGCATGGGCGGCCAGGGGGCACTGCGTATGGCCTACAAATATCCGCAGATTTTTCCGACCGTCGCAGCGATCGCGCCAGCCGTCGACTTTCAGAAACGGATCGTCGAGGGGATCGACCCGGGATTGGACGAAATGTACCGCGACGAAGAGGACGCGCGGCAAGACACGGCGACGCTCCACATCCATCCGCTCAACTGGCCGCGGCATCAATTCTTTTGCTGCGACCCGACCGACTTGCGCTGGCACGACTCCTGCGATCGGCTGCGGATGAAGCTCTCCTCGCTCGGCGTGATGTTCGAAAGCGACCTGGAAACGGTCGCCGGCGGGCACAGCTTCGACTATGCCTGCCACATGGCGCCGCGCGTCGTCGAGTTCATGGCCAAGAGCCTGGAACAAGAACGACTGCGTGTCGTCTGAGTGCCCAGCGGCAAATCGCAACCGCTAGTCCAACCCGCTGCGACCGAACCGCGCGATAAAATCGATGCCGGCGCCGAAGCAGCCCACGTCCAGATAGCGGCTCCAGACCACGCGGCCCATCAGCTGAATCGTCCGTTGGGCATTCTGAAACTGAGTGAGAATTGTCGGCGTTTGGATCGGCATGGTGGTCACGAGCATCTGCCCGTGCCGCGAGAGGTTGGCCACCACTCCGTTGAGCGCCGCGCCGTTGAGCACGAACCGCTCGTCCAGCCGCAGCACAACGACCTCGCGATGGCCCGACACGCGCCGGCTCCGCCGCACATCGCACAGCGCATTGCGATAGTCGCGCGAGGCATTTCGCCACACAACCTGCAGCACAGCGTCGGTGAGCGGCTCGGAATTCTCAACATCGAAGTGGAGCGGGGCCAGGCGGATGCGGCGCGAGAGCATCCGCAACACTTCCGGCGAAAGCACGCCCGCGAATGGCGTCTGACAATGGACACACTCCCATAGCGAGGCCTCGTTCGGTTGGTCGGCCATATGGACCGGAAGACGACGACCGCAACCGTGGCAGGCGGTACCGACACCGCACTGCCCGCGTACAGCAGGAATGGTAGGCATGAGTTGGTTGGGACGAGCCGCAGACGAGAAAACTGGGGGTGACTGCCGCCTCAGAAAAGACTTCGCGCCCGACGCGAATGTCGTGCATCAGTCGTGCAAAATATGCTATTTGAACCCTAGCTTATTTTCGCACGGCCGGCGGTTCGCAGGCGGAGAAATTGCCCCAAATATTTTTTGGGAACCGGGCTTGAAAACGCTCCCCCGCGCCACGTCCTGCCGAAAGCCGGCGTGCAACACAATCGCCCTAACGCAGCTGTGGATACGGCATCCCATACATTGGCACCGCCGCCGGGGGGACCAACGTCCGGCTCGGCTGTAATCCGGTCGGGCTCAAGAACGCTGGACCGCTGTTTGTGTTCAATGAGGACCCGCGGACCCATCCCATATCCAGCGTGGTGTGTGACAGCGGCTGAACCGTTTGTGAGAGCGGATGAACGAGCGCTGCAAGTTCCGCGCTGCGGTTCACGGCAGACGTCGAGCCGAACCCCTGATTCGAGGTCGCGACGATGTACTCCGCGACCTGGTTGTCGAGAGGCTTGAACGCCGGCTGGAGTGCCGAACTCGTGATGGGCGCCGCCGTGCCGGACTGACGCCAGCTGTAGAGATTCAGTTGTGGCGTCCCCTGCAACGCAATTGAATTCGTCGACAAGCCGTCAGCTGCAGTTGCGGAGGCGACACTAAACATTGCATGCGCAATCGCCAAACACAGATCGATCCGATTCATGGTACTTGCCCTCAGGTGATTCGCTCGATTGTCTCGGCTTCGATTGCTGCAACGGGCATCCAGCACCCGCGGCAATCGAGAGACACTCGGGGGAATGTGTGGCGACGGTTGAAAGAGGGGCTTCTCACCCGGCATCGCTGGCCACGATGCACGACCGTCGCGTGAAATTTCCAGCCACTAGCCCTTTCGGCCGCCTGGCGGATGCTGGGGCTAACTGCAAACGGCGGACCGATTCAGCGACTCCACCCCTCATTGAGCGAATGTTCGGCCCATGTGCGCGAAGAAGTTATTGAAGTGCGCGAGTGGGAGCGAGCCTCCTGCCGGCGCTGCACAAACTGCAGGCAGCTCCTGCCAAACCGCGCGGCCAAAATGACTTATTGCCGCACAGCTCCTGGGCCGATCGCGCTCTTGATCGCTCCCCCTGCGCCCGCCCCCGGCGTGAGTTCGATCGACTGGAAGCCATCCCAGACGGCCTCCCCCGTGATACGGTTGTAAGTGATTTTGGCGGCGGAATTGTCGATCTGCTGGCCGGTGACGGGATTGCGGTGCCAGAGCGTGGCCGGCACCCGACCGCTCCCTTCGAGGATGAACTGTTCCTTGATTTGCGTGTAGGAAGCGCGGTCGGCCGTGGCGGCGAATACACCCTGCTTCGGCGACTGGCCGTCGATCCGCACGTTCCCCATGGCAGAGAGCTGCAACGGCCCCAACTGGGTGCCGGCGGCCTGGCGCAAGTCGCGCGTGCGATGATTCGCCTGCACCGGATCTTCGTTCACACGGAGCTCTTCGCTGGTGATCATCAGCGTGTCGGGCGGCAGCAGTTCGGGACGGTTGGCGTCGAGTTCCTGTTCCCAGGCGTCGATCGGACCGTAGACGGCCCGCACGCGCGTCAGGAACGTGATCTCGCGATTGATCATGTTGCCTTTAAGTCCCTGCTGAAAATCGACGCGAAGGAAATGGAGCTTGGCGTTGTCGGAGGCGACCGGGGCCTGCGTCGCGCCGGGAGTGCCGAGTCCTGGCAGTTCGCTGGCGTAGTGGGACGAGCGGATGATGCCTGGGCCGCTACCCGAAATGTCGCCCGTCTGCTGATTCACCTTGAGCATTTCCAGCTCCATTCGCTCGTGGGACGTGATGCCGACTTCGTCGCGCGACTTGTGGTCCATCGTGACCCGGCTGCGGCACTCGACTTCCAGCAGCTCGATCGCATTCTGATCCACGCGCTCGCGGAAGTTCACATTGGACGTGAGCCGGGCCTCGGCGATCTCGCAGCGCAAATGATCATCCGGGCCGTCGATTTGCACGTTGCCCTCGACGTGGATCGTGCGGCCGTCGAAGGCGAGCCCGCGCTGCCAGCGGAGCTCCAGCGGCGTCGGCGTGGCAGTGCCCTTGCCCGAGAGGTCGCGTTTGAGCAGCATGTCGGCGACGCCGGGGCCGTCGATCCAGAGCCGATTCTGGCCGACGTCGAGCTTCACGTCGGAAGCGTGGACCGTCATACCGCGGGCGCTAATCTGCGCGAGCAATTCTTCCGCCGTGGCGTTGGGATCTGGGGCCGTTCCCGTTGCGACTCCGCGGACCGTGACTAGCGCAGCGCTGTCGAGCCGTTCGGCCGTGAGCTGACCGCCGGTGACCTCAAACGGCTGCTCGCCGTTGAGTTGCGGCCCGGGCAGTTCGTGAAAGTTCACGTGACCGTTGCACGCCAGCGTCGTCGGCGCCGCCCGTTTGCCGCGGAGCGCGATCGCCAACTGCATGTTGTCTGCGCGGACCTCGTACTGCCGCGCCGCGGGGCCGGCCGAGCTTTGCAGGTTGAATTGCGCGAAGCCGCCGCCCGCCGCTCCAGTGCCGGCCGCTCCCTCGGCGACAGCGGCTGCAGCGGGCTCTTCGACGTTGAACGTTGCCGCGAGTGCGCTCGTGCGTGCCAAGAGCTCGCGCGAGTTGATCTCCACCTGTCCGTCGGCGTTCATGCGATCGGGAATCGGCTGCGTCTTGCCGTCGGACTCCACTTCGCGGAAGTACATTTTGACCTGGTCGGCGGTGAGCAGTCCGACGTTCGTCACGCCCAAGCTCGGCCGACCCGCGATCGAGAGGACCGGCTGCCCGTTGTGCCGCCCCAGCTCGACCGAAGCTTGCCAATTGGCTTGAAACACCTGGTCCGGCTTGTTCGGGTCGGGCAGATAGCTGAGCGAGCCGGGACCGCTCGCGCGGAACGTGCCGATCTTCGTCTGCGCATCCTCAGCCGGATGTTGATACAGGATTTGCGGCGCCTGCAGCACATTCGGTCCATACCGAATGGAGACGTCCTGCCCGCCTTCGACTGCCACGCGGCGCTGCCGCAGCATCAGCTGCACCGACGTGCCGCGGACCTCGGCGTCGCGCGCGGGCGACGTGATCACCACCGGATGACCATCGGCGACGATCCGGTCCGGTTCCAGCCAGCGGATGTCGTCCCGCTGACGGCTCGCCGTTTCCGCGGCCTCCGACTCCGGCGGCGACGACTCCTGCTTGCGGGCAAAGCACAGATCGAGACGGTCGGCCGTCAACTGGTCGGCGGGGCCGTTGGGGTTCACTTGCCAGACTTCGACTTCCTGATCGAAGCTGGCCACGTACTTGATGAAATCGAAATGGAACGGTCCCTGGCAGGTGACTTCCACCGGCGGCTGCGTGGGATCGCCCAATTTTATCGCCGAGGTCGACTTGTCGTCGGTCTTGGGCTTGTCGCCTGGCAACAGGCTGCCGGCGTTCACATGGACCCGCAAGCGCACGTCGTGGAAGATCTCGAGCGAGTCGACGCTCGAGATGTTCATCCCCCCCTTCGCTTTGGAAGGTTCTTCTTCCAGCAACCGGATTTCCAGCTCACGCCCGCCGCCGACGTTCGGACCCAGGCGGAACCGCACTTCGCTGCGCGTGAACAGCAACTTCGAGTTCATTTCGAGATCGGATGTCTCGATCACGAGGTCGTCGGCCGGCCCCGGCTCGTTCATGTCGCTGCGGATTGTAATCTTACCCGGAAACTCGCCGTGCTGGATCGAGCCGATCTCACCCCGCTCGGGGCGAAAGTTTTTGTCGAACTGCAGCCGCGCGCCTTGCGGCGCTTCAAGGATGATCGCATTCCGGGGCGGGGTCGGCGATAGCTGCCGCGGCGTGGGAAAAATCAGAAACGCAAAATGGGACAGCCGCACGCCCCCTTCGTTCGTTCGCTGGTATTCATCGAGCACGAACATCACCGTGCCGGCGTCGTTCTCGATCACGATCGGCGGCTGCGTTTGCGACCAGTGGTCTGCCGGAAAATAGGCCGCCAGCAAACGCTGATATTTGTTAACTGAGGGGATGCCGTCACGCGGAATGTCCGGGTCCTCGGTCGGCCGCGAAGGCTTAAGCGCCAGCTCCGGCTCGACCCACGGCACCACCACCAGCGCGTACGCCTGGTAGGCGATCGCAATCGCCAGAAATAGAGACGTGCTGTAAAGGATGCGTCGGAGCATGGAACGGTAAGCTAACTCTGAGAATTCGCGTCGGCGGCCACGCCGAATCAATTGGTGCAGGTGCAACTACCGCGTGAAATGCCCAAACACAACTTCGTTATCCATGGCGGCAAACTTGTCACGCGTCGCTCTCCAAAGCGAGTCGCGTAGAGATTGAATTTCGTTTGATGCGAGTAAGTACGCATCTTCGTCGTGAGCAAATCCGTTCGTTGGAAAATCCAACTCGGTGTCGCGTGCAGCGTCGGAATCAATGTCTTGAAACGCCGCAACCGTCATCGGCCAAAGACCTTCGTAGATAGGATGATCGTAGGACGGCATTTCAGGGACAATCACCATGCGACCGGGAATTGGTTGTCGGGCCTCTCTTTTCACGGCAAACGATTCCGAATCGAACTCAAACTCAACATCGGCTGCCGACGCGGCGATTGAACAGGTAGCGAGTGCTAGTGCCAGCATGACAGGAGCAGGTTGCATGCTTTGGGTCTCCTGCAGTGTATGTGGGAATGGATGCTCAACTGGCGGGTGATCGGCGTGGCCGCCGACGCGAACGGGTCTTATTCAGTGGCGCTGTAGCGAGCTATCACGTCATCCCAGCGGCCGGTGTTTTTGAGGATCACTTCCACGAGCTCTCGGACCGCGCCTTTGCCGCCACGGACGCTGGTGGTGTACTTTGCCGCCCGGCGGACTTCTTCCGGCGCGTCGGCCACCGCCACGCCCAACCCAACAGACTCAATTGCTCGCAGGTCGAGCAAGTCATCGCCGACGTAGCAGATTTGTTCGCGCGTGAGGCCCAATTCCGTCGCGATCGCGTCGACTGCCGGCAGCTTGTCGTCGATGCCCATCCGGACGACGTCGAACTTCAGGTCCTCGGCCCGGCGGCGGACGGCGGGCACTTCACGGCCCGTGACGATGCCGAACCGCTTGCCCGCCTCACGCCACAGCCGCACACCCATGCCGTCGCGGATGTGAAACGTGATGATTTGCGAGCCGTCGTCGAGCAGACGGATGCCGCCGTCAGTCATCACGCCATCGACATCGCTCAGAATGAGCTCGATTCGCTGGCAACGTGCGGCAAGGTTCATGGTGTTGGCGTCGGCGGCAACGCCGAATCACTTGGTGCGCGGTTCGAACTTACGCCGCCCCTTCGGCCGGGAAGATCCGCATCCGCGACTTCGCGGCCTTATTTGCTTTCACCGCGGCTGCCTTGTTCGGCGCCACGGCCGGCGCTTCCTGCTTCAGCCCCAGCACGTCGGTCACGTCGACCAGCCCCACCGGCCGGCCGCTGCGATCGATCACGGGCAGCTCGCTGAATTTTCGCATTGCCAAGAGCGTCACCGCGTCGCCCACGCGCGTGCCGGCGGTGACTGTCGCCGGACTGGCGACCATCACTTCGCCGATCGGCCGATCGAGCGCCTTTTCATCCCGCCGCTCGAAGAGCCGCGCGAGATCACTGTCGGTGAAGAGGCCCGTCAGCCGGCCGTCGGCATCGGTGAGCATGATCGCCCCCGTGCGGCGGCCCGGCTTCGAGCAGGCCACGATCACCTGGCGAACGGTCTGACCGTCGCGGGCGATGCGGCATTCGGCGAGCGGCCGCATCAAGTCGTCCACGCGGCTGAGTTTCTTGCCCAACGCTCCGCCCGGATGGAAGCGGGCAAAATCCTCGGCTCGGAAGTTCCGCATGTTCGAGAGCACCAGCGCCAGCGCATCGCCGATCGCCAGCATCGCGGTCGTGCTCGTGCTCGGAGCGAGGCCCAGTGAGCAGGCTTCTTCCAATTGGCCCAACTCGATGACCACTTTCGCCGCGCGGCCAACCGTGCTCGTCTTCGACGCGGTGATCGCCACGAGCGGCACCTTGAATTCCTTGAGCGATGGCAGCAGCTGCACCACCTCGCCCGTCTCGCCGCTCTGCGTGAGCATTAGCACCACGTCGCTGGCGTGGATCCGCCCCAGATCGCCGTGAAACGCTTCGGCCGGGTGCAGAAAATGGGCATGCGTGCCGAGCGACGCGAACGAAGCCGCGATCTTCTGGCCGACGATGCCCGCCTTGCCCATCCCGGTGACGATCACGCTCCCCTTGCAGGCGAAGATCGATTGCACCGCCTGGCAAAACGCCTTGTCGAGCCGATTCGAGAGGTCCCAGATCGCCTTGGCCTCGAGGCGCAGGATTTCGCGCCCGGCACGGAGCTGATCCTTGGGCGCAAGCTTGTGAGTGGAACTGGAAGCGGCGGACCGCTTACGCTGCGGCGAATGGCTCATCGACACGTCGTCCTTGACGTACTAGCGCCTGGCGGGAACAAAAAAATTTCGTAACCCATGGCCGTGAACTAACAGTTCGCCGGCCGGGCCGCGAAGTGTAGCGAAACCCCGCCCCATCGGCAACGCGGCTCCGCCTGCTAGCAACTGCCGAACGAAAGCTGCAGCCGCTGCCGCGCCAGCTGTTTCCCCCGGAGAATCAATCCCAAGCCGACCGCGGCCGGCAACAGCAGCTGGGCAATTTGCACCGGATTCGCCAGCCACCAGCGCTTCATCTCCGCGACGGCCCCGGCATGGAATGGGGTTCCGACCATGATCACGAAGTCATGCTGCGGAGGCTGTTCAATTGCTTCCAGCGTCTGTCGATCGCGCATCACGATCCGGGACCCCGGCCCGATGCGCTCCCAGCGGACGTCGCCGACAAACAGCCCGAGCAGGCATGCGACTAGCGCGATCCAGGGCCACCCAAGCGCCGCCCGGCGAGCCAGACAGCCGAACCCGTACATCACCGCCGCCGGCACGACGAGGAACAGACCGACCAGCACTGTGTACTTTACTTCGGTCGGCAGCGAGCAAAACGCCGCATCGGCATCGCGTGCGTCGATCAGTCCCACGTGGACGAGTCCGCTGACTGCCAGCCACAAGGCCATCGCCATCGCATACCAGACCGCGACGAGCGCCGGAATCGGCGCGAGCAGGAACGTGAATAGCCGCCAACGGGCGCACCAATGCCTCCGCTGGAACTCGCGGACCGTTTTCTTCACCAGCAGCCGATCATCGCCCAGGCGACGCGCCGCTTCCTGCGCCGCCGTTGTTGATTCCATGCCGCCCAGTTCCAACTCGCTAATCACGTCGCAGCGATGTTCGGCGAGCTCTTGCGCCGCGCGCTGGGCATAGTCAATCGGCAATCCGCGGCGGATCAGCTCCGTCGCAAACTTCTCAGGCACTACGGGCGTGACGCTGTTCATACTTGCCTCCTTGCAAGATCTGGCCGACGGCACAGACGCCGCGCGGCCCGCTCGACTAACCGTCCGCGACCACAAGCTGCTCCGCACGCCGGGACACCCGTGCCATGCGGAACAGCAGCAGGGCCGCAATCGCGAGCGGAAACAGGGTTTGATCCAGCACGTCTCCGTACCAAATCCTGGCAGCCGACGACGGCACATTCAGAAAAAACATTCCGATGCTCAGACCTATGTGATCCGCCGGCAGCGGGCTGCCGTTGTAACCGAGCTTTTGATTGTGAAGCACAGGATCCGGAAATCCCCAGCGGGCTGAGCTCACGGCGAGTGCCAACACGCATGCAGTGACGCCAATCCATCGCCAGCTCATCGCTGCGCGCCTCGCCAACCAGAAGAGTCCCGAAAGCACCCCGGCGGGTAGCGCAAACATGAAAATCGCTCGCAATGCGACGTTCCAGGAGTACTCTCCGCTGGAAATGACGCCGTCATACACGACCGGTTCGGTGGCAAGCGGGGAGCCCACCAGCCACGTCAGGCAGAACAGGCCGAAGAGCGTCGCCGCGAACGAAAGGATCAACACCGGTACCGGGAGAATCAGAAACGTCAACAGCGGCCAGCGTCCGACCCAAAAGCGGGCCTGGTATTCGCGTATCGTTCTCTTTAGGAGCAGTCGATCATTTCCCAGTCGCAGCGCCGCTTCAGCCGCAGCGGCGTCTTCATCCAGCCCGGTCGCGCACAGTTCACGGACCAAATCCTGGCGATGATCGGCGAGCTCAGCCGCTGCGCGCTGGGCATACTCGACTGGTAATCCGCGGCGGACCAGCGCTGCCGCAAACTTCTCTGGCGCTCTGAGCGTGACGCTGCTCATGCTTGCCTCCTTGCAAGATGTGGCGGATGGCTGCCGAAGGGGGTGAAACGCTATTGGAGATTGGTTTTCTCGGACTCCGACCGTTCGGTAGACAACTGCTGATACGCTTTTTTCGACGCCTGGATGTATTCCGCCAACGGCGGCAGGCCCACCTCCGCCCGACGCCGGTCGACGTTTTCCGGGTCTTCGAGCGGCGCCGGCTGGAAATTGTCCCCCATCTGCGTGCCGAAGCGCTGCGGCTTTTTCTCTCCCACCAGCACGCGATCCGTCAGGTAGGCGATCGCTTGCTTTTGCACTTCGCCGTCCGGTAGCGCTTCCATTTGCTCCAGACACGACTTCTGAAATTCGCGGTCACCGTCGGCGTGCTGCACCAGCAACCAGGCCGCGTGTGCTCCGTCCTTGCCAACCAATGAAATGCCCGGCCAGCCGTGCTGCTTGACGATCTCCTGGAGGCGAGCGCGATTCTTGCCGTCCACGGCGCCGAGCTTCGCAGCCGCCCGGTTCATCATCGCCACGTACTCGGGATCACTCGCGTCGCCGCCCGCACCGATCGGATGTCCGGCGCTGGCTAGCTCTTGCATCATCTCCGTCCGAACCTGCTGGTCAGCCTTGGTCATCTCGAGCAACTCGCGCCGCAGCGCAGCGCCGCGAACTGGCGCAGCAGTGGACGGTGAATCAGCCGCTTGTGCTTGCACGAACGGCGCTGCAGTAATGACGACCATGACGGCAATGCATGCCGCCTCAAGCAATCTTCGCACGCTCATGTCTCGCACCTTGCAAAATATTGCCGACGGCCTCAACAATCGCGCTCCACGCGGCCGCTGACTCGGCCGAGCGCTGGCCCCCCTTAGGCGTGACGCGATACACGACGCGGCTCCGTCCGCCGACGACCATTCGCCGCGAAGAGAGATCGCCGCGCTCTTCCAGCTTGTGCAACAGCGGATAGATGCAGCCTTCGCCAAACGCGAGCACGCCGCCGCTTTCCGCTTGGATCGCCTGCACGATTTCGTAACCGTACATCGGGCGGCGCGCCAGCAGCTCGAGCACGACGAGCTCCGGAATGCCGTTCATGAAATCGGGGTTCGACGTGCGCTTCGGATTCGGTTTACTCTCGCTCATGGCGGCGAACGATACCTTTCAGTTCGAGGTATGGCAAGAGAGATCGGCGCCGTGACGGTCACGACTTGAGCGAGCGATTTCTCGGCCCACAAGAAAGTTGCTACCGCGCCGAGAAAATTGCGTTTTCGCGCCGCGCGCACTGCAATCGGTCGCCCTCAACGGCCACGCAAATGCGGACCAAGCGCGATCGCGCCGAACTGGCTTGAGGGTCCCTGCGTAAGAATGCGGCGACACGTCACCGCGAGCGCCTGTCGACGGCTTATCCACGACCCGCAGGTCTTATTCACGGACAGCAGGACTTGGCGAATTTGCGTCCACTGCGCGTAGCGCCGAATGCGCAAGAAACTCTCTCAGCGCAATAAAAAAGCTCCCAGAAAAGCACACGTCCCAGGGGGGCAAAGGACGTCGTCACCTTTCCGGGAGCGATTGGACGCAATAACGCTTGCGTGCGGGCGGACGCTTATCGGGTCGCGAGGGGGGAGGGCGACCGATATGCGTCGGGGAGTGTATCTTAGCGGAAATCCAGCATCTTTGCCACACCACTCTATTTGGTGGTGCTCAACTAACCCTTCGATGCCTGGCCCGCGCCCTGTCCCCGCTTTGGTCGATCCTGGCCCTCCTCCTGCCAGTCAGCCCTAGGCTCGGTCTGCGGCTGGTGCAAGCATTTTAGCAGCCGCAATTCGTCGCCACAACGACTTGCCCCTTCGAGGCCTCCCATGTGTCGTCCGTCGTGGCGGGGCGGAGAATAGGGCCCGGCGAAAAAGCGGTCAAGGGCGGTTTTGGAGCCAAACGAAAGAATTTTTTCTGCCCTCCACCCCGGCATCTTCCGCTATCCGCGCCAGGATTCCGCAATTCTGCCAATTGCTGCGGGTTCTGCTGGCGGAATTTCGGTCCAATCGGGCAGCCGGCTGCAGACCTCCGATACCGTCGCGCCCTGGCCGAGCGCCGCGACGACGAGCGGCAGCGGCTCGGCGTGGATAGTGGCAAAATCCCGCTCGCCCTCGACGAGCGGCGTGAACGCCAGTTGCTCCTCGGGAGGCGCAAAACAAGCGTTAACCCTCGGTTTGTTTCCCCGCGCATCGACGCGATACCAGCCGTACTCCGGCAAGAGCACCGCGTTGAGACCATGCAAGCAAAACGGCGGGCCCGCGCCGTCGAACGAGAGCCGTTGGTAACAGAAGCCGGCCGCGATGCCGTTGGCCCGCAAGAGCGCCGCGAGCAGGTGGCTCTTGGCATAACAGAAACCGGTGCGATGCGCGAGGACTTCCGACGCGTTGCAGGTCACGATCGAATCGCCCGCATCGACGCTGTGGCGCACCTCGTCGCGGACCCATTCGAAACACCGCCGCGAAACCTCGACCGCATCCCGTTCGCCCCCGGCCAGACACCAGGCCAGCGTGCGCACATCGGCATGGTACCAGTCGACCACCTCGGTCGAAGCCAGAAACGCTGCCGACTGAACTGCGCTATGTAACTGTGCCGGATTGACGACTCGTCCACCCACCGCGAAGCCCTCCGGGCGAGAGGACGCAGGCGCCACCACCAAGGTTCACACCCAAGCGTTCGTCAAGGGCGGCGAACTTATGCCGCCGGCGCAGGGTCGATTTCTAATTCCCATCGCCTCAGCATAACGCTGCGCGCTTGTTCTGCTGCGAGTTCAGCGAAGACTAAGGAAAATGTTGCCAAAAAAGTGTGAAGGAAAGCACTGTCGATGCCAGTAGCAAGAGCGTGCTCAGGAACAGCAGGATGATACCGCAATAGTGTGCCGCATCGCGTGTCACATTTTCTCGACGGTCCACACGGACGGCACGCACTAAACAAATCAATAAGATCGCCATGCCCGGAATCCAGAGAAATGGCGATAGCGCTTTGAGATAGAATATCCAGCGCCAGCGCCGCTCGCTCTGTTTGCGCCCAAATAGGACGTTCAGAATGATAATTGCGATCAGACATAACAACGAAAGCAGGCCAAAACCAATTAACAGTGCGAACGCAGGCGACGTCTGCGTTGAAGACTTCGGCGATGGAGACGTGAATGTGCCCACGTCCGCGCTTCCGACCAGGAGTCGAAAGGCAAGTTGAATGACGGTGGCCCCAGCGGCCGCAATAGCCATTTCCAGCACCAGCCAATGCCCCGGCTGATCGAGAAATCTCTGTCCGTGCCTTCGCCCGTAGAGCCCCAATCCAGCGGCAGTGAGCGCAGCTGCAGTCAATATGCTGCCAAAAACGACCAGGCCAGAAAACACAAGGTGCAGCGGACTGTCATCGGAGAGCCCCGGGCGTGGAAATTGATTTGGCGCGGTAATCGTAAGCACGATTGCCATCACGGCCATCAATAAGAACAAATGCCACAACCGGAAACGCAGTTGTTCGGGCTTAGAGTGAGGCCCGTCGACTGGAGTTTCGTCGGCGAGATTCTCGGCCATTCAACAACTCAGCAAATCGAGTCAACGCCTATCGGACCCGAAACTACGTGGCAGCAAACCGGTCCTGCAGTGAGAGGACCTGCATCTCTTCTTCGCGGAGGGCTTCGATCGCCTTCACCGCGGCGGTCGCCGCTTCGATCGTCGTTACGCACGGCACGCCGGCTTGCACGGCCGCCGCGCGGATGCGGCCTTCGTCCGTGCGGGCGCCTTTGCCGCTGGGCGTGTTCATCACGAGCGCCACTTCGCGGTCAGCGAACAGGTCGAGCAGATTCGGATGGCCTTCTTGAATCTTCTTGATCCGCCGGCAGGCGATGCCGGCCGCTTCAAGTGCGGCGGCCGTGCCGCTCGTGGCGATCAAGGAAAAGCCCATGCCGGCGAGCCGCTGCGCGAGTTCAACTGCGGCCGCTTTGTGCCGTTCGGCGACGCTCACGAAGATGTTGCCCGTCTGCGGCAGCACGGTGCCCGCCGCCAGTTGGCTCTTGGCAAAGGCCATCGAGAACCGCTCGCTGATCCCCATCACTTCGCCGGTAGACCGCATCTCGGGGCCGAGCACGATGTCGACGCCGGTGAATTTGATGAACGGCAGCACCGCTTCTTTCACCGACACATGGGCCGGAATCGGATCGGACGTGACCCCCTGCTCCGCAAGCGACACGCCCGCCATCACTTTGGCCGCCACCTTCGCCGTTGCGAGCCCCGTCGCCTTGGCCACGAACGGCACCGTGCGGCTCGCCCGCGGATTCACTTCGAGAACGTAGACGACGTACCGCCCCTCCTCCTGCTTCACCGCGAACTGCACGTTCATCAGCCCGACTACGCCCAGCTCCTTGGCTAGCGCGATGGTCGCTTCGCGGATCTCGGCGGTCGCGGGGCCGGGCAGGCTGTACGGCGGAATCGCGCAGGCTGAGTCGCCCGAGTGGACGCCCGCTTCCTCGATGTGCTCCATAATGCCGGCGATGATCACATCCCGCCCATCGCTGATGCAGTCGACATCGACCTCGGTCGCCCCTTCGAGGAATCGATCGATGAGCACCGGCTGCCCCTCGGCGGCGATGAACGCTTCCTTCACGAAGCGCTCCATTTGCACCGGATCGTAGCAAATTTCCATCGCCCGGCCGCCCAGCACGAAGCTCGGCCGCACCAAGAGCGGATAGCCGATCTTCTCGGCCTCGCGGCGGGCCTCGTCCATCGTGCGCGCGATGCCGTTGGGCGGCTGCTTGAGGCCGAGCTTGTGGAGCAGCTGCTGAAACTTCTCGCGGTCTTCGGCGGCCTCGATCGCGTCGACGCTGGTGCCAATGATCGGCACGCCCGCCTCCTTGAGCCGCCGCGCCAAGTTCAGCGGCGTCTGCCCGCCAAACTGCACGATCACACCGTCCGGTTCCACCACGTCGCAAATGTTGAGCACGTCCTCCACCGTAAGCGGCTCGAAGAACAGCATGTCGCTCGTGTCGTAATCGGTGCTCACCGTCTCCGGGTTCGAGTTGACCATCACCGACTCGATGCCGAGCTCGCGGAGCGCGAAGCTGGCGTGGCAGCAGCAGTAATCGAACTCGATCCCCTGCCCGATCCGGTTCGGCCCGCCGCCGAGGATCATGATCGATTTGAGTCCAGAGCCCAGAGTCGAGTGTCCAGAGCCAGCAGCCGAAGTTCCGGCTCTCCACACTAGACTCTTTACTCTTGTCTCTTTGGACGGCACTTCGTTCTCCTCTTCGTACGTCGAATAGTAGTACGGCGTGTAGGCCTCGAACTCGGCGGCGCAGGTGTCGACCGATTTGAATGTCGCGCGGACGCCGCGGCGGATGCGGTCTCGTCGGACCTCCAGCTCGGTGAGCCCGAAGATGTTTGCTAGTTGGCGGTCGGAGAAGCCTTGCCGCTTCGCGGTGCGAAGGGCGTTGGTGGGAATCGCCTCAAGCACTGCTTGCGCGCGAGCCGGGGCGTCCTCGCCCCCGATCGAGGCGGAGGACCGCCCGGCTCGCGCCGCCAATTCTCGAAGCATGTCTTCCGTCTCCACGATCTCCAGAAGATTGTCGAGGAACCACGGATCGATCCCCGTGAGCTCATAAATCCGCTCAACGCTCATGCCGCTCTTAATCGCATAGCGCAAATGCCAAACCCGCTCCGCCCCGGGCTTCGAGAGCCGGGCGATAATCTCTTCCTCGCTCGGCTGCTCATCGGTGCCCCACAGATCCTTGCGGTCACTGCCGAAGCCGTCGGCCCCGACTTCCAGCCCGCGGAGCGCCTTCTGGAACGATTCCTTGAACGTGCTGCCGATCGCCATCGTCTCGCCGACGCTCTTCATCTGCGTGGTGAGGGTCGGGTCCGCCTCGGGAAACTTCTCGAATGCGAACCGCGGGATCTTCGTCACCACGTAGTCGATCGTCGGCTCGAAGCAGGCGGTCGTTTCGCGGGTGATGTCGTTCGGCAGCTCGTGCAGCCGATAACCGACAGCCAGCTTCGCCGCGATCTTGGCAATCGGAAATCCGGTCGCCTTCGACGCCAGCGCGCTCGACCGGCTCACGCGGGGATTCATCTCGATGACGATCATCCGCCCCGTCTCGGGATGAATGGCAAACTGAATGTTCGACCCGCCCGTCTCGACGCCGATCTCGCGGATCACGGCCTGCGAGGCGTCCCGCATCCGCTGATATTCCTTGTCGCTGAGCGTTTGCGTGGGGGCCACCGTGATCGAATCGCCCGTGTGAACGCCCATCGGGTCAAAGTTTTCGATCGAGCAGATGATGACGACGTTGTCGTCCTTGTCGCGCATCACCTCCATCTCGTACTCTTTCCAGCCGAGGATCGATTCCTCGATGAGCACTTGCGTCGTGGGCGATTGATCGAGGCCGCGGCGGACCAGCTCATCGTATTCGCTGCGGCTATAGGCGATTGCCGAGCCGCTGCCACCCATCGTGAAGCTCGGCCGCACGACCGCCGGCAGGCCGATCTCTTCGATCCAGGCCCGGGCCTCGTCGAGATTGACGACCGTCTTGCCGCGGGCCGTCTCGAGGCCGATCTTGTGCATCGCCTGTTGAAAGCGATCGCGGTTCTCCGCTTTGTCGATCACATCGGCGTTGGCGCCGATCATCTCGACGCCGAACTTGTCGAGTACGTTGTGCCGCCACAGATCCATGGCGACGTTGAGCCCCGTCTGCCCGCCGAGCGTCGGCAAGAGCGCATCCGGCCGCTCGCGCTCGATCACCTTGGCAACGATCTGCCACGTGAGCGGCTCGATGTACGTGCGGTCCGCCGTCGCGGGGTCCGTCATGATCGTCGCCGGGTTCGAGTTCACCAGGACGACTTCGTACCCTTCCTCGCGGAGCGCCTTGCAGGCCTGGGTGCCGGAATAGTCGAATTCGCAAGCCTGACCAATGATGATCGGGCCGGAACCAATAATCAGAATCTTCTTCAGGTCGTCGCGTCGAGGCACAGCGTCAAATTCGGGCTAAGGGAACACCCACTCGGCAAGCGTACTTCAGCACGCGGGCGAATCTCCGCCAGGCCGCCACCGCAAAACCGTTCACAGCACGCAGCAATCGGGCCAACCGAGCCGGGTAAAATTTCTCAAGATTAACACGGTCCCCGGGGGGCCGACTAGGGTTCGCATCCCCGCCAACTTACATCTCCCGCGATCGCCAACGAAATTCCTTGATAATCGCCGCCGCTTCGGCGATACTGACTCTCCTGGGGCACCCACTCCGTGCTGCTGGGCCAATCCGCTACGGCGGATCAGCCGGAAAGAATTTTGCCCGCCCGTCTGGGCACAATTCGACGTCTGCGGAGTTCTCATGCGCCTCGCCCACTTAGTCGTCATCTCTCTCCCCGTCTGCGCCCTGCTGCTTTCGCTGGCCGGCGCCGCGGCGGGACAGACCGTTTGGTCCGGACTCACCTACAGCTTCACCAAGCCAGGCGGAGTTGATGGTTCCGATTCTAAATATCAGGACTTCATCACAGACAACGCCATTTTCGCCCGGGGTGACACGGGCGGCCTCTACAATGCCGCTTACGAAGTCGGTTTCGACAACGGGGCAAGTCCCGAGCTGACCGAATGGGCGAGTGATCTGGTCCTCGTCGGCGGCATCCCGGTGAACGACGGCCAGGAGATTTCTGCCGCGAACTATGCCAGCCTGGTGTTTGACGACTTCACCGCCGCCTATGGCGGCTCAGTAGGCAACTTCATCGTCGGCCGCAGCGCCGTCGTCCATTTGATTCCCGAAGACATCTATTTCGACATCCAATTCACGAACTGGACGACCGGCCACGATCCTCTGACCGGAGGCTTCGCCTATATGCGGGCTCAGCCGCCGATGTTGGAGCCGACCGGCGACTATAGTGGCAACTTCGTCGTCGATGCCGCAGACTACACGATCTGGCGCGACACGCTCGGTCAGACGGTGGCGGTCCAGGGCGACGGTGCCGACGGCGATCGAAGCGGTGAAATCGATGCGCCGGACTATCAGTATTGGAAGGACCGCTTCGGCAACCTCGTACCGGCTGGCGCGGCGGCCGGGGTTCCCGAACCAACCACGATCGCACAACTATTCGGCGGGCTGTTCCTGCTCGTTGCCGGTCGTCGAACGACCAGACAAAGATCCGCCGGTTAGCAACTCAAACCACGCGGGCCAGGGCAATTCTTCGGCAACGAAGCGCGTGGGAGAAATTCGATGCGACTTATTCGATCTGCGGCCCTTGTTGCAGTCTGCGGCAGCGTTGCGCTCATAGCGACGCCAGCCCAGGCCTTCTTTCACTTATGGCGATTCAGCGAGGTCTTCTCCAACGATGATGGCACGGTCCAGTTCATCGAAATGACCACGACCGCGCCGAGCGAAACCTTCGCCACCGGCTTTTCCACGATGACGATCCAATCCACCTCCACCGGAAAGACGTTCACCTTCAATCACAATCTCAGCGGTTCGACGACGAACAAGCGGATTCTGATCGCCACCAGCGGCTTTGAAACCCAGCCCGGCCTGCCGACGACCCCGTCCCTGCTGACCTCCGACTACACGCTGGCGGCCAACTTCATGAATCCCGCCGGCGACACCATTCGCTTTTGCCAAAATGGCTGTTCCGGCTTCGGCATCCTCGAATCACGGACCTTCGCCGCGCTGCCGACCGACGGCACTATGTCGCTCGTCTATCCAGCCGGCACCGCCGGCCTGAATTCACCAACGAATTTCGCCGGCACCACCGGCTCGGTGAACCTGGCCCCGCCGATGAACTCCGGCGACTACAACGGCGATCAAACGGTCGACGCCGCCGACTACACCGTCTGGCGCGACGCGTTCGGCGCCGAAGTCGATCCGGGCAGCGGTGCCGACGGCAATGGCGACGGCACCATCAATGACGGCGACTACGAGCACTGGAAACTGAACTTCGGGACAGTTCTGCCGGGTGCCGGTAGCGTCGCCGGCATCGTGGTCCCCGAGCCGACGGTCGCGTCACTGTTTTGCGGCGGGCTCTGGGCGGCATTGCTGTCTTCGCTTCGCGCTCGGCGACGCGCAAATTCGCCGTAGCAGTTCACTCCCTCGATTCGCACCTCTGAAAGTCTGCCGCTCATGAATCGCCCGGTCCAAAGACTAGTTTTTTCGCTGATTCCCTGCGCAATCGCCATACCGACGATCGTTCTCGAGGCTGCGGCCGCGCCGATCGTCTGGACCGGCTCCGCGTTTTCCTTCTCGAAATCCAGCGGCGCGAACCCGACGCTTCCCGCCAACCAGGACCAACTCACGGCCAACGTTTCACTTACTCGCGGCAACACCCAGGGAATGTTCAATATCCTCAAGGAATCGAATTTCACACTCAGCAGCCCCGCCGACACACAGTGGGCCACCGCGCTGAATAATCCGGGAGACACGATCTCCGCCGCCAATTGGGCCGCACTCGATTTCACGACCTGGTCCGCGGCTTACTTGAACAATGTCTCCGCCAACATCCTCAACCACGGTGCCGTCGTACATCTGGTCACCGACGACATCTACCTCGACCTGCGCTTCACTAGCTTTCAGGGCGGCGGCTCCGGCGGCGCATTTTCTTACGAGCGCTCGACTCCAGTGCCGGAACCGGCAGCGCTCACAATTTATTTGACAGCGGGCGCGATTCGCCTTCGCCAGCGGACGCGACAGACTTCCACCGGGAGCCGCGGGCGAGCGTCGGAGTGACTTGAGCCTCTTTGGCGCTATCCACGTCTAGGCGGCAAATCGCTGCTGCCTTGCGCGCTACACCAACGGCTTTGCCGGATACCGGTGCATCAGCCGCAGGGCGTCGTCGATTTGCGCGGGCGTGTGGAAGCCGATGGTCATTGCGTCGAGAAGCCCGTTCTCCTGGGCGAATTTCATGCAGTTCTCGCGCTCGCCCGATAGCTTTCCTTCGCCGAAGATCTTCATGCCGATGATCGCCTTGCCGTTCGCGCGGGCCTCTTTCAAGACCGCAACCACTTCGTCGGTCGATGCATCCATCGACGCACCCTTGGGATTGATTCGCGACAGCATCACGTCGACCCATGGGCACGCGGCCGCCGTCTTGAGCGCTTCAATCGTGTGGCATGAAACGCCCACCGCCCCGACCTGCTTCTTCTCCTTCGCTGCGCTCAACGCATCGCGGTACACCTCCAGGTCGTGATCCCACGTCGCCGACATGCAGCAGTGCAACAGCACAATGTCGATGTGATCGGTGTTGATCTCGTGGCAGAATCGCTCGATCGTCGCCCGGCAGGCATCGGCCCGCGCCGGCGAGCGCGTCGCCTCGCCATCTTCCGGCCCGTCGTAACGCCACCAGATCTTCGTGAGAATTTTGACCTCGTCCCGCGGTATCTTCCGCAGCGCCTCGCGAAAATAAATGTGCGAGCCATATAGATCTGCCAAATCAAAGAACTTGATCCCGCGGTCGTATGCGTGCTCGAACAGCGCGGTCAGTTCTTCGAACCCCTCGCGCGTCTGATCCGACTGCCGATTGCCGCCGTGGACGCCGGTCCCCTGCGCCAAGCGGGTGAGCTCGATGCCCGTCTTGCCGAGCTTTACCACGGGCGGCGGCGGAACATCTCCGCTCACGGCCATCGGTCCCAGATCGGCGGCCTGTCCCTTGCCCAAGGCCGCCAGTGCCGCTGCCGCACCGGCCGAAGCCCCCAGAAAGTGTCGCCGGTCGATCGTCGTGGTCGCAGCCTTACTCATGATCGAGTCCTCGCCAGGGGTTGCGCTTCGAAATCGGCCTCCAGTATATCACAGTCCCATGGGGCGTCAGGATGCCGCAGTAATCTCGCATTACCGCCGCACTACAATAGGCACATGATTCGCCACGCCGCGCGCATGTTCCGTCACGCGCTCACCACCATCACCATCGTGGGTAGCTTCGCTTGCCTGTCAGCGAATGAGGCCCTCGGCGTTGAACGCGTGGTGTCGACGACCTCCCAATTCTCCGCCGCGCTCGCTGCCGCCGCGGCCGGCGACTCGATCATCCTGCAGCCGGGCGTCTATGGCGGCGGTCACTATCGCGCCAACTTGCAGCAAGTGACCATTCGCAGCGCCGATCCCGCCAATCCGGCGATCATCGACGGCGGCAGCAACGGCATCCAGCTGAGCGACGCCTCACACGTGACGATCGCCGATCTCGTGTTTCGCAACCAAGTCGACAACGGCCTCAACCTCGACGACGGCGGCACGTTCGCGACTCCCGCAGCCAACATCACGCTGCGGAACCTCACTGTGCGCGACATCGTCACCGCAGGCAACCACGACGGCATCAAGCTTTCCGGCGTCAACGATTTCCTGATCGAGAACGTGGAGGTGCTCAATTGGGGCACCGGTGGCAGCGCGGTCGACATGGTCGGCTGCCACCGCGGCCTCATTCAGAATTCGCACTTCAGGCACACCAACTCGGACAACGGCGGCACCACGCTGCAGCCCAAAGGCGGCTCCAAGGACATCACCTTCCGCGCCAATCGCATCGATCTGCCGCGCGGCGCTGGCCGGGCCGTTCAGGCGGGCGGCTCCACGGGCACGCAGTTCTTCCGCTTTGTCGACGGCGATTCCGGTTACGAAGCGAATGGCATCGTGGCCGAAGGGAACGTGATCCTCGGCGGCTCCTCCGCGTTTTCCTGGGTCAACATCGATGGCGGTGTGTTTCATCACAACGTCGTGAGCCGCCCCGGCCAATGGGTTGCCCGCATCCTCAACGAGAACGGCGGCCTGCTGATCGTCGACACGCAAAACGGGATCTTCCAGGACAATCGCATCGTCTTCAACGACACCGCCTCTGAGTTCAGCACCGCCGTCAACGTCGGCCCGGAGACGCTGCCGGCGACGTACACCTTCGCCCGCAACCAGTGGCTCAACCTGGCGAATCCCACGCCCGCCGGTTCCACGCCCAATCTGCCGGTGACCGAAACCGGCGGCAGCTACGGCATCGGCCCCGCACCCGCGATTGACGTCGCTCACGTTTGGGATTTCGCCTGGGGCAAATGGATCGTCAACGCGAATGCGGCGCCACAAACCCTCGACGCTGTCGCATTTCAATCGCTGCGCCAGGCCGTGGCGGGCGACGACGCATCCTTTCATCCGCTGGAGGCCGACCCCCTCGCCGGCGTTTGGACGTCGACCGCCGTCGCCACGCCCACGCTTCAATTGCCCGCCTTCTCCCAGACCATTCTGATCGATCCTGCCGCCTGCCCGAATTGCATCTCACTCGCCGGCGATTACGACTCGAATGGCAATGTAGACGCCGCGGACTACAACCTGTGGCGCTCGACGTTCGGAACCGCGAACCCCGCGGCCGACGGCAATCAGAACGGCCGCGTCGACGCCGCCGATTTCGTCATCTGGCGCGACGCCTGGAACAGCAGCCTCGCGGCCGAAAGGTACGTGTCAGGCAACACGTTCGCGGTCCCCGAGCCGCCCGCGCTCGCATTCGCTCTGTTCGGACTTGCGGGGTCTGTGCTATTTCGCCACATCGCACCCCGACGAGTCGACGCTGCTAGCGCGCGTACCAATGCAGCTCCGCGCCATGGGTGTGCGCAACGGCCAGAAACTCGTCGCTCCGCTCCCCGTCTCGGAAATGCGTCCGGCCGAGTAACTTGTCCGCCGGCCGCACAGGCGGAGCGAGCGCGGTGATCTCCGGAACGACTCCTGCCGATTCGTTCGAGATCCAAACGACGTCGCGCTGTTTCGACACCTCTGCCAAGCTATTGGCAAAACGCCTGCGATTCTCTTCGTTCACGTACACGAGCACTGCCGTATGAAAAACTACGAGGGTTGCTTCCGCTGGCACGCCGGCAAGGAACGCGAGCAAGTCGGACGCTAAATCGCCACGACTCACCCGTACCCCGCGCAATCGCGCAAGACCGATCGCTGCCGACAATCGCTCGCGCCTTTCCGCGTGCCCCGGCCAAACCAACGACAACAGCCAGCGGGAATCCTGGTCATCGTGAACATCGAGTGGATTGATGTCCAATCCGCCCCGCCAGGCAACCTGCGGAACAGCAGCGGGCAGTGGCGGTGAACCCGTCGCCACGCACCGGATTCGAACTGGCGACGACCGCGGCCCCACGCGACGGTCGCCGTATTCGTAGGCATATTCATCGACGAGCAGACACAGACCCGCGCTCGCTCCCACTTCGACCAGTGCCAACGGTCCCTTCGGCAGCGCCGGCAGGATCGTGGCGCAGCGGCCCGGTTCATTCGTCTGCGTGCGACGCGATCGCATCAGTCCTTCGACCTCTTCGCGCCGCGACTCCACCAGCGACCGGGCCTGCGCAGCGGTTCGCGGCATTTCGTCCACGCCCACGAGATACTGGAGCGCCGCCAGGAACAGGTTCGGCTGGATCACCGGCATCCGAGCGATGAAGCGCACGAGCCGATCGTCCGCGGCGATCTCGAGCGACAGATGATAATAGTGCTCCGAGTACCCCCGGCACTCATCCTCGGCGAATTGCCGGTAACGGGCCCTGACTCGCTCGAGGTCGCACATTTTCGCCAGCTGCTTTGAAGGCCGCAGGTCTGCCGACACAGATTTTTCGCATCAGCAATATACACAGCCGATCGTAAAACGGCGACAATTCGTGGGTTCCGCGCGCGACAGAATCCCGTGCGCTTTTTTTCCCAATCAGCCGCGACCGGCGGTCGCACCAATCCAGGCCAACCAACACGATGCTCATCCACAGCCCCTACTTTTGGCTTCGCAAGGATCTCACCCCGGCAGAACGAGACCTCTTCGATCGCGAAGTTCGTCTACTCGCCGAGATTCCGTACCTCGAACGCGGCCACGTCGGAACTCCCGCCCCGACCGAACGCCGCCCGGTGACCGATCACTCCTTCGACTACGCAGCTTCACTCCACTTCAAGTCGCTCGAGGACCACGACTTCTATCAAAGCAAGTGCCCTGATCACGCACGGTTTGTCGCCGCCTGCAAGTCGCTCTGGGAGCGCGTCGTCGTTTACGACATTGCGCCGCTCGCGTGATCGTGCAAGAATCTCGCGCTGTATTCTTACCGGCTGAGTATCGCTGCCCAGCGGTATGGTCGATCGTACGGAGCCAATGCTTCCACGACCTGAGCGACCTCATCGGCGCTCAACACGCTGATCACAGATTCGGCGGCGCAAAATCGATTTGGACAATTGGCCAATCCGTTTTGTATGCGATAGAATCGGCTGCAATGCGTTCGGCGAGCCAACTACAAAGAGCAATTGATCGAAAAACGATCATGACAAAGAAGATATTAATCATCGTCTCGAACACCGGGTTCATCGGCCCGCGCAACCGGCGGACTGGTATTTTCTTGCCCGAGGTGGCTCATCCGTATGCGGAATTTGATCGCGCCGGATACCAGATCGATTTTGCCAGCCTCACCGGCGAAGGCCCGTTTCTGGATGCCCTCAATCTGGCCGACGACCCCGACAATCTATCCTTCCTGGTGGGTAAAGGCTGGGCCGCGATGCAAAAAGCAAAAAAACTCGCGGACGTCGATGTCCGCCAGTACGACGCGATCTTTGTTCCCGGGGGTCTGGCCCCGATGGCCGATATGCCGGACCATCCCTTGCTCAAGAAAGTGATCCAAGAGACCTTTGAACGAAACGCCGTCGTCGGTGCCGTTTGTCACGGCCCGGTATCGCTGCTGAATGTGAAGCTGAGTGACGGCAAGTATATCGTCGACGGAAAAGACATCACCTCGTTCACCAACGACGAAGAAGAAAACTACGCCAAAGCCGATGTCCCCTTCGAGTTGGAAACGGCACTCACCGGCCAGGGCGCGATCTTCCACCAAGTTGCCCCCTGGCAACCCAACAGCCTCGCCGATGGAAATCTCGTCACCGGCCAGAATCCTGCCTCCGCCAAAGGCGTCGCCGAAAAGATGATCGCGCGATTGGCAGCCAAATAGCTGACCGCACCTCTCTTACCAACCCCGCCGGCCGTCCAGAGAGTCTTTCGGCGATGAGGGCTAATCCATCAAGCCGCGACTGCTCGTCGCGCGCCGGCCCTGTCCTCCGCGCACCCCCCGGAACGCCTGTATCTTTGTCGAATAACAACAAACATATATTGACAAACGATAAATTCAGGTTAAAATGGAGGCATCGGCTCAGTTCGAGCTACTGGGCATATCGCACAACAACCATTCGCAGCCTCCGGTACGCTGCACTTCTTCCCGCCGGGTTTCCCATGAAAGCCACGATTGAAGATGTCGCCCGCGAAGCTCAAGTTTCGATTAGCACCGTCTCCCGCGTGGTCAATCGACCTCAAATGGTCAACGAAACCACGCGCTCGCGCGTCGAACAGGTAATCAAACAACTTGCCTTCCGTCCCAACGCCTACGCCCAGGGCCTGATGCGCTCAAGAAGCAACCTCCGGGGTTTGGGAGGCCGGCGGCGAGGGAACAGAGGGAACAAATAGCTGCCCGCAACAGCACTACCCATTCCGATTTCGATTGATCGCACATTGTAGTCTGAATACGCACCCTTCTCAGGCGCGATGGCCAGCCCCTTAATACTCATCAACATCAAGGAAACTTGGTCCATCGCGGCTCGATCGGCGCAGGCTTCCGAATTCTTTCGCCCGTTGGCGTTGGAGTAGCAGTCATGAAAAGAAGCTCGACCATCTTTCTACAGATCGTGATTGTGCTGATCGGCCTGGCCGCTCTGGCCTTCCTCCTGCTGATGCCGCGCGTCGAGGGTCGCAACGCGCACGCCACAAACTTTGAGATCTACTTCCACGATCCCTTGCTGGCCCTCGTGTATGTGGGCTCCATTCCGTTCTTCATGGCGCTCTATCAGGCAATCAAGATACTGAGATCTGTCGGACGAAGTGAAGTCTTCTCACCGGAAGTCGTAAGAGCCCTGCGGATGATAAGATATTGCGCACTAGCCGTCATCGGTTTTGTCGTGCTCGACGTGCTGTTCATCTTGGTGATGGGCGGAGGAGACAATGACAATCCTGGAGTCCCATTTTTCTTGGGCTTCCTCGTAATTTTTCCGTCGATCGTCGTCGCCACTGCGGCCGCCATGTTCGAACGGATTTTGCAGAATGCCGTGGATCTGAAATCCGAGAACGACTTAACGGTATAACGAGACGAGCATGGCCATCATCATCAACATCGACGTCATGCTGGCGAAGCGGAAAATGAGCGTCACCGAGCTGGCCGACCGAGTCGGCATCACGATGGCCAACGTTTCCATCTTGAAAAACGGCAAAGCCAAAGCGATTCGGCTCTCGACGTTGGAAGCGATCTGCAAAGCTCTCGAATGCCAGCCCGGCGATATTCTGGAATTCAAACCATAAAGCCGCGACGGCCGGCCGCGGGCGACAACTTCTCGGCCAGGCTCCTCCAGCAACCGGCGCAGCCACTACCGACCGGCGGTAGAATGATGGGTCAATTGGGGCCAAACTTCCCCCGGCATTCGCTTCATCATGAACCAACCCGAGACGCTCAAGACCCACGAGCCCCTCGTCTGGTCGACTGGTCGCGGCCGGGACGTTTGGGAATTGTTCTGCGCTTGTGTGTCGGGAGACGTACCAGCTGTTGAACGGTTGCTGCAGCTCGATCCGTCGCTCGTTCGCTGCCAGTATGCGTATCGAACTCCGCTTTACTTCGCAGTGCGCGAGAACCAGCTCGGCGTGGCCCGCCTGCTGCTGGGTCGCGGCGCCGACGCCTTGAGTCTGGCGGTCAACGACAGCCTGCTCGATATCTGCCGTGATCGTGGCTACGTCGACATCGAGCAGCTCCTGACCGCACACTACACGACAAGGCTCAACGCTTCTCCCCGCGGTGAAGCGGTTGCCGCGGCGATCCGCGCACACGACGTCGCTGAAGTTCGCAGCCTGCTCGATGCCTCGCCTGAGCTGCTCCATGTCGGCGACGAGCGATCCAATCAGCCCATCCACTGGGCCACGATGACGCGGCAACTCGACATGATCGACGAGCTGCTCGCCCGCGGCGCCGACATCGAGGCGGTCCGCTTCGACGGCGCCCGTCCGATTCAGCTGAACAACGGAGATTATCATTTTCGCGGCTGGCGCGATGTGCCGTCCGATTGGCCTGTCACGCCGGCAGACGTGATCTCCCGCTTGCGTGCGCGGGGCGCTTATCTCGACATGTGCACCGCCTGCCACATCGGCGACATTGCGCGAGCACGGGAGTTGCTCGCGGAAGACGCGTCTCTTGCCAACCGGCTCTCCGATTGCATCACTTACTACCAATGCTCCGGAGCGCCGCTCAAGAACGCGGCCGCCAAGGGCCATCTCAAAATTGTCCGGTTGCTCGTCGATCACGGCGCCGATCCCAACCTAGCTGAAGAGGGGATCGCGCCGCACGGCCACGCCCTCTATGCCGCGGCTGCCGGCGGGTATCACGAGATCGCCCGGCTGCTCTTGGAGCATGGGGCCTACCCGAATCCCGAGGTCGAGAGCTCGGCCGACGCACTTTCGCGCGCGATTTCCAACCAAGAACAGGCGATGATCGAGCTGCTGTGCTCCTACGGCGCAGCCCGGGCCGTGCATCTCCTGGCTTATGATGGCGACGTGCGGACCGCGGCCGCCGTCTTTGCCGCCAACCCCGCGTTGGCCGACGACCCCGAGGCACTCGCCAACGCCGCGAGCCAGGGACACGAGTCCTTCATGCGGCTGATGCTGCGCTACCAGCGCGACTTGCCCCGACGACTCACGTTTCCTGCCTGGGCTGTCGGCGCGAAGTCGCCCGCACTCAACGAGCTGTTGTTCCAGCACGGCATGGATCCCAGTCAGCCCGACTGGCTGTTGATCACGCCGCTGCATCAATTCGCCCGGAAAGGCAACATCGAAAGCGCGCGAAAGTTTTTGGACCACGGCGCAAATCTCGAAGCGCGCGACGAAGACATCTGTTCGACGCCGCTCGGCTGGGCGGCCAAGTTCGGACAGCGCGAAATGGCCGAGCTGCTGCTGGAGCGCGGCGCGAAAACAAACTTGCCAGATGACCCGCCCTGGGCCACGCCGCTCGCCTGGGCCACCCGTCGCGGTAAGCAAGAGCTCGTAACTCTATTGCAGAGCTGCGGCGCACATTGACGCTCCCGCCTCACACATTGCATCCGCTATCCGATTCGTGTCACCCAGGTGTCCTTGTCGATCACGTCGCTGATAAACATCTGCTGCGCGACCAGGATCGACTCATGGAGTTGCTCCGCCGTGACCGAACCGGCTTTGTTGGCGACGTCCAGCGTCCCCGTCGCGTCGCGCAGAAACTCGACTTTGTACCCGCGGTGAAATGCCTGGCGTGCCGTCGTGTCGCAACAAATCTGCGTCATGTAGCCGGCGATGCACACCGTATCCACGTCCCGCTCTTTTAGAAACCGTTCCAGCGACGTGTTGGTGAACGACCCCGGCAATTGTTTGTCGACTAGCAAATCCCGCGGCCTCGCTTCGACTTCAGGATGCAATTGCCACATGTCGCTCCCCTGGCGAAACATCGGCGAGTCCGCCTCGGGCTGATGATGTCGCACGACGACCGTCGGAATGTTCGCTCTCTTCGCCGCATCCATCACCTCGAGAATCGATTCCAAATGGCCAACCGGATGCCGAATCGGCAAGGCCCCGTCGAAGTATTCTCGCTGAACGTCGATTACCAATAGCGCCCTGCCCATGGAATGCCCTCACTAGTAGCGTTGCGAGCGATCGATGGCGGCGCACAATCCTGTGAGAGAAACACTCACCACAGCCGCCGCTCCCTGGAACAACGCAGAAAAACCCGCAGACCACCAGTGTTACTCTACTTTGACTCCGAGCGGAATCACCCCAACGCAACCACATCGACCCACAAGTTAAACCTGCTCTAGGTTTTTCGAATCGACATGCGTTGCAGAGACCATCGAGCCCTATGAAAATCGATTCAACCGGGCAATTGATGCCGTGCCTACCAGGCGCGAGTGAACGAGAGCGCCTCCCAGCGAACGTGAGTGTCGTCGCGCGAAGCTGTGTCAAGCAAACGAAGCTTGGCACTCGCTAGTCATCCTTCGATTCCGGTCAATTCTCCTCGCGAACACGGCGCTTGTCCTTAAGAACCGACTTGAAGAACCGGCCCATTTTCCGATCGCGTTCTCGGCGTTCTGCCAATGATCTCGAGTTGTGCGCCTGCTCCGCGTTGAGCTTCTGATAGTTGGCAAAGCGCCGCGGGTCGAGCTCGCCCGACTCGATAGCAGCCGCGACGGCGCAGCCTGCATCTCCCTCATGGCTGCAATTGCTGAACCGACAGCCCGCTGCAATTCGCACCACGTCGTCGAACACATCCAGCAGACCCTCTTCACACGCCGGTAATTGGAGCTCTCGAATTCCAGGGTTGTCCACCAGCACGCCGCCGCTGGGCAACAGGTGCAGCGAACGCGACGTCGTGGTGTGTCGTCCTCTTGCGTCCTTTTCGCGAATCTCGCCAGTCGCCAGACTGCCCGCTCCGAGCGAATTGGCGAGCGTCGACTTCCCCACGCCAGACGAACCCAACAGCGCCACCGTTTGTCCCGGTCCGCACCAGGCGGTCAGGACGCCCGCCGCGGCCGACTGGCGCGCATCAAGCGCTTCCACCAACAGCCCGGCACGAAGCTGCTCGACCTGTCGGCGTAACGCGGCAACGTCGCCACAAAGGTCCACCTTGGTCAACACCACCACCGGAGTCGCGCCAGCTTGAACCGTAAGGGCCAGATATCTTTCGATGCGCGACAGGTTGAATTCCTCATTGCAGGAGCTGACGATGAAAATCGTATCGACGTTTGCTGCAAGGACCTGAGGTTTCACTTCCTCTCCGGACGCCTTGCGGAATAGCAAGGACTGTCGCTCGAGCCGTTGGACGGCGCGGTGTTCCTCCGCGGTTAGCACCAGCCAGTCGCCGACGGCGATGTCGCCGGCAGATTCTGCCAGCTGCACTGGGATCCGGAATTCGCCAGCCGTGCCGACTAGCAAAACCTGGCTGCCAAAGTGAGCCGATACCCGCGCAACGACCACAGCTCCCAGCAACTCTTCGGAGATTTGCCGCTCAAAGCAGGGCTTCCAGCCGATGGCACGAAGTTGGTGGTATTCCATTTCGCCCAGTCCTGATTGCTCTGGGCTGCAGACACATTTGAGCACCGAATGGTTCGCGCAGCCTAAATCTCGACGTGCGTGACCCCGTCAACTTCGTCGAAATGCCCGATCTTGAGGACCACGCCATGCGAGCCTGGCAGTTCGGCCACGAAGGCCGGGTCGCACACCACGATCGGCGGCGTCGCCACGACCATCGTTAGCGTCGAAATGTACGAGATCGTCAACGACAGCGCGACGAACCAGGGCACCGTGCCGGCTGCGATTCGCAACAACTGGTCGCGTTTCGCCCGCGAGAGCTCCTGCTCGATACAGTATTGTTCGATCACGTCCGTTCGCTTGAGCGGATTGGTGAGCTCCAGCATCTCGTCGAACGTGCAGCCGTCGGTGCGACACTTGCGATACGTTCTGGCGGCGTCGAAGGCGAGCTTTCTTCGCTTGAACTCCAGTTGGGCGTGGTACGCATCGATCGACTTCTGTCTCCGCCCGACCACGTACTTCACCACTCCCCGCGGTAGAGCCAGACCCAAGTTCCCTGCCGCCACCATCGCCTGTAGCGGCCGGCGATAGAGCGCGAGGCTCCGATATTCCTGGAACACTTCTTCCCGAACCTTGGTGATGGCAGCGGTCAGGTCTTCGCGCGATGTGAGGATTAGCTCGTCGCCGGTGTCGATGCACAGCGGCTTCAGGTAGTAAACCATCGCGCCCCGCTTCATGTGACGTCCGCTCAGAAATTCCTCCAGCCGGGTTTGCACACAGCTGGGAATAGTGTCCGTGATCTTGTCGAAATCCTTTTGCTCCGTGACGGTGACAAAGAACTTCCCTTGTGGGAGTCGAATCGAAGCCCGGAACAGGTCCAGCTCGCGCACCTGCGTAAAGTCGGCGCGATGCTTCTCGACGACCGTGGCCCATCGCTTCTCATTCGACGCAAACGGCCGCGACTCCCGCAGCATCGTCTCGGCCAGCGTCTTACTCGCATCTTTAGGCGGCACCCAAATTGGCTCTCCCACCCAGGATCCGAACGGTTCGAGCTGTTGCTCGAGGGTGAACGGCTCGGCCGTGGCTGGATCAACAATCGATGGGGTCACGACCGCAGGGGTCATGCGACGGGACGTCTGTGGCCGATTCATGGGACGCTGGATCGTGACAGGCATGGGTAGTCTCCGAGAAAGAGAAGTGACGCAATGCCGAACTCCGTAGTGGAGATTCGCCGGTAGCCTCCAGAATTATTCATCTCCAGAATTATTCGCCGGCCGCTCCCAGAAATTGGCAATCCCGACCCGCCGGATCGCCTATAGAAAAGCTGTAATCTTCGGGCGAAGCATCGGCCCTGCAAACCAGTTTAGCCCACCGCGGCCCGCCCTACAGCCACCGGACCTTGCGGAACCATCCATACAGCAGACCGCAGAGGCCGAGCATCACGAAGATGACCGCGGGATAGCCGTAGTCCCATTTGGTTTCAGGCATGGTATCGAAATTCATTCCGTAGAGACCCGCAATCATCGTGGGCACGGCGATGATGGCGGCCCAGGCGGCGAGGCGCTTCGTGTCGTCGTTCTGCGCGACGGAAATCAGCGCGAACTTGGCCTCTAGCGCGATGTGGGATAGCTGCTCCAGGTTGTCAATCAGATCGGCAATTCGCACGACGTGGTCGTGCACGTCCTGAAAATACGGCCGCGTGTCCGACGGAATCAGATCCGAAGTGCTGCGGGAGAGCCTCGCCGAAACATCGATCAGCGGCGTCACGGCTTGTTTCAAGGCCAACAAATCGCGCCGCAAGTGATACAGGCGTTCGGTGACTCCCCTCACAAACGTGCCGCTGAAGATCTGCTCCTCCAAATCATCCAGCTCTGCCTGGAGCGCGTCGAGAATTGGAAAATACTGGTCGACGATGAAGTCCATCAGCGCATGGAGCACGTACCCCTCCCCCTTGGCCAACTGCTGGGGAGAGGCTTCGCAGCGGGAGCGCAAACCGATGTGCGATTTCATCGAGCCGTGCCGCACCGACACGACGTAACGCGGACCGACGAACACGTGCGTTTCGCCGAACTCAATGCGGCGTTCGCCTTCTTCGCAGAGCCGCGCGGTCCGCAAGACGACGAAAAGCGAATTGTCGTAGACTTCCAGCTTCGGACGCTGATGAGCCTGGTGAGCGTCTTCGATCGCCAAATCGTGCAGACCAAACGCTTCCTGAATGTGCGCTAGGAGCTGCTCCGACGGTTCGTAGAGACCGACCCAGAAAAAGCGATCTGAGTGGCGCCAGGCGTCCCCTAAATCGGGAATCGGCACGATGGCCACCCGCACACCGTCGCAATACGCAGCGGAATTGATGACGCTGCTCCGCGGCAACGACGACGCGCTTTCAGACCTCTCGGGAGTCACGACGCTCTCCCCTGCCAAATGCTGAGGATGCAAGTACGGAGGATAAATGTCTCGATTGCCGCCGCTCTTGAAACGGATCGGTCCATTTGGCGACATTGTACACTGCGTCCGATTTGCGGCAATTTCAAGCGCCGCCGACTGGATCGGCCGAACTCGACCGAGCGAGTCGCCCGAACATTGCCAGCCTGTCCAAAGAATCGCTACAACTGATTCGTTCAAAATGCGGATTGGCGATTCCGCCGAGCAGAAGTTTCTCGGTGGATAGGATGCAAGTAATCTCGTCGTTCGTCCGCTTCACCGAACCGCGATCGTATTCGTGTCAGGAATTGCACAGTGACTAACAGTAACGCTCAGACAAACCAAAGCTCTCGCGTCACGATCCACATGGTGGCGAGTCTCGATGGTTTCATCGCGCGCAGGGATGGGCGCGTCGACTGGCTCGAAACCGCCGACGAATTCGCGGGCGGCGACACCATGGATCCGGAAACCATCACCGGGTTTCTCCAGACGATCGACTGCTACGTCATGGGATCTCGAACCTACGAGACGGCACTCCGTTTTGAAGCGCAAGGGTTCGGTTGGGCCTATGGCGACAAGCCCGCCTTCGTCCTGACGAGTCGCCCACTCCCGCAAACCCGCGAGTCCGTCGAGTTCCACTCCGGCGGACTGGCGGAGTTCGTCAATGGGCACTTGCGGCAGAAGTTCCGTTCGATCTGGTTTGTGGGGGGCGGTGCGGTCTGCGGCGAGTGCCTGCGCCTGGGACTTGCCGACGAAGTTCGCTATTCGATCGTGCCGATTTTGATCGGCGACGGGATATCATTCTTCGACAAACTCAAACACGACATTCCCCTCCACCTGGCCGAGGTCAAAGCCTACAACAGCGGCATGGTCGCGCTTCGCTACCAGCTGAGAGCACACAAGCACGCGGCCCAGCAAACCTGAGCGTCGCCGAGCCCGTGACCGCAGCTTCCGGCCAAAGAGTTGTCAGTTCAACGAGCTATTCAGCCACCGGCAAGAAAAGTAACACCGCCAATTGCATCAGGACTATCCCGTCTGCATCACTTGCATCCGTAGAACATCAATGAACTTCCAGCGACTCGCCTTCCACCTCTTCAGCATCGCGCCCGTTCTGTGCTCACTGATTTCCGCGCGTGCTGATGAAGGTCGCCCGCCGATTGTTGTCGATCGCTTCACTGGCAAGAATTTTGTCGGCTGGGAAGCATCCGGCGAAGCCTTCGCGCGCGGTCCCGCCGCCGGCGCCGAGCTGCTGCGCCAGCTTGAGATCGAAAACGTCGCCGATCTCAGTCTGGCCTGCAGCGAAATGGATGGCGACCCTCCGCAGGGTCGACTGCGGTCCAAGCCTTTCACCATCGAGCGCAACTACATCGCGTTTCGCATCGGCGGTGGCGACTACGAGGCGCACACGTGTGCGAACTTGATTGTCGACGACCGGGTTGTCTGTCGGGCGGTGGGTTGGCGGAGCGACCGATTAACGCCAACCAGCTGGGATGTGCGGAAATACGCTGGCAAGGCGGCGCGCTTCGAGATCGTCGACGAAGCTTCCGGCGATTGGGGACACATCCTGGTCGACGACATCGTTCAGACCGACAGCCCGGAGACCTTGCCGAATCCAACGACGCCCCTCTACGCCGAATCTCTCCGTCCGCAGTTCCACATCACCGCCCGGCAATGGACGATGAACCGGCTCAACCCGGGCATGCGCGAGGAAGGGTGGATCAACGATCTGAACGGCATGATCTACTACGATGGCGAATATCACGTCTTCGCCCAGCGTTGGAACAAGTGCTGGTTGCACTTCGTGAGCCGCGACTTGATCCACTGGGAGGAACTCGAGCCGGCCTTTTGGGAGCCGTCGCTCGGCTTCGCGGTGCAATCGGGCCACAGCGTCATCGATTACCATAACACGTCGAAACTCTCGCCGAATCCTGACCAGCCGCCCTTTATTGCGTTCTGGTCGGATGGCGCGAATCGCGCTCAGCACATCAGCTTTAGCCTCGATCACGGCCGTACGTGGAAATTCTACGACCAAAATCCCGTGCTCGCAGAGCCCGAACGCGACCCAAAAGTCTTTTGGTATGAGCCGGGCCAGCACTGGTGCATGCTGCTCTACGGCGACGGCAAGTACCGGTTCTTCACTTCCAAGAACTTGCTGAATTGGCAACCCGCTGGTGGCAAGCCGATCGACGGCTACGAGTGCCCCGACTTCTTCGAACTCACCGTCGACGCCGACCCCAACTTGAAGAGCCCCGAGTTGAAGAAATGGGTATTGGTCCACGGCGACGGCGGTTACCAGCTGGGGTCCTTCGATGGCCGATGCTTCGTTCCCGATTTCGCGGAGCGAGAGCACTGCTCGCACGGCGACTACTACGCGACGCAGACGTTCGAAAACACAGCGACGAACGATGGCCGTCGGATCCAGATTGCCTGGATGCGATTCTCGCAGTTCCCCGACATGCCGTTCAGCCAGCAACTGACGTTCCCCGGCCAGCTCTCGCTGAGAACGACGGCCGATGGACCGCGCGTCTTCCGCGAACCGATCGCGGAACTGCAGCAATTGCATCGCGGCGAAGCGACCTGGCAGGACCGCACCCTGGCCGCCGGAGAACGACTCCTCCTGCAGCCCGCCGGGCAGCTCTATCACGTCCGCGGTCAGCTAAAAGTCGCCCCCCCAGCCAAAGCCATCCTGAGGATCCGCGGCGTCGATGTTGTCTTCGCCGATAAGCGTGCGTCCATCAGCGACTACCACTGCGATTGCCGCGAGCCGATCACCAGCTTCGAGGTGCTGGTCGATCGCACGTCCATCGAGCTATTCGTCAACCGAGGGGAGCAAAGCATTGCCAAGTTCGAAATCATGCGCGAGAACGGCTTGTCGATGCGGGCCGAGGGCGGTGAAGTGCAAATTGAGTCTTTGCAGGTTTATCCCCTGAATTCAATTTGGCCCACGAGTGCCGACACCGCAGCGGCCGGCGAGCCAAACGCCAATTGAAGAGGCTTCTTATCCAATGACAAGTTAACCGCCAGGGAGACATCATGACAGTCAAGCGAATGGACAACGTCGGCATCGTTGTCGCAGACCTCGACGCCGCCATCGCGTTCTTCACCGAACTCGGCCTCACACTCGAGGGACGCGCCCCCATCGAGGGCGACTGGGCCGATGGCGTCACGGGACTGCGCCAAATGCGCGTCGAGATTGCCATGCTGCGCACCCCGGACGGTCACAGCCGCCTCGAGCTCTCCCGCTTCCTCGCGCCGCCCGTCGCCGCCGATCACCGCACCTCGCCCGTGAACGCGCTCGGATACCTCCGCGTCATGTTCACGGTGGAGGACATCGACGAAACGCTCGCCCAGCTCACCCAGCACGGCGCCCAACTCGTCGGCAAAGTGACCCAATACCAAGACACCTACCGCCTCTGCTACATCCGCGGCCCCGAAGGAATTCTTCTTGGCCTCGCCCAAGAGCTATAAACGCGCCTCCACGATCGCACCCCGCGGTCCAAAAACTATTCTGCCGCGACGCCCCCAAATTGCTAGCAACGATCTTTCGGTCTTTGTAGCCTATTGTCGCAGCATGTAGACTTGTATTAGATCATCATGCTGAACCGCCAAAAAACCCTGATTCAAATACTCAAGGTTGCCGCTCGGCCCGTGTCGCGATTTGAGCTCACGAAATGGAGCTTTCTCTTGCGACACGAGTTTCCGTCTGCCGGAGGATCATCGTTTTACGATTTCGTGCCGTATCAATACGGGCCGTTCTCGTTCAGCCTCTACCAGGAGTTAGATAGGCTTGAGGCGATGAGTTTTGTGAGACAGACGGAAGAGAGCGTCTGCGTCGACGACCATCGACTCGCACAAAACATCACAATCGAGAGTAAGGATGTGGCGGCGGATGTCGTTGCCGTATTTAGGCGATTCGGTGATGCTCGTCGAGACGATCTAATCGAACACGTCTACAACAATTACCCCGAGTATACCTGCAACAGCCGAATTCGCCGTCTCGCCACTCGACCGGTCGCGAAGCCCGCTGTCTTTACGGCCGGATACGAGGGACGTTCTGTGGATTCGTTTCTCAACTTGCTCGTTCAGAGTGGCATCCAGCGACTTATTGACGTACGACGCAATCCAATTGCGCGGCGGTACGGCTTCCATCGCTCAACCTTAGCCCGATTGTCCAATCGATTGGAAATCGAATATGTGCACGTTCCCACTCTCGGGATAGCTTCCGAAAAACGCCGCGAACTGAATAACGCATCTGATTATCGAGTACTATTCGATGACTATAGGTCCGGCACGCTGCGCGACGAAAAACAAGCGATAAATGAAGTGAGTTCTCTCGTAATGGAACGGCCCAGTGTGCTTGTCTGCATGGAGAAAGACCCCGAGTTCTGTCATCGGTCTGCGTTGGCGGATGAAGTCTCGAAGCAGACTCGACTTTCGATCCGCAATCTAGGCTGCGAGCATGGGTGCTGAGCCAACCAAAGTGCTCATTACGGTTATGACATACCCGCACCCTTCCGCGGGCTACCAAGAACTTGTTTGCACTGCGGGAGTCACCGAGGAAGGCAAGTGGGTTCGACTGTATCCGGTCGACTATCGCTATCGACCGAGGCATCAACAGTTTCGCAAATATCAATGGATCGAAGTCATTCTTGATGACGCTGGGCACGGCCACGACAAACGGCCCGAGAGTCGTCGTCCCGAGTTGGACACCATCAAGGTCCTCGGAGAACGGCTGGATACAAAGAAGAAGTGGGAGGCACGGCGACAAATCATCGATGCCATGCCACACAGCACCGTCAACGAGTTGAAGTCCAAGTATGACGCCGATCGAACGTCGATTGGCATCGTCCGACCCACCAAGATTCTTGATCTGGAGATCCGGCCAGCTGACCCCGAGTGGAAGGCCGAATGGCAGAGTCTCTTCAGCCAGCTGAAGCTCTTCGGCCCTGCTCAGAAGCCGCTCAAGAAGCTTCCTTATTCATTTCACTATGTTTTTGAATGCGCTGACAGTGAAAAGCCCCACACCGCCATGTGTGAAGACTGGGAGATCGGGACACTCTTCTTGAAGGAAGCGGATCGACTTGGGTCCGATGAATTGGCGGCTAAGAGTGTGCGCGACAGATTTTTAGGCGAACTGTGCAGAGAAGACAAAGACACGCGGCTCTTCATGGGCACGCGGTTTCCGTACAACGTCTGGCTGATTGTCGGAGTGTTTTGGCCACCAAAGATCGATCAGAAGCCTCTTTTTTGAATTGGACAACTCACTCAATGTCGCTTGATGGAACTTAGGAATGGTCTGAGACAACGAGGCGAGTGCCAAATTTGTTGAGTGCTGCCATCGCAATTCTGCAAGCCCCTCAAGCCAGCCCTCAACTCGCCCGCACCGGCGGGCAGTACTTCTTCTTAGAGCCTGCCGCCCAGCGTTCCAGAAAGTCTTTCGGCGTCGACGCCTCCACGACCTGCGAGACTTCTTCCGCGTTCATCCCGCGGTCCAACAGGTCCTGCTTCAGCTCGTGGTCTAATTTGCGGCGGTGGATCGAGCTCACCGCGCCCGACACGCAGCCCACCACGGTGCAGACGACGCCCGTCACGCAGCCGATGGCGACAATCATCAACACGAAGCGCTTTTCCTGGTCCAGTCCGAAGAATGTGTTCGCCCAGGGATCGGCCGACTGGGCTAACAGCGGCAATACGTGCAATGTATGGAACATGGCTCATTCACCCCTTATTCGACTTGGGACGTGTGCAACCGAAATTCTTTTTGCTTACGTGCGCGCCGGTGCTGCCGGCGCCCCGCCCGCATAGTAGTTGCCGCCGACGGTCACGGGCGTATTCGCCTCGACCGGCTGCGCCATCACGATTCGCTCGATCTCTTCGCTCGACAGGCCGCGATCGACCAGCTCGCGCTTGAAGTCGATGTCCTGCCGGTGGCAGCCGAACTTGCGGATCTCCCGGGCGATGCCCGTCACGAGGCCCGTCACCGCGAAGAACAGGCAGATCAGCACGATCATGTTGAACGGCACCGGAATCGCAAGGATGCCTTTGAAGATATCAACGACCACACCACACCTCGCTTCCACCCTTGCCGCAACCAGTCACGCTGGTCACGAGTCGCCGTTCACTGCCCACGTCACGAATTGATTACCTGCACGCGCTCGTAAGCCCGCCAGTCACCATCCGTCAGCATATCACGCCGCAATTCGCCCTTCTCCGGAAATGCCTGGCCCCGCCGCGACGCTCCCGATTTCTCCGGCGCCGCGCCGCCGATCGCTCCTAGTCCAATCATCACTCCGCCCAGCACCCAGGCACTAGCCCGAAATGTCTCGCCGAACGGTTGATGGATTCTCGTAACTCCCCGGGCGATCGTCCGATCGGCGAGGAACTGCGACACCTGATACCCGTGATAATAGTCCGATGCCACGGGCAGCAGCGCAAACAGGGTTCCACAGACAACCAGAGCAACGGCAACGGAACTACGCATCTTCCCTCTCCCATCTCGATTCACTTGTTCGGCCCGATCGGCCAAGACTCTATTCGCCCGTTCGCCGCCCTTCTTGGCTGCGAAAGCGCTTTTTGCCCTGCACCACCCATGCAGGCAAAGGCACCCAGCCATGACTCTTGAGGCGCCCTGAGCCCCTTGGCACTGACCGGGGGCTTTCTGTCGGGCGGAATTCTCTTCCAATTCACCGCTCGGATAGTGCCTATTTTTTGGGCTACAACGGCTGGCGGCTCGTTGACAATTCGCCGTAAGGTGTTTACTGTAAACATGTTGGCAATGATTCCATCCCTCCCGCGGCGTCGCGCACGACTGCCGCAACAGTCCTTCCGGAAGCAAATTTGTCCAGCAAGCCTTGGGGCGGTGTGTTTGACCAGGCGACGGACCGCCGCGTCGAGAAGTTCACCGAGAGCGTGAACTTCGATCACCGGCTCTACGCGCAGGACATCAAGGGCTCGATCGCCCACGCCTTGATGCTAGCCAAGGTAGGCGTGCTGACCGACGACGAGCGGCACCAGATCGTTACGGGCCTGGAGCAAATTCACCAGGAAATCGAGGCCGGCAGCTTCCCCTTCCGCGAGGAGCTCGAAGACGTCCACATGAACATCGAGCGGGCCCTGGTGGACCGCGTCGGCGACGTCGGACGCAAGCTCCACACCGGCCGCAGCCGCAACGACCAGATTTCGACCGACCTGCGGCTCTGGGTGCGGGGGCAAATCGACCACGTCCGCGAGGAGCTCCGCGACTTGCAGCGGGCGTTCATCTCGCGTGCCGATGCCGACGCCGGCGTCATTCTGCCGGGGTACACCCATCTGCAGCGCGCCCAGCCGGTGCTGGCAAACCACTATTGGCTCGCCTACTGCGAAAAGTTCGAGCGCGACCGCGAGCGGCTCGCCGATTGCCGCCGCCGCGCGAATCAATTGACGCTCGGCGCCGCGGCGCTCGCCGGCACGTCGATCCCGATCGACCGCCACATGGTCGCCCAGGAGCTCGCCTTCGAAGGCATCGCCGCCAACAGTCTCGATGCCTCGAGCGACCGCGACTTCGTCATCGAGTTCGCTTTTTGCCTCACGATGATTGCCGAGCACCTCAGCGGCTGGGCCGAGGAATGGATCCTCTGGTCGACCACCGAGTTCGGCTTCCTCAAGTTGCCGCAGGCGTTTTGCACCGGCTCGTCGATCATGCCGCAGAAGATCAACCCGGACGTGCTGGAATTGGTCCGCGGCAAGACGGGCCGCGTCGTCGGCGCGCTGACAACGCTCCTGGTGCTCGTGAAGGGTCTGCCGCTCGCGTACAACCGCGACTTGCAGGAGGACAAGGAGCCGCTGTTCGATGCGGTGAAAACCGTGCGGTCGTGCCTCCAGCTGGCGGCGCCGATCGTCGCCGGTGCAGAGCTCAAGCGCGAGCAAATCGAGTCGCGGCTCGACCTGGGTTATCTCGATGCAACGACGCTGATGGAACACCTCATCATGCAGGGCGTGCCGCAGCGGACGGCCCACGAGATCATCGGCCGGCTGGTCGGCACCGCGATGAAGCGCGGCGTGCCGCTCGCTGCCCTATCGATTGACGAGTTTCAAGCGGCCCACCCCGCGCTCGACAAGCAGGTGTTCGCAGTGCTTGGCGCCGAGCGGGCCGTCAACGCGATCACGAGCTACGGCTCAACGAACCCGGAACAAGTGGCGCATCAACTCAATCTCTGGCGTGAACGATTGGAGCAGAACAGTTAGCCGCGTCGCTTGCGACGCGTATTTGCGTGACTATGACCCGACCTCTATTGATTTTGACATTCCTTGTGGCGACGGCGCTGGCGGTGCGAACCGTACACGCGCAGGCGACACCCGCCCCGCCGGCTGAAACCAGCGCGCCTGCGGAGGAGCACCTCGCGCCGGAGACGAATCCGGCGGTGCTCGCGGCGCTAGAGCTTCCACGGACCGAGCCCAAGCACTACCTCAGCGCGGTGCTCGCGCTCGTGAAACTCAAACATCCCGAGCTCGCAGCGCCGATTTTTAAGGAATTGGTCGAGCAGAATCTCAGCGACGACCAGCGGGCGGAGCTCGTGAACCAGTTCGGCAGCTACCGGCTGCTGGAACTGGCCCGTATTCCCGAGCTGGCCCCGTCGGGCCAGGAATTTGCGGACGCTTGCCTCGTCGCTGCCGCCAAGCGCGACCGCGATCCGCAGCGGCTCACCAAGCTGATCAACGACCTCCAGTCGCCTGACGCGACGGCCAGCAATGCCGCCCGCGTCGATCTTTCGATGACTGGTGAAGAGGGCGTGGTGGCCACGATCGAAGCCTTCGCACGCCAGAGCGATCCGCAGAAGCGGGCGAAAATCGCCGCCGGCATCGTGGCCATGAATCCCTCGGCCGTTGATCCGCTCTTGGGAATGCTCGGCACCAGCGACGCCGAGCTCCGGCGCGATGTGATCCGGATTCTTAGAGAGATGCAGGTCACGCTCGCCAAGCCGTTCATCGCCGGCGAGACGTCGACCTCCGATGAAGAACGGCTGCTGGACGAAGCGATTGGCCAGAACAAGCGCGGCATGCGCTCATTCGCGACCGATGAGAACGGCCAGGCGGCCATTTGGCATTGGGATGATGCGAACAAAAAGCTCGTCGCGGCCCGCTACCCGATCGACGACGCTCAGATTGTCTGGTCGGCGCGGCTGGCGGTGGAATACGCCCGCGTGCGGCCCGATCTGCGACTGGCGCAGTGTCAGGCGCTGGTGCTCGGGTTGGAGGCGGATGCGATTACCGGCGACCATCGATCGCCGGCTATCGAGCAGCTGATCCGCGAGGCCGATGGCGACATGCTCAACATGGTGCTGCACGCAGCGATGAAGCATGATTTTGCCAGCGCCGCGGTTGCCGCGGCCAACTCGCTCGGCAAGCAGGGCGATGCTGCGGTGCTGTTTGCCGCCGCGCCAAATCCGGCACCGCTCGCGCGGGCGCTGGAATATCCGAATCGCCGCGTGCGATTCGCCGCGCTGGGGGCGATCATGACACTCGATCCGCAGGCCTCGTTCCCCGGCGCGAGCCGAGTGCCGGAAACCCTTGGTTTCTTCGCCACCGGCGCGTCTGAACGCCGCGCGGTCGTGGCGATGCCGGTGGCAGATCAAGCTACGACTCTCGCCGGCCGGCTAGCGAATCTCGGTCTGGAAGCGGATCCGGCGACGCGCGGTGCGAACGCGGTGGCGCTCGCGCAACAATCGTCCGACCTGGAGTTTGCGCTCGTGGACATGGACATCAACGGCGCGGGCGTGCGGGATGTGATCTACGCCTTGCGAACCAACCCGGCGACGGGCCAGGTGCCGATCGGTCTGTTGGCCACGGGCGACCGGCTCGATGCGGCCCACAACCTGGCGGACCAGCACGAGCGGGTCGTCGCTTTCCCGCGGCCGCAAACCGATGACGCCGTGGCCCATTTGCTCGAGCGACTAAAAGCCGTCGCCGGCCGCGACGAAGTGACGCCAGAGGAGCGGGCCGCGATGGCGGGTCAATCGCTCGCCTGGCTGGGCCAACTGCTGTCGCGTGACAACACATTCTACGACCTGCGCCGCCAGGCCCCGGTGGTCGAAGCGGCGCTCTATCTGCCCGAGATGGCGGACAAGGCGGTCGGCGCGCTCGCGCTCCTGGGGACGCCCGCGAGCCAGCGGTCGCTCGTGGATTTTGCCAGCCATCTGACGGTCCCGGTCGAGTCGCGCCGGCAAGCCGCCCAGGCGTTCGCCCAAAGCGTGCAGCGGTATGGCATCCTACTCACCGAAGCACAAATTCTCGAACAATACGATCGCTACAACGCCAGCGCGTCGCTCGACGCCGACACGCAGCAGATTTTCGGCAGTCTGCTCGACACGATTGAGTCGCTCCGCGCGCAGGCCGACGCACGAGTGGTTCAACCCGCCTCCTATCAACCATGAGCCAATCGATCCGCAACATCTCGAGCGGCAAACCGGCGGTCGAACCGTTGCCGGGGATCATCGGCTCCGGGCCGGCGATGCAGGAGGTGTTCCGGGTCACGCGGCAAGTGGCGCGGAGCCGGGCCTCGGTGCTGCTGTTGGGCGAAACGGGCACGGGCAAGGAGCTGATCGCCCACGCGGTCCATGAGCTGAGCCAGCGCCGCAACCGGCCGTTCGTGCGGGTCAATTGCGGCGCGCTCTCCGAGAGCCTGCTGGAGAGCGAATTGTTCGGTCACGTTCGCGGTGCATTCACCGGGGCGATCGAAAACCGCACCGGCCGCTTTGAGGCGGCCCACACGGGCACGATCTTTCTGGACGAAATCAATTCCACAACGCCCCACCTGCAAGTGAAGCTGCTCCGCGCGCTGCAGGAGCGGGAGTTCGAGCGGGTGGGCGATACGCAAACGATTCGCGTCGACACGCGGGTGATCGCCGCCTCGAACCGGGATCTCTTATCCGAGGCAAACGAGGGCCGCTTCCGCGAGGACTTGTACTACCGGCTCAACGTGGTGCCGATCCGGTTGCCTCCCCTACGCGAACGGCGGGAAGACATCCCCGAGCTAGTCGCCCATTTTCTCGACATCTACAATGAACAGAACGACCGCTACGTGGCCCATATCGAGCCGCGGGCGCTGACGTCGTTACAGGACTACGACTGGCCTGGCAACGTCCGCGAGTTACAGAACTACGTCGAACGGGCGGTCGTGATGGCGCCCGGCGACGAGCTTACGTTCGACCTGTTGCCGGAGGTGGTCGCTTCGGGGCGTCAGCCGCGGACGATCGGCCTGCGGCGGCTCGATTTCGACTCGCTGGCCGAAGAGCTGGTCCACCTGGGCCTCGCCGGGGCCGATGAAAACGCGGAAGATTTGCATGCCCGGGTCGTCGATCGCGTCGAACGGGAAGTGATCGCCCAAGTGCTCGCCGAGTGCGACGGCGTGCAGATCAAAGCCGCCAGCCGGCTGGGCATCAACCGGAACACGCTCCACAAAAAGCTGAAACAATACGGACTCGACGGCGCCGACGAAGTGGCGTCGTAAGCACGCCACTATGTTGTCCGGTGCCTGGATTACGGTTTTGGTCGTCTGCTATGGGGCGGCGCTTGCGCTGGAGGTGATCGGGCTCCAGTGGCGGTTCCCTGGCCGCCGGATTGCCATGGCGGCGTTTGCCCTGGCGGGGTTTCTGATCCACGGCGCCGTCTTGGGGAATAGCTTTGCTACGGAGCCGATTCCGCTCTCCACGCCGGCCGAATGGCTTTCGGTCGCCGGGTTTGCGCTGGCGCTGGTGTACCTGGCGGCAATTCTCTATCTGCCGCGGTCGCCGAGCGGCTTGTTGTTGTTGCCGCTCGTCCTCGGTCTGGTGGCAGCATCGCAAGCGGCGAGCCATCAGCCGTTCGCTCCCGATCGGACGTTTTACTTCTGGGGCCTCGCGCATGGACTGTTGCTATTGTTTGGCACGGTGACCATGTGCGTCGGATTTCTGGCCGGCGCGATGTATCTCGTGCAGAGCAATGCGCTCAAACACGCGCAGAGCGCATCCACGACCTGGCGGTTGCCCAGCCTCGAATGGCTCGAGCGCGTGAACGGCCGCATGCTCGCCGTGTCGACGGTGTTGATTCTGCTCGGTTTCGCATCGGGCGTCGTGCTGAGCATCTTGAAGCAGCGGCATGATGCGTCGCTGCGATTTTGGATGGACCCGGTCGTGCAAAGTTCGGCGGCGATGCTGCTGTGGCTGTTCGCGGCCGAGGCGTTTCGATTGGTGTATCCCGCGGCGCGGCAGGGGCGAAAAGTGGCGTATCTGACACTGGCGTCGTTCGCATTTGTGGTGATTACGGTGCTGGTACTGGCGCTGGTGGATTCCGGTCACGGGTTATAGGAAACGGCAAATCAGTTCGCGGAAAAATAGCCGGCGGGCTACGTCCCGCCGGGTGCAGTAGTACACAGCGAGCAAGCTCGGCGCGCTAATTAGATATCAGTCGGCGTGGAAAACTCGGTCAAACTCTCGATGATCGGATGCAGCCACAGGCAGAGCAGCCTGGCGGTGCGGGAGCGGCTCGCCTTCACGCCGGCCCAAACCGCCGACGCGCTGGCCGCCTGGCATGCCACGCACGCCGACACCGAAGTGGTGCTGCTGTCCACCTGCAACCGCGTCGAGCTGTACACCGCCGCGAATACGAACGGCCCCACGTGCTCCGTCGACGTGGCGCTCGCCCACCTGGCCGATTTTCACAACGTGCCGGTCGACGATGTGCGGAGCGACCTGGTGATTCTTGAAAGCGCGGAGGTCGTGCGACATTTGTTTTCCGTGGCGGCGAGCCTCGACAGCATGGTCGTGGGCGAAGCGCAAATCCTGGGCCAGGTGAAACAGGCTTACGAGCTGGCCGACCAGTTCGACTGCACCGGACCGCTGATGCACCACCTGTTCCAGTCGGCGCTGCGCGTCGCGCGGCGGGTGCACTCTGAAACCGCCCTCCATCGCCATCGGGTGAGCATTCCGAGCGTGGCGATCGCCGATTTCGCCAGCCGCATCTTCGAGCGATTCGACGACAAGCGGGTACTGGTGATCGGCGCCGGCACGATGGCGCAGGAAACGCTGCAATACCTGGCCGACGCCGGCGCAAAACACCTCGTCGTTCTCAACCGCGACTACGACCGGGCCCTGGCCCTGGCCGAGGAATGGCACGGTCTGCCCGCGCCCTGGAGCGCGCTCGCCGAGGAGCTAGCCCGGGCCGACATGGTGGTGAGCACGACCGGCGCCGACCGGCCGATCATGTCGCTCGAAGAATATCGCCGCGACGTTTCCCGGCGGCGGCATCAGCGGCCGCTGTTTGTCCTCGACCTGGCGGTGCCGCGTGACTTCGACCCCGCGATCGGCGAAGAGCTGGGAGTGTATCTCTACGGCATCGAGGATCTGAAAGAGGCCTGCGACCGCAATCGCACGCAGCGGGGCAAGGAGCTGCCGGCGGCGGAGGCGATCGTCGACGAGGAAACTCGCCGCTTCGTGGCCGAAGTACGGCACAAGGCAACCGGTCCGGTAATCGCCCGCTTTCGGGCCGGCCTGGAGAAATCGCAGCTGGAGGAGCTGGAGCGGCTCTTCACGCGACTGCCGAATCTGGACGACCGGGCCCGCAATGAAATCGTGCAGTTCGCGGACCGCCTGGTGGCGAAGATGTTGCACCCGCCGCTGGCGTCGCTGCGAGACGAATCAGAAAACGGCCCGCCGCATGGATTGCTCGAAGCGCTGCAGCGGCTGTTCCAGCTGAAGGAATGACGAAGTCCTAATGACAAATGACGAATTGAGGCTCATTCGTCATTAGACATTCGAGAATTTGTCATTCTCCCTCTTCGTCTTCGTCTTCCTCGTATTCGTATTCAAAGTCTTCCTCGTCGTCATCGTCCTCTTCGTCGTCGTCCTCATCATCGTCTTCGAAGTCATCGTCATCCTCGTCGTCGTCGATGTCTAACTCATCGTCGTCATCGTCTTCAGCCGAGAGCTCGTCGTCCTCGACTTCCTCCCACTCGTCCTCTTCGAGGTCGTCATCGTCGTCGAGCTCGTCGTCTTCTTCGTCGTCGTCGAAGTCGTCGTCATCTTCCTCGTCGTCATCGAAGTCATCGTCGTCGTCGTCCAGATCGTCGTCATCGTCTTCGTCTTCGTCTTCGAATTCTTCATCGCTGTCGTCGCTAAAGGCGGCGATCCGTTGGCTTTCGAGGAGCGATAGCGTACGCAATTCATCCAGACTCATCTTGGACATCTCCAATGACAGACTCTCACCGACCCCAACGCAACTATTGTTAGATAATCGAACTCAGGCTGCGTCAACATGCCCGCCGTCGCCGGCGGCACTTTCCGCGCCGCGCGACGCTTGATCCGACTCATTCGCCGCTCGACGTAACACATCGGCCAGCGGTAATTCTTCCAAGCTGCTCAAGCCAAAGGCTTCGAGAAAGCGCCTTGTCGTTCCATACCACAATGGTCGTCCTAATTCTTCCGAACGTCCTACAATACGCAAGAGGTCGCGGTCCATCAACTGGCGGAGAATCTCCCCGCAGGCCACGCCCCGAATGGCCTCTACATCGGCTCGCAGGACCGGCTGACGATAGGCCACGACGGCCAAAGTCTCCAAAGCCGGCGGGGAGAGCCGCATTTGCTCCACGGGCCGTACCAAGGGCCGCAGCCAGGGGGCGAATTTCGGCCGCGTACGCAATTGATAGCCCCCGGCAAGCTGTTCCAATTGGAACGCGCAGCCCCGCTGGTCGTAGACCCTGCGGAGCTCGGCAATGAGCGTGCGGGCTTCGGTGGCGTCGGCAAGATTGGCCGATTGGGCTAACTTTCGCAAGCTTAGCGGTTCGCGGGCCAGGAAGAGGACCGCTTCGAGCCGGCCGCGGCGGGCCGGTCGCCGGGCGACCAGGGGTTCAGAGGTGGCGGTGGCGGCGCGAGCAATTCGGCACACCGAGGGCAGCGCGACGTCACGCTGAGCGCCGTACGGCCGACGGCTGGGAGGCTCCAGCGCGGGTTTTCGCGTGAGGCCATGTCGAGTATGGGTGCCCGCGCGGTTCATGATGAATCGGGGAGCAAGGCAGAGCACCTAAATCGTGCACTCCGTGCTCCCTGCTCCGTGCTATTTCGCGCCACGTTGCCAAGCGGCGATGTCGGTGGCCACCTGTCCGACGGCCGCTTCGGGCGTGGCGGCGACGGCCTCGAAATGGCGGCTGAAGGAGGGCGAGTTGGCCCACGGGGCTTCGCAGGTGAATCGCACCAGGCCGCTGCTGCCCCACGGCGCGAGATGCTGGTCACGGACGCCTTGGCTGGTCAGATGCTCCAGCAGCGCGGTGAGCCGCGGATTCTCTTGCGGCACGGGGGGCGGCGCGCTGGCCGTCGCGTCCGGGGGCAATCGCGTCGGTCCGGGCGCGGTGCCCGGCGGCCAGGCGTTCGACGGCTCGAGCGGCACGATCTCGGCCGGCACGCCGCCGGCGAGTTGCACGCTGCCGGGGTTGGATCCCGTCGGCGCAAGGGGCGGCGCCGAGGGAATTGGTTGCAATCCATCGGGCGGCACGAACGGCGCCGGCGGACCGCCCAGATTCGGCAAGCGGGGATCATTTGCCAGGCCATCGCCGGCCTGGGGCTGCCAGTAGTTGTGCCACTCCTGAGAAACGACTTCCGAGACGCGCGAGCCAATCGACTTCATTTCATCGACGTTGGGACCGTAGTGGTACCAGGCCTTGGCCACCAGCGCGAGCGTGGCGAGCATCACCACCGTGCGAAAGAAAGTTCGAAACGAGGTCATAGCGCGGACCCTCACCCCCCGTGCGACAAAAAGCGGGGCGGATGATAGCTGGAGGGAAAGCAAGCCGGCAATGGCGGTTTGGGCGTGTTCTTGATTCGAACCGCAGGCACCGTTTGGTGCGCAAAGACGCAACAGACGCAAAGAGCGCCAAGCAAAGGCGGGGGACGGGACAATGCATATCTTTGCGATCTTTGCTCCTTGGCGTCTTGGCGCGCGGCTCGAAGTGTTGGGCTGCTAGCAGTGCGGTTATCATGATTGGATGGAGCGGGCGATCTATCTTGATCACAACGCGACCACGCCGGTGTTGCCGGAGGTGGTCGAGGCGATGCGCGCGTGCTACGCGGAGCCGCTATTGAATCCGGCGAGCCAGCATGAGTTTGGGCGGCGGGCACGGCGGAGGCTGGAAGATGCCCGGGAACGAATCGGGGAGCTGGTGGGGGCGAAAACCACAGGACGCGACGCGGATCTGGTGATTTTTACCAGCGGCGGCACCGAGGCGAATAACTTAGCCGTGCGGGGCCTCTTTCATAGCAAGGCGCGAGCCGGGTCGAGGGCACCGTCGCGCAGCGATGGTCTGACCCCGGGCGGAAGGATTGTCTCGTCCAAGCTGGAACACCCCTCAATCACGGCTCTCACCGACGAGCTCGCCCGCGGCGGCACACAGATCGAATACCTGCCGGTCGACCCAAGCGGCGTGCTGCGGATCGACGCCCTGCTCTCCCTGCTGCACGCCGAAACCCGGCTGGTCTGCGCGATGCTGGCCAACAACGAAACGGGCGTTTTGCAGCCAGTCGCCCAAATGGCTGCAATCTGCAATGAGCGAAACGTTTCCCTGCACACCGACGCCACCCAAGCCGTCGGCAAGATTCCGATCGACTTTCGCGCGCTCCAAGCAGCGACCATGACCTTCACTGCGCACAAATTCCACGGCCCGCTCGGCATCGGCGCGCTCGTAGTGCGGCATGGCATCGAACTCGCGCCGCAGCTCTTTGGCGGCTTCCAGCAAGCGGGCCTGCGGCCGGGCACCGAGTCGGTGGCGCTGGTCGTGGGGATGCTCACCGCGCTCGAACTCGCGCACTCCGAACTCGAGTCGCGCGGCGAGCGGCTCACCAAGTTGCGCGATGATTTCGAACGGGCAATCTGTGCCGGCTGGCCGGCGGCGGTGGTGATTGGGGCCGCAGCATCGCGCCTGCCGCAGACATCCAACATCGCCTTTGTCGGACTCGATCGGCAGGCGCTGTTCATCGCTTTGGACCAGGCGGGGATCGCCTGTTCGACCGGTTCGGCCTGTGCGAGCGGGTCGAGCGAGCCTTCGCCGGTGCACCTGGCGATGGGGCTTCCTGAGGCAGTGATTTCGAGCGCTTTGCGATTCAGCTTCGGCGCCACAACGACGGCCGACGACGTGGCCGAAAGTTCGCGCCGCATCCTCGCCGTGTGCAACGACTTGCGACGACGAAAAGTGCCTTGATTTTCCCGCGCGATGGCTCCCGCCGCGGGGCCGATTCGGGTAGAATTTCGGGGTTGTTCGACGGGGTGTTTTGAGCGGCTATTTGGCAACCTTCCCGGCCCGTGTTGCGGGCTCGATTTCTGCCGCCGCCGGTGCACGCCGCTCGAGGGTTTTTTCGCCTGTGCGGCGTTCGAAAAGCTTGCGGACGGAGCCGACGTGGTCGAGCTGTTGACCGAAATTCCTGTGCGCGGCCGGACGTTTTCGGCGCCTCCGCGCGACGATCGCGGCGAGCCGGTGCGCGTGGCGCTCGAGTCGTTCGTGGCGGGTCCGGAAAATCGCGTGACTGCCAGTGCGATCAATCGGCTGCTGGAAGCGCAGGGCGCCCCGCTGTGTTCGCTGCTGGCGATCTGCGGCGCGAGCGGCACCGGGAAAACGCACCTTGCACGCGGGCTGGTTCATTCGTGGCAGGAACGCTTCGGCGCGAACGCAGCGACCTACCTGACGGCGGCCGATTTCCGCCATGCCCTGGCCGACGCCGTCCGGCACGAGTCGGTCGGCGAATTTCGCGGTCGCCTGCGCGAACATCGGCTGCTGGTGCTGGACGACATCGACCGTTTGCCGCGGGACGAATACGTCCAGCAGGAGCTGCGGTTCACGATCGACGCGTTTGCCGAAGCAGACGCGATGCTGGTGGTAACGTCGAAGAAGCCGCTGAGCGTGGTCCGAGAATTGTCGCCGGACGTGCGGAGCCGCCTCGCCGCCGGGCTGGAATTGCGGCTTGCCGCGCCAGAGGAGGCGGCCAGGACGGAGTTGGTGCGACATACGTCCGCGGCCCTCGGCCGGCCGCTGTCGCCTGTTGCCGCAGCTAGTTTCGCTGCCGGAATTGGCGGGACGGCGAACGAACTGTTCGGTGCGCTGTTGGAATTCAACGCCCGATTTACCGCGGATGGCGACGGCCGCCAACTGGCCGCGGTGGATGAGTTTTTGGCCGTTCGCTCGGCACGCAAGCCGGCGATGAACGAGATTTTACAGGTGGTGGCTCGCTACTACCGGGTGTCGCAAAAGGTGCTCAAAAGCAGCACCCGCCGGCAGTCGGCAGTCGTCGCGCGTGCGATGGCGATCTACTTGGCGCGCGAATTGGCCGAGTTGAGCTATCAACGGATCGGCCAGGCGCTGGGCGGCCGCGACCACACGACGGTGATGCACAATTATCGCAAGGTGGCCGATGCCCTGCCGCACGACCGGCAAACCTGTGAAGCTTTAGCAGAATTACTGAGCGAGTTGCAAGCGAAAACGGGAGGGGTGGAAAACGTGTAGCGCGGCCGTCGAGCGCTGTCGACGACTGTCGCCAATTCGCCGCGATCCTGCCATGCAATGACACTACCGTCGATCTGCCGACAATCGATGAACGATCGCGCGACGGCGCACAAACACACAATCCACAAGAGGCCAATTCACGCAACTGCTGAATTCTCAATGGCTTGCACTTTGCTGCGAAGCTGTCATCAACACTTCACCGCCGCATACAAATACTATCTCCAATTTAGATCTCTATTTGACTCAGAAAGCCAAGCTCCTTCGTTTCGCACGCTTCGCAGTACCGCTGAGCAACTTGAACCGCCGAGCGAACGGTAGACGCACGAAGCGCCCCAACATGAACAGAAAGCCGTTGCGATGAAGATCACTGCCAATCGAGAAAAACTGTTGCATGCGTTCCAGACGGTTGCGCCCATCGCGCCGGTCCGCAGCCCGAAGCCGGTGCTCCACAATGTGAAGCTGGATGTAACCGCGAGCGGCGCGACGCTGATGGCCACCGATCTCGAAGTCGGCATCCGGTACGACGTGACCGGGATCGACGTCGACGCGCCCGGCTCGGTGCTCTTGCCGGTCGACAAGTTCGGCTCGATCCTCCGCGAGAGCGGCGACGACACGTTCCGCATCGAATCGGATTCGGCGGGCACGACGGTCCGCGGCGAACGGAGCCAGTTCAAGCTACCGGTGGCCGATCCGAACGAGTTCCCGCCGATCGCGCAGTTCGGCGAATCGGCCTGTTACGAAATTTCGTCGCGGCTGTTTCGCGAGTTAGTCCGCCGCACGATCTTTGCGACCGACAACGAGAGCAGCCGCTACGCCCTCGGTGGCATCAAGCTCGAATGGGCAGACAACATTCTGACGGCGGTCGGCACGGATGGCCGCCGGCTCGCCAAAATGGAAGGGCCGACCCAAGCGGTCGGCAGCCCGCCGCCGATCGGCGATGTGACGGTTGTGCCGACGCGGGCGATGCAGCTGTTGGAGCGAGCGCTTGCCGAGGATTCGAGCGAAATCCAGATCGCGTTCCGCCAGAACGACATCCTGGTAAAGAGCCCGCGGGCCACGATTTACTCGCGGCTCTTGGAAGGCCGCTTCCCGCGGTGGCGGGACGTGTTCCCGCGGCGCGAGCTCTCGGTCAAGGTCGAGATGCTCGTAGGTCCGCTGCTGGCGGCGGTCCGGCAGGCGGCGATCGTCACCAGCGAAGAGAGCCGCGGCGTCGATTTCACCTTTGGCGACGGCACGCTGGTGCTCGCTGGTCAGACGGCCGAGGTCGGCCAGTCGCGCGTCGAGCTGCCGATCAGCTACGCCGGCGAGGCGATCACGATCACGCTCGATCCGCGGTTCGTCGTCGACTTTTTGAAGGTGCTCGAAGCCGAAAAATCGTTCACGCTCGACCTGCAGGACAGCGACGCGGCGGCGGTGTGTACGACGGACGACGGTTACGGCTACGTGATCATGCCGCTGGCGCGGGATCGGTAGGCATGGACGCCGTTGGCGTTGGCGGCGACGCCAACTTTTTCACCTATTGACTATGTCCCTTTACGACACGCCTGCCGCTCGAGCCGCCGATAACGCCCGCGATTTTGCCGCGCGCCGCGACCGCGAAGAGCGACGTGCCTACGCCCGCCGACCCAAAGCGATCAGCGACGTGGTGGCCCAGCTGCTTGCGAAACGCGGCTGGGGCCGCACGGCGGCGAACGAAGAACTGGCCGAGGCCTGGACCGCTGCCGCCGGCGAGCTCGCCGCCGCCAGCCGGCCCCGCAAGCTGAGCCGCGGCACGCTGGAAGTAACGGTCACCAACTCCACGATCATGCAAGAATTCACGTTCCACAAACACCAAATCCTGGCCGAGCTCGGCCGCACACTCCCCGACGCGAAGATCCGCAACCTGCGCTTCCGCGTCGGGCAAATCGGTTGAGAAGACAAAGCAAAACAACCACGGAGGCACGGCGTACACGGATAATTCGGAAAGAAGAACCGCTAATTCGCGCTAATGTTCGCTAATCACCTATGTCGTGTTGCAAACGGTGTGGGAGATCGAATGCATTAGCGTCAATTAGCGTCAATTAGCGGTTTCGCTTTCCTCCGTGCCCTTCGTGCCTCCGTGGTGAAAGAAGTAGGGCAAGTTACGAACATGGCAGACGAAAATTCCTCTGACGACAACGACTCTCAAGGCTTCGGCCGCATGAATGGCGATAGCGATGGCGCCGCCAGTGCCAGCAAGCCCGGCAATGCCGACTACGGCGCGAAGGACCTGGAGCACCTTTCCGACCTGGAGCACGTCCGTGAGCGGCCGAGCATGTACATCGGCGACACGACGGTCCGCGGTCTGCACCATCTGGTGTACGAAGTCGTCGACAACTCGATCGACGAGGCGATGGCCGGGCACGCCACGACCGTCTCGGTGACGATCAACGTCGACGGCTCGGTGACGGTCGAGGACGATGGCCGCGGAATCCCCGTCGAGCGGCACGCGCAGCTCTCCGAAGAGGCCGGCCGCGACGTCTCCACGCTCGAGGGCGTGATGACGGTGCTCAAATTCGGCGGCAAATTCCAGAAGGGTGCGTACCAGACGTCCGGCGGTTTGCATGGCGTCGGCGTCACCGTGGTGAATTTTCTCTCCGAATGGTGCGAAGTAGAAGTCGCCCGCGACGGCGCCATCTGGCACCAGGAGTACGAGCGGGGCATTCCACAGGGCGAAGTCCGCCGCACCGGCCAGACGCAAAAGCGCGGCACCAAGACGACCTTCAAGCCCGACCCCAAAATCTTCCAAACCACGAAGTTCGTCTACGCCACGCTCGTGAAGCGGATTCAGGAGCTGGCGTTCCTCAACCAGGGCGTCCGCATTACGATCCGCGACGAACGTACCAGCGAAGGCGAATCCTTCCAGTACAACGACGGCCTGCGGCAATACGTCGAGTACCTGAACCGGGCCAGCGAGCCGGTCCACGCCGAGATTCTGTACGTCAAAGGCGAGTCGGACGGCGTGACGGTCGAGATCGCGCTGCAGTATTCGACCGAATACACCGAAAATGTCCACTCCTACGTCAACAACATCAACACGACCGAAGGCGGCACGCATCTCACGGGCTTCCGCACCGCGCTCACCCGCTCGATCAACAACTACGGCAAGAACGCCGGCATCTACAAAGACCTCGTCCCCACAGGCGAAGACTTCCGCGAAGGTCTCACCGCGGTGATCAGCTGCCGCGTGCCCCACCCGCAGTTCGAAGGCCAGACGAAAACCAAGCTCGGCAACAGCGAAGTCGAAGGCATCGTCAATTCGCTGTTCGGCGAGTACCTGGGCAAGTATCTCGAAGAGAACCCCAAAGCCGCCAAGGGCATCTGCCTCAAGGGGGCGCTGGCGGCCGAGGCCCGAGTCGCGGCCCGCAAGCAGAAAGAGCTCATCCGCGAGCGGAAGGGCGCGCTCGCCGGCGGCGGGCTCCCCGGCAAGCTCCGCGATTGCTCGAGCAAGGACGTCGATAAGTGCGAGCTGTTCCTCGTGGAAGGCGACTCGGCCGGCGGCTCGGCCGAGGGCGGTCGCCAACGCGAGTTCCAGGCGATCCTCCCCTTGCGCGGCAAGATCATCAACGCCTACAAGTCGCGCGAAGACAAGGTACTCGCCAACGAGGAGGTCCGCAGCATGATCTCCGCGGTCGGCACCGGCATTGGCGAGGATCAGGACCTTTCGAAGCGCCGCTATGGCCGCGTGGTGATCATGACCGATGCCGACGTCGACGGCTCGCACATTCGCACGCTGCTGCTGACATTTTTTTACCGGCAGATGTACGACCTGGTGGCCGCGGGGCACGTGTACGTGGCCCAGCCGCCATTGTTCCGCGTCCGCAACAAGTCGAACACCTACTACGTGCAGACGGAAGAAGAGATGCGGGCCCAGCTGTTGGAGCTCGGCCTCTCGAATTCGGCGCTCGAATCGGGCGATCCGAACGAGCCGCTCCCCCGCGTCGAAGGCGAAAAGATGGTCGCCAGTGTGCGAACGCTCGCGGCCCTGGAGGAATCGCTGATCGCGCTGGAGCGCCGCGGCATCTCACTCAAGATCCATGCCGAGCGCCGCGATCCCGTCTCGGGCAAGCTGCCGGTTTACCACGCCATCGTCGGCAATCGCGATGAATGGTTCGTCACCCGCGAGGCTCTCGACAAGTTCGTCGCCGCCGAAGAGGCGAAGGCCGGCGGCAAGCTGAACGTCGACTCGGGAGGCGTATCCTTGGCAAGCTACGGCAAGTCGAACGTCGCTGCCCCCGCCAATACGGCCCCCGGCACGAACGGAGACTCGACCCACGCGGCCGAGGCCTCGCGGCTGCGGATCGTCGAGCTGCACGAAGTCCGCACGATCAACAGCCTGCTCGGCGACTTGGAAAAGCTCGGCTTCTCGATCGAGGCGCTGATTCCCAAGGAACGCACCGGCGAAGAAACCCCGCGCTACGTGCTCCGCCGCGGCGAAAACGAGATCGGCCTCGAAGACTTGCGCGGCCTCCCCGGCGCGATCCGCTCGGCGGGCGAAAAAGGCCTGCAGATCACCCGCTTCAAAGGCCTCGGCGAAATGAACGCGGAAGAGCTCCGCGACACGACGCTCGACCCCAAGGCCCGCACGCTGATGCAGGTGAGAATGGACGACGCCGGCGCAGCCTCCGAACTCTTCGCCGTCCTGATGGGCGACCAGGTCGAACCACGACGAGAGTTCATCCAGAAGCACGCACTCGATGTGCGGAATTTGGATGTGTAAACCCTCGGCAAGATGCCGAGCCTATATAGCCCGGCCATCCTGGCCGAGGTTCACGCCGCCGTAAACGATGGAGCGAACACCTTAGCCCGACCGGTGTGAGACTTCTGCTATTTCGCTCTCAAATACGCCTCGTCCCCGCGTTCCCAATCGGTCCGCGGTGGGCTGAAGAAGTCAAGGTCAGTCGTCGGCTCGAGTGCTTCGAATGAGTGGGGCACGTTGGGAGGCAGCACGATCAGTTCGCCGGCCGACACGCGGTGCTTCACGCCGCCCGCCGTCACCTCGACAGCGCCGCGTAAGATGTAGGTGATTTGCTCGTTCGGGTGGTGATGGAGCGGAATCTTCGCCCCCGTTTCGAACTCGAACACGGCGATCGTCCCCTGCTCCCCGTGGACACACCGCCGCGTGATCCCCTCGGCCAGCCGCACGTCGCAGCTTGTGTCAAACGGGCGCACTTTAATACCTTGAGCGACTTCTGATGTCGGACAACAATTCATATCGGCCACCACTTTCGATGCTGGAGCGCAAGAGTTCTACCGAGCCACCCACAACTCTAGCTTTCCTTTTTCGCCTCCGCGCCGGGGATTGAGACTTCCGAGCACTTGCTGACAGACTCAGAACTGCGGCAGCTGCCTCCCGTTGAGTGCTGCCTCGATCAGCATTCCCGCGTACGCGTTCGACTCGGTTGCCGGCATCGTGAACGCCATTCCTTCACGCCAATTCTCCGGCGCTTCGGGGTGCGTGCCGCAGAGGATCATCCAGCCTTTCCCGCAGCGGCCTTGCGCGACGGCGGGTGTGCCGTCGGGATACTTGGCGACCGCCGCGCCCCAGCCGGAGAGTTGCGGGCCGTCTTCCCAGTAGTGCTCGATCGCGGGGCCTTCGGCGGCGGTGATTGCTACCGCTTGCTTGTGAACGCCGTCGTTCACGGCTGAGTAGAAATCGAATCGGACGCCGGAGGTGAGGTTCAGATTGTTGTGGTCCCCATCGCCTGCCAGCAGGGCGCCGCCGCAGATACCCAGGTAATTGACGCCGCCCTCGACCACCTGGCGAATCTTGGCAGTCGTCTCCGCCGAAAGGCCTTTACCCATCTCGATGTAGTTGCCGCCGGGGAAGATAAGGAGGCGATAGGTTTGCAGCGCGGGCTCACTCATTTCCGCCAGCTGCTCCGAGTCGGCGGTCTCGTATTCGATCCCGCGGCTCCGCAGTATGGCCTCGATCGCTTTCACATCGTTGAGCGACGTGCCGGTCCCGCAGAACAGCAATACGGGAGCATCCTGCTTTGGCGACGAAGGCGCACAAGCCGTTGCGGCCAAGGACGCCAGGCACAACAGCCTCGCTATTCGCGCGATCGGGTGTTGCACGGCGCTCACTTCGTCTTCGGGCTCAGCAAAATCGTCACCAGCAGCATCGAAGGCTCATGAGCCAGCACCGCGTGTTCCTCGCCGCCGGTGAGAAACGTGAGCGTGCCGCTGGAGAGTTCGCAGGGGCCGCCCGCGGTTTGCAGCGTGACGCGGCCGCTGAGGCATTGCAGCGTGATCTCGCCGGCGACGCGGTGCGGGGCGATCTCCTTGCCGGCCGGGAGCACGAGCCGGATCACTTCCAGCGACGCCGTCTTGATCAGCGTTGTGGTGTGGGACTCTTGCGGCGATGTGGAGGCGGCTTGCAGCGAAACGGCCTCGCCTGGCCGGGCATGGGGAAGTGACATGATTCGATTCTCCTCGTCGTGGTTGGAGTCGAAGCTGCGGCCCACAACCGGCTGGGGCCGCGGTTGGCGTTCCATATTCTACGCACGCGGCACGTCGCCGGGTCGGGGCTACACGGGCGAATTTCAGGTGACAATTGACACGTGCCGCGACCTTATATATACATAGTTACACTACTGTGATCGTTTTGCAGAGAAATCGTCAATCGTTCGAGAAGGCCCCATGCACTACCGCGTCGGAACGAGCGGCTACAGCTACAAAGAGTGGAAGGGCCACTTCTACCCGGCCAAGCTGCCAGCAAAAGAGATGCTCCGCTACTACGCCGAGCGGCTTTCGACGGTCGAAATCAACAGCACGTTTCGCCGCTTCCCGACCGCCGAGACGGTCGAGGCCTGGGCGGCGCAAGTGCCCGAGTCGTTTCGCTTCGTCCTCAAGGGCCGGCAGACGATAACTCACTTTCGCCGGCTCGTGAATGCCGAAGAGCAAATCGACGATTTCGTGAACCTCGCGGCACTCTTGGGCCAGAAGCAAGGCCCGCTATTGTTTCAATTGCCGCCGAATTTCAAAAAGGATCTCGCGCGACTGAGCGGTTTCCTCGACTACGTTGACCGCCGTGCGGCCGTCGTGTTCCAGCTGCAGCACGAGAGCTGGTTCGACGACGAGACGTTCGATTGCCTGCGGACACACTCCGCGGCGCTCTGCAGTGTTGATGATGAAGGGCCGCTCGGCGGCCGCGTGATCCCCACCGCCGATTGGGGCTACGTGCGGCTCCGCGAAGAGCGCTACACCGACGCCGAGCTGCGCGACTGGATTCGCAAGATTCGCGACACGGGTTGGACCGACGTTTATGTCTTCTTCAAGCACGAAGACGCCGGCGCCGGCCCAGTGTTAGTGAACCGCTTCCTCGAGCTTGCCGCCAAGTCTTCCTGACTACTGACTCCCGGCTCCCGACTCCTTCCGCTACGCCACCGTCACTGCCGCATCCAGGTACACATCCTGAATCGCGTTGAGTAGCTGCACGCCCTCAGCCATCGGCCGCTGGAACGCCTTGCGGCCGCTGATCAGGCCCATGCCGCCGGCCCGCTTGTTGATCACCGCCGTCTTCACCGCCTCGGCGAGATCGCCCGCGCCGCTCGAGGCACCGCCGGAATTGATCAAGCCGCAGCGGCCCATGTAGCAGTTGGCAACCTGGTACCTGCAGAGATCAATCGGGTGATCGGTCGTGAGCTTCTCGTACACGAGCTTCGAGGTCTTGCCAAACTTGAGCGCGTTGTAGCCGCCGTTATTCTCGGGCAGCTTCTGCTTGATGATGTCGGCCTGAATCGTTACGCCCAGGTGATTCGCCTGGCCGGTGAGGTCGGCCGCAACGTGGTAGTCCTTGTCGGCTTTGAACGCCGGGTTCCGCAAGTAGCACCAGAGGACGGTCGCCATGCCGAGCTCGTGGGCGTAGGCAAAGGCGCTCGCCACTTCGACGATTTGCCGCGTCGCCTCGTCGGAGCCGAAATAGATCGTGGCTCCGACCGCCGCGGCACCCATCTCGTGGGCCTCCTTCACCGTGCCGAACATCACCTGGTCGAATTTGTTCGGGTAGGTGAGCAGCTCATTGTGATTGATCTTCACCAAGAGCGGAATCTTGTGGGCGTACTTGCGGGCGACGATCCCGAGCACGCCGAACGTCGAGGCCACCGCGTTGCAGCCGCCCTCGATGGCGAGCTTCACGATATTCTCCGGATCGAAGTACTGCGGGTTCGGCGCGAACGATGCTCCTGCCGAGTGCTCGATGCCCTGATCCACCGGCAGGATCGAGAGGTAGCCAGTCTTGGCGAGCCGCCCGGTGCCCAAGAGCCGCTGCAGGTTCACGAGCACCCGCGGATTGCGATCGCTCTGCAAGAAAATGCGGTCGACGCTATCGGGCCCGGGCAGGTGGAGCGACTCGCGGGGGATCGTGGTGCACTGGTGCTTAAGCAGCGAATCGGCATCTTTACCCAACAGTTCGACGGTCTTGGACATCTCAAGTTTCTCCTCGTAACGATCTCGTATCCACAAACGGGTATTTTTGGAGCGCAAACGTACTGCGAACGGCGTGCCGACGCTGCGGACGGTACGCTCATGATGCGCTTCGCCCGGCAGCCGTGCAACATGGGCGCGCTGGTGTGCCCGCCGGAGCGCGTTTCGGCGGAACGGCCGGCGGCGCGTAGCGGTTTGTCCGCCTGCGCAGCCGAAACGCTGCCCGGATGCGGCTGGCACGGGTTGTGCTTCTGAATTTGGTCTGCGGTTGTCCCATTCTCGAAAGCGAGCCCCAGGCGTGAGCACATCTCGATACATCACGGTCGACGGCAACGAAGCTGCCGCCTTAATCGCCCACCGCACGAACGAAGTGATCGCGATCTATCCGATCACGCCCGCCTCGCCGATGGGCGAATTCTGCGACACCTGGAGCGCCCAGGGCCGCGAAAACATGTTCGGCACGGTGCCGGAAGTGATCGAAATGCAAAGCGAAGCCGGCGCGGCGGCGACGGTGCACGGGGCCCTGCAAGCCGGGGCGCTGAGCTGCACGTTCACGGCGTCGCAGGGCCTGCTGCTCATGATCCCGACGATGTTCAAGGTCGCCGGCGAGCTCACGCCCACTGTGTTTCACATCTCGGCCCGGGCGATCGCGACCCACGCCCTGTCAATCTTCGGCGACCACAGCGATGTTATGGCGGCTCGCAGCACGGGCTGGGCGATGCTGGCCTCGAATTCCGTGCAAGAGACGCACGACGGGGCGCTCATCGCGCAGGCTGCCACGCTGCGGTCGCGCGTGCCGTTCGTCCATTTCTTCGACGGCTTCCGCACGTCGCACGAAGTGAACAAGATCGAGCAAATTCCGGACGATGTGATCCGGGCGATGATCGACGAAGACTTGATCCGCGCCCACCGCGACCGGGCGATGGACCCGGAGCGGCCGATCCTCCGCGGCTCCGCCCAGAATCCGGACGTGTTCTTCCAGGCCCGCGAGGCGAGCAACCCGTTCTACCTGGCGACGCCGGCGATCGTACAGGAAGAAATGGACAAATTCGCCGCGCTCACGGGGCGGCAGTACAAATTGTTCGAGTACGAGGGTGCGGCCGATGCCGAGCGCGTCGTCGTGATGATGGGTTCGGGCGTGGGCGCAGCGGAGGAGGCGGTCGAACGTCTGAAGGGGCAAAACGAGAAAGTCGGGCTGCTCAAAGTCCGGCTCTATCGGCCGTTCGACGCGACCGCCTTCCTCGCCGCCTTGCCGGCGACGACGCGGCGCATCGCCGTGCTCGACCGCTGCAAAGAACCGGGCGCGATTGGCGATCCGCTGTATCTCGACGTGGTGGCCGCGTTGGCGGAAGAATGGCCCACGGCGAAGGGCGGCAAGCCGATGCCGCAGGTGATCGGCGGCCGTTATGGTCTGTCGTCGAAGGAATTCACGCCGGCGATGGTGGCGGCCGCATTTGCAGAACTGGCCAAAGATAAGCCGCGCAAGCATTTCACCGTCGGCATCATCGACGATGTCACGCATTTGAGTCTCGAAGTCGATCTCGAATTCACGACCGAGGCAGCCGACGTCACACGGGCCGTGTTCTTCGGCCTGGGGAGCGACGGCACGGTCGGCGCGAGTAAGAATTCGGTGAAGATCATCGGTGAGAACACGCCGATGTACGCGCAAGGCTATTTCGTTTACGACTCGAAGAAGGCCGGTTCCGTCACGGTGTCGCACGTCCGGTTCAGCCCGCGGCCGATCACGTCGTCGTACCTGATCGAGCGGGCCAACTTCGTGGCCTGCCATCAGTTCAATTTCCTGGAGCGGATGGATGTGTTGCAGCAGGCCGCTCACGGGGCGGTGTTTCTGTTGAACAGTCCGTACGGTCCGGACGAAGTTTGGGACCAGCTGCCGCGCGAGGTGCAGGAGGACATCCTCGAGAAAGAGCTGCGGTTCTACGTGGTAGACGGCTTCCGCGTGGCGGCCGAGGCGGGCATGGCGAATCGGATCAATACCGTGCTGCAAACCTGCTTCTTCGCGCTGGCGGATCTCTTGCCGAAGGAGGAGGCGATCGGCGCGATCAAGCATGCGATCGAGAAGACGTACGGGAAGCGCGGCGAGGCGGTGCTCGCGCGAAATTTTGCGGCGGTCGACGGCGCCCTAGCGGCTTTGCACGAGGTCATGGTCCCGCGTGCTGCGACGAGCCAGCTGCGCCGCCGGCCGCCGCTTGCCGTGGGCGAGCATTCCGATTTCGTCGAACGGGTGACCGCGGCCTTGATCGCGGGACGCGGCGACTTGTTGCCCGTGAGCGCGCTGCCGGTGGACGGCACGTTCCCGACCGGCACGGCCGCGCTGGAGCGCCGCAGCATCGCCCACGAAATTCCGATCTGGGATCCCGATATCTGCATCCAATGCGGTCTCTGTGCGCTCGTGTGCCCGCATGCGGCGATCCGCATGAAGCCGTTCACGCGAGATGAGCTCAACGGAGCACCGGAAAGTTTCGTCACGCGGCCCTGGAGCGGCAAGGATTTGCCGGACCACCTGATGACGATCCAGGTCGCCCCGGAGGATTGCACCGGCTGCGGCGTGTGCGTCGACGTCTGCCCGGCCAAGAGCAAGGAAATCGCCAGGCACAAGGCGATCAACATGGAGCCGAAGGAAGAGCACCTCGCGCGGGAACAGGTAAACTGGGACTACTTCCTCACGCTTCCCGAGTTCGACCGCACCAAGCTGGAGCACGACACGGTGAAGGCATCGCAAATGCTGCAGCCGTTGTTCGAGTTCTCCGGCGCGTGTGCGGGCTGCGGCGAGACGCCGTACTTGAAGCTGATGAGCCAGCTGTTCGGCGACCGGGCGGTGATCGGCAACGCCACCGGGTGCTCTTCGATCTACGGCGGCAATCTGCCGACAACGCCGTGGGCCAAGAACGACAAAGGCCGCGGGCCGACTTGGAACAATTCGCTGTTCGAGGACGTGGGGGAGTTCGGCCTCGGGCTGCGGCTGGCGGTCGACGCCAAGCGCGGCTATGCCCAGTTCCTCGTCCAGCAGCTCGCCGGTGTGCTGGGCGACTCCCTGGTGCAGGAAATCTGCGAATCGCCGCAGACAAACGACGCGGAGATCGAAGCCCAGCGCGCCCGCGTGGCCACGCTTCGCACGAAGCTCGCCCAATGCGACGCCCCGGCCGCCAAGGCACTGCTGCCGATCGTCGACTCGCTCGTGAGGCGGAGCGTGTGGATCATCGGCGGCGACGGCTGGGCGTACGACATCGGTTTTGGCGGGCTCGACCACGTGCTCACCACCGGCCGCGACGTCAATATCCTGGTGCTCGACACCGGCGTTTATTCGAACACCGGCGGGCAAGCTTCGAAGTCCACGCCGCGAAGTGCGGTCGCTAAATTTGCCTCCGGCGGCAAGTCGTCGCGGCGGAAGGACCTCGGGATGCTCGCCGTCTCCTACGGCAACGTGTACGTCGCACAAGTGGCGCTGGGCGCCAACCCCGCGCAAACGATCCGCGCGTTCCTCGAAGCGGAGTCGTACCCCGGGCCGTCGTTGATCCTGGCCTACAGCCACTGCGTCGCCCACGGCATCAACATGACCACTTCGATGAACCATCAGAAGGACGCGGTGCAGAGCGGCTTCTGGCCCGTATACCGCTACGATCCGCGCGAGGCCCACGGCGACAGCCATCCATTTCACCTCGACAGCCGCGCGCCGCGGAAAAAGTTTCGCGAGTTCGCCATGGAAGAGGCCCGTTTTGCGATGCTCGCGCGAACCAATCCCGAGGAAGCGGAGCGACTCTTCGCGCTCGCGCAGCAAGACATCGACGATCAGTGGCACTACTACGAACAAATGGCGGGCGTGACGCGAGAAATATCCAACTAGAGGCATTCTATGAGCGTCGATCTGACCACCAATTATCTGGGCCTAAAGCTGCCACATCCGCTGGTGGCCTCGGCCGGTCCGCTGACAGGCAAAATCGATACGTTGCGGCAACTGGCCGACCACGGCATCGCCGCGGTGGTGCTGCCTTCGCTGTTCGAAGAGCAGATCGTCCACGACGAGCTGCAAGTCGACCGGTTGTTCGAGTTCCAGGCCTATTCGTACGCCGAATCGCTGAGCTACTTCCCCGCGGAGGCCGACTTCGGCAAAGGGTCGCAGGAGTATTTGGAGCTGCTCGAAGAAGCGAAACGGTCGCTCTCCGTGCCGGTCATCGCCAGCCTCAATGGGCAGTCGAGCGGCGGCTGGACGCGCTACGCGCGGATGCTCGAAGACGCGGGCGCCGACGCGCTGGAGCTCAACATCTACTTCGTGCCCACCGATTGCGACATGGAGGGGTCCGAAGTCGAGCGGCGTTACGTGGAGCTGGTGTCTGAGGTGCGGCGGTCGGTCGACATCCCGCTGGCGGTGAAAATCGGCTCGCAGTTCAGTAGCATCCCGAATATCGCGTACCAGCTCGTGAATGCCGGGGCGGACGGGCTGGTGCTCTTCAATCGGTTCCTCGAGCCGGACATCGACCTCGCCACGCTGCGATTCACGCCGGACCTAGTGCTCAGCCAGTGGTACGAAGTGCGGCTGCCGGTGCGGTGGATCGCGATCCTCCGCGATCAGCTGCAATGCTCGTTCGCCGCCACCAGCGGAGTGCACGATGTGACGAACCTGGTCCGGGTGCTCTTGGCAGGGGCGGACGTGGGGATGATGACCAGCGAGCTATTGAAGCGCGGGCCGGCGTACGTGACGCAAGTCGTCGACGAGCTGACCGAATGGCTCGCAGCCCATGAATACGCTTCAGTCGATCAGATGAAGGGCAGCATGAGCCGGGCAAACTGCCCGAACCCGGGCGCCCTGGAACGGGCCAATTACATGAAGGCCCTGGCCACGTACACGCCAGAGTATTGGAGACCGAAGTCGCACTAGATGATGAGCGAGCAAAAGTGTGGGAGGCTCGCCGCGGCGAGCCGATTCCGCAATCGAATGGAACACGACATCGGCCTCGGAGAGCCCTCCCACAACTAAGTTACACCCCTCCTCCCACCAAACGGAACGAGAACAATGATCACGGAGACCGCGACCATGTCTACGACGAATGTCTTACAGGCGCTGCGCACGAGCACGTTCTTCAGCGGCTTTTCAGACGACCACCTGAAGCGGCTGGCCGAATTGGGCCGTGTCGAGGAGTTCCCGGTCCACAAGACCGTGTTCGAAGAATACGAACCGGCGAAGGACGTGTATGTGATCCTCAGCGGCGAAATCTCGCTGGCAATCTGCGAGCCGGAGGAGAAGTGCAAGCAAATCGCGGTCGTGCATGCGGGCGACCTGATGGGCTGGTCGCCGCTGGTGGGCCGCGCGCGGCTCTATGACACGGCCCATACGCTGACCCCCGTGCGAGCCCTAGAATTTGACGGCGAAGAGCTGATGAAATTCTGTGCCGCCAATCCGGCCTTCGGGTTCCAGTTCATGCACCGCGTGGCTTGCACGCTGGCCGAGCGGCTGGGGGGCACGCGGCTGCAGCTGTTGGAGATGAGCGGCGTCCATCTGCCCGAATTTCCGACCGAATCGGATTGAGGATTGATCGGAAGAGGGTGTGTCTCTAGGATTTGCGGCATGTTCACCGATCTTGATGCCGTAAGTGCCAGCTACCATCGCTGCCGCGCGAGCGAAGGCTTTTTCGACCGTTTTTACGAGCGGTTCCTGGCCAAGTCGCCCGACATCGCGCACAAATTCCGCCACACGGACTTCAAGCGGCAGAAGCTGATGCTCCGCGAGTCGCTGATCTCGATGCTGTTGTTCAATCAGAACATCGCCTCGGCCCTCGAGGACGTGGAACGGCTGGCAGACCGGCACAGCCGGCAGCAGGTCGACATCCCGCCCTATATGTATAAGCTGTGGCTCGATTCGCTGTGCGAGACGATCGCCGAACACGACCCCGAGTTCACGCCCCAGCTCGAACAGGAATGGCGGGCTGCGATGAAAGGGGGCATCGACCTCTTGATCTCGCGGTATTGAGATTGGGGGCGCGGACTATGGCCCACGCGTGCTGCTGAGCCCGTTGCTGGCGATCACTTCCACCTGGTTGTCGATCCAGCGGATGCCTTCCAGGTCGCGGAGCACCGTCTGCACGAGTTGCTTGAGATAGAAAGACGGGACGATGCCGCGGACCACCAGCGTGTCGCCGAGCACGTCGAAAGCGAATCCGCCGGCTCGCAGGCGGAACTGGCTGTGTTGCGATAGCCGATGCCGCGCGCGGTCGGCGAGCTCCGCGCAGCACTTCGACTGCGACGAAACGTCGGTCGCGGCGCCAATTCGATTGCCAGTGGTGGTTTGCCTGGCCGACATCGTCTCGGCCCTCCGACGGAATCGCGGGAGCAAACGTCGCGCCACGCCGGTGGCGAATCGGCGCACCCGACCTGTGCGGAAAAGTGCGAGGTTGGCGGCGACTCGGCTTTGCGGCCATGTGCCAGCCGACGCGCATTTGTGTCGCACGGGCGCGCATACGGCCGCGATGCTGGCACCGAATTGACCAATTCAGAGGTCTTCGGTGTGCGATTGGATCACCCGAGCGTCGATGATCTCGTCGCTGTGCGGTGAGCGCGAGGATGGCGAGCCGTTTCCGTAGAAAGCGGCAGTGCGGACCTCGACATGCCGCACGAACCAGGCCTTGGCGAACCGCTTCACCACCGCGCGGATGGGCGGGATCAACAGCGCGAACCCCGCTACGTCGGTGATCATGCCCGGCGTGATCAACAGCCCGCCGGCGAAGAAGATCAATAGCCCGTCGACCAAGGCATCGGCCGGCATCCGCCCGGCGGCCATCTCTTCACGGATCCGGACGAGCGTGCGAATCCCCTGCCACCGCCAGAGCAGCGCCCCGGCCAAGCCGTCGGCGATCACCAACAGCACAGGCAACCACCACACAGTCTGTCCGCCCAGCCATACGAGGAGCACGAGCTCCACGACGGGCACGACGGTGAACAGCAGGAAGAGGTAGAACAACATGGCACGGCAATCGTAGGACGACCGGCATGCGGCGTCAAATATCCGTGAATCACGCGTTGTCCGTTGACGCTGAAAGCCGCTTTGCCTGCCGAGGCAGTCGTCGCTCGTCGCTCGCCACGCGGCGCGCTACCTTCTTCACATCCTCGGCCGCCGGAAGTTCCTCGGGCACGATCTTTCGCCGCTTGAGCAGTCGCCGCACGTCGCGGTTGTTCTTGATGTGTTCGCGGGTGATCTGGGCTTCGGTGTGCAAGTAGTCGCGCTTGATGCTGAAGTTCGTAATCTCGTTGGCGAAATCCTTGGCCTTGATCGTGATCGTGGGCAGGAAATCGGCAAGCGCCCTCCCCTTCGGTACCTGCAGACGACGTTTCATTTGCCGCGTCGTCACGCCGCCGAAGAGCGCCTGGTCTCCTTTGATGCGAATGCGGCTGAAGCCACGCTCATCTTCCACATGCTCGTAGATCAAGCCCGAGAGGATTTTTTCCGACTGGCTGAGCTTGCGGCGGGCGCTGAGCCGCTCCAGATCGGCGAGCCGCTCTTCGATCAGCTCCTGGCGCCGCGTCTGCAGGGCGAAATACGTCTGCGCGAACGCGACCTGGTCCTTGGCCGAGTTGGCGTTCTGGGCGATCAGGTAGCAGGCGAAGCGGGTGAGCGCGTAGTCGTCGACTTCCCGGTTGGAATTGCGATTGTTTGTGGTAGCAGAGGCTTCGTTTTCCGGCAGCTTGACAACCGGCAGAAAGTGGTCGTCCGGGTTGTTGCCGCTGGCGTCGCAAGCGACAACCGCTCGCTCGATGACGCGCGTGAAATTCGACCAACGCGCGTAGCCGAGCACGTTCTGAAGGTCTCGAGCCAGCCAGAACTCGGTGCCGGTCGCGGTCTCGCGATGCACGAGCTCTTCCAAGCGGGAAAGCAATTTGTGAACAACATTCGACTTCATGGCAGCACATAGAGCCTGAAACACGGCCCGCAAAATGCCAGCCGTTCTCAGAATTCTATACACCCGAATAGGCCCGGCCAGCCGCGGACTATCGGTCCTGCACCCCTACGACAGCTTGGCGATGAAATAGCCCGCGACGACGGCTGTCCCGATGACGCCGGCCACGTTGGGCCCCATGGCGTGCATCAGCAAGTGATTTTGCGGGTCGTAACGCTGGCCTTCAACGTGCGACACACGGGCCGCCATCGGCACTGCCGACACTCCCGCCGAACCGATCAGTGGGTTGATCGGATTGCCGGGGCTGAGCAAGTTCATGGCCTTGGCCATCAGCACGCCGCCGGCAGTGGAAACTGAGAATGCCACCACACCCATTGCCAAGATCTTGAGCGTACTGGCTTGTAGGAACGAATCCCCGCTCATGGTGATGCCTACGCTGGTGCCCAGGAAAATTGTCACCAGGTTGATTAATTCGTTTTGCGCCGCCTTCGTCAGTCGTTCGACGACGGCGCTCTCGCGGATAAAATTTCCGAGCATCAACATGGCAATCAACGCGGAAGCACTGGGCACGATCAGGATGCAGAGGATCATTGTCATCAAGCAGAACGCCAGCCGTTCCAGCTTCGAGACGCTGCGGAGCGACTTCATCCGGATCAACCGCTCCTTTTTCGTAGTGAGTGCCCGCATAATTGGCGGTTGGATAAGCGGCACCAGGGCCATGTAAGAATACGCGGCGACGGCAACCGCCCCGACCAGATGCGGCGCGAGCTTGTTGGTGATAAAGATCGTCGTCGGGCCGTCCGCCCCGCCGATGATGCCGATCGAAGCCGCTTCTCGCGGCGTGAAACCGAGGGAATCGGCCCCCAGGAATGTGATCACGACGCCCAATTGGGCCGCCCCGCCCAAGAGCAACGTCCGTGGATTGGCGATCAGCGGGCCGAAGTCAGTGAGTGCCCCGACACCGAGGAAAATCAGCGGCGGGAAGATTTCCCACTCGATGCCTTTGTAAATGTAATAGTACAACCCGCCCGCGGCCTCGCCTTCCGGCGGATTGAGCACTCCCTGCGTCGGTAGATTTGCGATCAAGGCCCCGAATGCGATCGGGATCAAGAGCATCGGCTCGAATTCTTTGGCGATCGCCAGATAAAACAGCAGGCAGCACACCCCCCACATCACCAGCATCCGCCAGCTGATGAGGTCGATCGCCGTCATGTCCAGAAAGTCGTGAATCATCTCCATGGTAGTTCGCCGCGCTGAGGGCCCTAGTTTAGTACCAGCAACGCTTGCCCTTCCTGGACGGACTGCCCTTCTTTGACTTCCACGCTGGCGACCTGGCCCGCGACGGGCGCGGAAACCGGCACTTCCATTTTCATCGCGTCGAGCGTTAACAACACCTCGTTGACGCTCACCGTGTCGCCCGCTTTGACTCTGATCGACTTCACGGTGCCCGCCATCGGGCTCATCACCGCGCCATCGGCGATCGGGCCGGTCGATTGCGGCGCGGGAGGAGCGCCCGCCGGTGCACTCAGCGCCGCCGCAGTCGCTGCCGTGCGGGCTGGCACCGGCCGGCTGCGCACCGGGTCGTCGTCGCTGATCACTTCGACCGTAACGTCATACGTCTTCTTGCCAACTGTGATCCTCAATTGTTTCATGTCGGTCCTCGGGTAAATCGGCGCCACAAAGCGCCGCAATGTCAATGTCTTGGCCTGGCTGGTTTGTGGGACGAATGATGCTGCAGTCGCCCTTCCAGCGACCAGCTCAAATCCTCCGGCGTTAGTCCACGAATGCTGATAATCCGATGCCGAGCGTCGATCACTGCGGCGACCGCCGCCGCTATCACCGCAATTTCTTCGTCGGGCACCTCGCCGAGCGGTGGCGGAGCCGCCGCGCGATTTGCTAACGGCCGGGGCGCGAGCAACCGAATGAGACGCGCCAGAACCGACGAAAACATGGCCAACAACGACAGGCTCAGCATCACTACCAACATCCCTGTTAGCGCGAACCAGAGGAGTTCGAGCGTCGTCGGGTCCGTCGGTAGATCGACGGCCAATAGCAGCACGGCGGCGTTCATAGGGGAATCAGTCCGTGCTTCTTCGGTGGGCGAGAGATGCTCTTGGTCAGGGTGTTACGCAGGGCCATCGACACGACGCCCCGAGTTTCGGACGGGTCGATCACGTCGGTGATCATACCGTGTGCCGCTGCCATGTACGGCGAAGCAAAGCGATTGCGGTACTCGTCCGTCAACTGCTCGCGCAGCGCCTGCTGGTCCTTGGCGGCTGAGAGCTCCTTGCGATAAAGGACATTCACCGCGCCATCGGCCCCCATCACGGCAATCTCCGCCGTGGGCCAGGCGAATACTGCGTCGGCTCGCAGGTCGCGGCTGCACATCGCCAGATACGATCCGCCGTACGCCTTGCGGACGATCACCGTGATCTTCGGCACCGTGCAGGACGAATACGCGAACAGCATTTTGGCCCCATGCCGAATGATGCCGCCGCGCTCCTGATTGATGCCCGGCAGAAACCCGGGAATGTCGACCAGCGTCACGAGCGGTATGTTGAACGCGTTGCAGAATCGAATGAAGCGGGCGCCTTTGTCCGAGGCGTCGATGTCCAGCGTGCCCGCCTTGACGCTCGGCTGATTGGCGACGATGCCGACCACCACGCCGTCGATCCGGGCGAACCCGACGATCAGGTTAGCCGCAAATTCACGATGCACTTCGAGAAACGACTCGGCATCAGCCAGCCGATCGATGATCTGATACATGTCGAGCGATGCCTTCGGGTCCTCGGGCAAAAGCTCGTTAAACGTCGGATCGGGGTCGAACGAGATCTCGGGTGTCGGTCGGTGGGGCGGATTTTCGACATTGTTCGGCGGCAAGTAAGAGAGCAGTTGTCGCGCGATCTGCATGGCGTGCTCGTCGTTATCGGCGACGAAATGGACGTTGCCGCTTACGCAGGCGTTGACTCCCACGCCGCCCACTTCGTCCATCGTGACTTCGACGCCGGTCGCCGCTTTGATCACCTGCGGGCCGCAGATAAACATGTTGGCGTTCTGGCGGCTCATGATGAGAAAATCCATGAGCGCCGGCGAGTAGGCCGCCCCGCCAGCGCAGTTGCCCACGATTACCGCGATCTGGGGCACAACGCCCGAAAGCTCGACGTTGCGGAAGAACACTTGCCCGTAACCCGAGAGCGATTCGACCGCCTCCTGGATCCGCGCCCCGCCGGAATCGTTCACCGCGACGAATGGCATGCCGCATTCCAGCGCGTAGTCCATCACGTCGCAAATCTTCTTCGAATGGCGCTGGCCGAGCGCGCCACCCCCCACGGTCGCATCCTGGCTGAAGGCGGCGACGGGCCTGCCGTCGACGCGGCCCAGCCCGGTCACGACGCCGTCACCCGGCATCGATTTGCCTTCCATGCCGAAGTCGTGACACGCATGATCGACGTGCATGCCCCATTCTTGAAACGTATCGGCGTCGTAGAGCGCTTCGAGCCTCTCGCGGGCTGTGAGCTGTCCTTTTTCGTGCTGGGACTGCAGCTTCGCCTGACCGCCGCCAAGCCGCGCTGCTTCCCGCCGCTGTTCTAGTTCGTCTAGCAATTGTCTGCGGATCATTTGTCGCCAATGTATTTGAAGGAAAGATTCACACGCGTGCGGTACACGATCTTGCCGTTCTCGATCTTCAGATCAAGCTTCGTAACTTCCGCAATCCGCAGATCTTTAAGCTTACCGCCTGCAGTCTCGACCGCGTTGCGGGCGGCATCATCCCAGGAAACCTCACTCGTACCCACGAGCTCAATGACTTTATAGACACTCATTTTCAAGCTCCTTTTGGTGATCAGGACTGTCTCCATGTGCTACCCGGGCGGCGGCTGGGTCGACTCCAGTTGTCGAATCCGCGCTTCGAGCTCCGCCACGCGCTCGGCGAGATCTGCAGGTAGCGGGGTTGGCGAGGCGGCGCTTGGCTCGGTCGACGGCGTCTCGCCATTCGCCGGCCGGAACGCTTCCATCCAGGCTTTCACCCAGTGCATCGGATTGGCGATGCCACCCGCCACCGTGCCGTGCTTCTGCAAGTAGTCGAGATAGGTGAGCGAGTGCCTGAAGTAATCGCGCAGGAAGTCGCTCATCACCTGGTTCGAGCGCACGATGCTGTGGAGCATCGCCGCGGGGAAGAGCGCGATCTTCTCCGGCTGCCGCTCGAGGATGATCTGTGTGAGCAGGGCGTGCGTGATTTCCTCGTCCGTCTGGCTGTCGCGGACTTCAATCGTATGCCCGTCGCGGATCATCTGTTCGATTTCGCCCAGCGTCACGTACTTGCTCGTGTTCCGCGCGTAGAACCGCCGGTTCGGATAGCGCTTGATTTGAATCGGCTCTTCTGCCATGACTACAAGTTCCCGCGTTCGAGGTAGAACGCAATTTGCGTGCCTAGTCGCTTTTCCGCGTCTTTCACTCTTCGATGATCCCTGATTCGCCAATCGCCGAGCCGACCTTTTCGCCCGCCGACCTGGACCGCGTCCTAACCGAGACGTTCGTCGATCGCGTCGATTATCGCCAGGAAATGGCGTCTACCAATACCCGCACGTTAGAACTCGCCGGCGAGGCTCCCGAGGGGCGATCCTGCTGCCTCGTTTTGGCCGATCGCCAGACCGCCGGTCGGGGTCGTGGGGCCAATTCCTGGTGGTCCGCCGGGGGCGCGCTGACGTTTTCTGTGCTCTTTCGCACACCTGAGTTTGATCTGCCGGTGAGTCGCTGGCCGCAAATGTCGCTTACGGTCGGTCTGGCAGTTTGCGAAGCCGCCGAGTCGCTGCTGCCTGGAGCGAACGTCGCGCTCAAATGGCCCAACGACGTGTATCTCGACGGCCGCAAGCTCGCGGGCATCCTGGTCGAGACGGCCGACAACCGGCAAGGCAGCGTGGTGCTCGGCATCGGCATTAATGTCAATAATTCGTCGCTGCTGGCGCCGCAGGAGCTGCGCGATAAGGCAATCTCACTGCGAGATGTGGCGGGACGCGATATACCGCGCATCGATGTGCTCGTGGCGGTGTTGCGGCGGCTCGCCATGCGAATCGACTGGCTCGCCGCCGGCATCGACGAGCTCCAGGAGACCTGGTCCCGCCGCTGCCTGCTCACCGGCCGAGGCGTCGAGATCGAACTTCCCGCGCGGCGCATCGCCGGCCACTGCCAAGGCATCGACCGCGATGGCGCGCTGCTCGTGGCCACTGACGCCGGCATCGAGCGATGTTTATCCGGCGTCGTCATAAAGTTTGATTGACTCCGCTGTGGGAGGCGTCTCCGACGCCGATTGCGTGACTTGGTCCATCACGGAAACCCTCACGCCGGGCCATGCCAGCCTGCGTCCGCCCACAGCTGCCCGCTCACCGCCGAATTCGAGATCATGAAGCAGATCGCGTCGGCGATCTCCTCCGGCTGGATCAGCCGCCGGAGCTGCGTGAACGGCAGCACGTACTTGGCGATAAACTCCTCGCCCAGCGATCGCACCATCGGCGTGTCGGTGAATCCCGGATGGATGATGCCGCAACGCACGCCATAGTAAATGGCCTCCTTGGTAAGCGTCGCCGCCGCGCCTTCCAGGCCCGCTTTGGCGACCGCATACGAAATCTGACCCTTGTTGCCTTGCGACGACACCGAGCCCAGGAAAACCACCGTTCCCTGCACCATTTCTTCCGGCTCCCATCGTTTGAGCCCACGTTTCCAGCGATCCTCTGCGATCCGCGCGATCATCTCGATCGCCCAGTAGATCGGCGCGACGAGGTTCACCTCGGTCACTTCCCGGAACGTCGAGATCGAATATGGCTCTGCCTTGCCGGTCTCTTTGTCCAGCACCACCGCCAACTTGTCGCGCGTGATGCCCGCGGCCGGTACGCAGATGCTCACCACGCCGTGCTGAGCGGTCACCTCGTCGAACACCTGGGCGCGAAACGTATCGTTGGTCGTGTCACCCACTTTGACTTCTGCGATCTGCCGACCGATGCTCGAATTGATCGAGTCCGCCAGGTCGTACACCGTATCGCGGCGGTCCACGAGGATCACCGCCTTCGCTTCGCGCCGGGCCAGCTCGCGGCAGACCGCCGCTCCGATGCCGCTGCCGGCGCCCGTCACCAGCGCTACCTTGTTGCGAATGTTCATGACGACTCACCTTTGCGAAAGCCGGCCCTGCGCCGGCCCTCGTTGCAGTCGCCCGCTGCGGCCGCAACGAAAGCCGCACCACGCAGTGCCACCAGCCGACGACCACACGCTCACACACCCGTCTTGGCGAACAGATCGGTCCATTTGGTGACCGCCTCTTGAAATTCGCGAATCTGGGTTTCGGTGACTTCCCGCATGCAGTCGAGCGTCTTGCGGCAGAATTGCTCGGTCCGCCGACGCAGCTCTTCCGGAGTGCCGGCGTCCGTCACATGCAGCGCCGCATCCAAAGACTCGATTGCGGCATCATACTGCCGGTCCACGGTGTCGCGATGCTTCCGCGCCAGACTGGACACGGTTTCCAGCCATTGCTTGCGGACGTTCTGAAACTGATTCATCCAGGCCGACTGCGGCAGCGGCATCCCTGGCCACAGCACCGACCATTGGCTGAGCACCTCCTGCTGCATCTTGAGGTTGGCCTCGGCAGCTTTGCGGATGTTTTGAAACATCTCCTCGAACACGGGACTGGCGACTGCAGTTTTCGTCTCGGCCATGGCTTGTTCTCTCCCCATTACGCGTTTGCACAAAAACCGATTTCTTGCTCACCCTGAGCCCGAAATGCGTTGAAATGCCGCCTCTCTACCCCAAATTATTCGTCCGAAAGGGCCCCAAAGTCAAGCACAAAATGCTGCGATTGCAATATACGGCGAAAATGGTATAATTTGCCGTGGAAATCGAGCGAGGACGGCGAATTTGAAGGCAAGTATTCGCGCATCCATAGCATGACATAATGCAAATGCACATTCTGGCCCGCCGGGCGTTTAGACAGCATATATTAAGGTCCGCCAGCACCTGATAACCTTATGGCTTTTTAGCAATCGTTGTACAACACCCATGCAACACATCGTCCGCCAACTCGCCGAGAAGCGCGCCGCAGCCGAGCTCGGCGGTGGCCAGAAGCGCATCGAAACCCAACACGCCAAGGGGAAGCTCACGGCGCGCGAGCGGATCGAGCTCTTGATGGATCCCGGCTCCTTCGAGGAGTGGGACATGTTCGTCGAGCATCGCTGCGCCGACTTTGGCATGAGCGAGCAGAGCATTCCCGGCGACGGCGTGGTGACCGGCTACGGCACAATCAATGGCCGGGTGGTATTCGTCTTCAGCCAGGATTTTACAGTTTTTGGCGGCTCTCTCTCCGAGGCCCATGCCGAGAAGATTTGCAAGATCATGGACCACGCCATGAAGGTCGGCGCGCCCGTGATCGGCATCAACGACTCCGGCGGCGCGCGGATCCAGGAAGGCGTCGCCTCGCTCGCCGGTTACGCGGAAGTTTTTCAGCGGAACGTGCTCGCCTCCGGCGTGGTGCCACAGATTTCGCTGATCATGGGTCCATGCGCCGGCGGTGCGGTTTACTCGCCGGCAATGACTGACTTCATCTTCATGGTCCGCGACAGCTCGTACATGTACGTCACCGGGCCGGAAGTCGTGAAGACGGTCACCCACGAAGTCGTCGATCACGAAGAGCTCGGCGGCGCGGGGACACACACCACGAAGTCCGGCGTGGCCGACCTGGCGTTCGAGAACGACGTCGAGGCCCTCATGATGACGCGGCGGTTGATGAACTACTTGCCGGCGAACAACCGTGTGCCGCCTCCTTACCGCCCCACGCCCGATGCCGCTGACCGCTGCGAGCCATCGCTCGATACGCTCGTGCCCGACAGCGCGACTAAGCCATACGACATGAAGGAGCTGATTCTCAAGATCGTCGACGACACCGACTTCTTCGAGATCCAGACCGAGAACGCCAAGAACATTGTCGTCGGTTTCGCCCGCATGGAAGGCTACCCCGTCGGCATCGTCGCCAATCAACCGATGGTCCTCGCGGGCTGTCTCGACATCAAGTCGTCGATCAAAGCGGCCCGCTTTGTGCGGTTTTGCGACGCCTTCGGCATTCCACTGATCACGCTGGTCGACGTCCCCGGCTTCATGCCCGGCACGGCGCAGGAATATGGCGGCATCATCAAACATGGCGCGAAGCTGCTCTACGCCTTTGCCGAGGCCACAGTGCCGAAGATCACGCTGATCACCCGCAAGGCCTACGGCGGCGCGTACGACGTTATGTCGTCGAAGCACTTGCGCGGCGACGTGAACCTCGCCTGGCCTAGTGCCGAGATCGCCGTCATGGGTCCCAAGGGCGCGGTCGAGATCATTTTCCGCAAGGACCGCGACGACGCCAATCGCATCGCGGAATTGACCGAAGAGTATCGGCAGAAATTTGCCAATCCGTTTGTCGCGGGTCGGCGCGGATACATTGACGACGTCGTCATGCCGCGCGACACCCGGCAGCGGATTTGCCGCTCGCTGGCGATGCTGCGTAACAAGACTTTGCAGAACCCGTGGCGCAAGCACGGCAACATCCCGTTGTAAGTAGATCATTGCTAGCCGGGGCGGCGGACGCCTCGAGGTGACACGAACGTGTTCCAGAAAATCCTCATCGCCAACCGCGGCGAGATCGCGTGCCGCGTAATCCGCACCGCGCGGCGAATGGGCATCGCTACGGTCGCGGTCTATTCGGAAGCGGACCGCGATGCGCTGCACGTGGCGCTGGCGGACGAGGCCGTGTGCATCGGCCCCGCGCCGTCGGCCCAAAGCTACCTGGTGATCGACAACATTCTCAACGCCTGCCGCCAGACCGGCGCGCAAGCCGTGCACCCCGGCTACGGCTTTCTCTCGGAGAACGCGACGTTTGCCGAGCGGCTCGCGGACGCGGGGCTCGCGTTCATTGGTCCGGGCGTCCGCGCAATCCGCTCGATGGGCGACAAGATTACGTCGAAGCGGCTCGCCCGCGATGCCGGCGTGAACACGATCCCGGGGCACACGGAAGTGATTCCCTCGGCCGACGCGGCGGTCGACGTGGCCCGCGAGATCGGCTATCCCGTGATGCTTAAGGCGAGTGCGGGCGGCGGCGGCAAGGGAATGCGGATCGCGCACAACGACACCGAATGCCGCGACGGATTTGAACGGGCCACGAACGAAGCCCGCTCTAGTTTCGGCGACGAGCGCGTGTTCCTCGAAAAGTACATCGAGAACCCGCGGCACATCGAGATCCAGGTGCTCGGCGACCAGCATGGCAACATCCTCTACCTCGGCGAGCGCGAGTGCTCGCTGCAGCGGCGGCATCAAAAAGTGATCGAGGAATCGCCGTCGCCGCTCTTGGACGCCGCGACGCGGATCTCCATGGGCGAGCAGGCGGTCGCGCTCGCTCGTGCGGTCGGCTACTCGTCGGCCGGCACGGTGGAATTCGTTGCCGATCAGCAGCGCAATTTCTATTTCCTCGAGATGAATACGCGCCTCCAGGTCGAGCACCCGGTCACGGAGTTCGTCACCGGGCTGGACCTCGTTGAGTGGATGATTCGCATCGCGGCGGGTGAGCCGCTCCCGTTCGGCCAGAGCGACGTGCAGCTCCGCGGCGCGGCGATTGAAGCCCGCGTCTATGCCGAAGATCCATTTCGAGGGTTCTTGCCGTCGGTCGGCCGGCTCGTCCGTTATCTGCCGCCGGCCGAGTCGGCGAGCGTCCGCATCGATACAGGCGTGTACGAGGGGGGCGAGGTCTCGATCCATTACGACCCGATGATCGCCAAGCTGATTACGTACGGGCCAACGCGGGCCGCCGCGATCGCCGAGATGCGTTCCGCGCTCAATGAGTTCTACATCCGCGGCGTGTCGCACAACATCAGCTTCCTCGGCGCGCTGGTCGAACATCCGCGATTCATCCAGGGCCGGCTGAGCACCAATCTCATCGCCGAGGAATATCCGCACGGCTTCAACGCGGCCGACGTCGTGCATGACGAGCCAGGGCTCCTCATTGCCACGTGCGGCGTGATCCATCGGCGGTATCGCGAGCGGGCGGCGCAGATCACCGGGCAACTGGATGGGTACCAGCCGCAGGTCGAGCAGGACTGGGTCGTGGTGCTCGAATCGCACGGGGGCCAAACCCAGCACACGATCAGCGTGCTCCCTTCCGACGACGGCTACCGCGTCCGCTACGGCGACTTGAACTATCACGTGATCACCGACTGGCAATTCGGCGAGCCGCTATTCCGCGGCCGGATCAACGGCACGGAAGTCTGCATCCAGGTCGAACGCCGCCACCTGAAGTACCGCCTCTTCCACTGGGGCACACAGCTCGACGCGATGGTGCTGTCCGCCCGCGCGGCGGAGCTGCTGGGCCGGATGCCAGCCAAGACCGCTTCGGCGAGCACGAAATATCTGCTCTCGCCGATGCCCGGCCTCCTCGCGCGAATCGTCGTGGCCGCCGGCGAGGAAGTGAAGCCGGGGCAGGACCTCGCGGTGGTCGAAGCGATGAAAATGGAAAACGTCCTCCGCGCCGAGCGGGAAGGCAAGATTCACAAACTCCTCGCGGGGGTGGGCGAATCGCTCTCGGTGGACCAGCCGATTCTGGAGTTTGAGTGACGCGGCTTGAGCGCGGCCACGCATAACACCCCGGCCAGGATGGACGGGCTATATAGCCTCGGCATCCTGCCGAGGATTCGCAGCATCGGCATCGCGCGGCCCGTTTGTTGGATAATGCGACGCGGCCCGTGCGTCCGCTCCGTGAACCGCCTGAATCTCCGCGGCGGTATAATTTCATCAGGGCGCGTTGCGGCAAGTCCGCGGTTGTGAGGGACCGAGCTATGCACATTGGGATATTGATTGGAGTCGTCGGCTGGTGTTTGCTGTCGCAGGTGCCCGCGGCTAGTGATCGCTCTGGCGAGAGCGTCGACGTGCGGTACGCCCGGGCGCAGTTGCAGCTCGCGGAGGCGAATTTGACGCGCGTCCAGGAGAGCAACAAGCGGGTGGCGCGGTCGGTGCCGAGCAGCGTCGTGGCCGAGTATCAGTACGACGTCGACGTGGCCAAGGCGCGGCTGGAGCAGGCGACCGGCGGCCGCGCGGCGAGCGAATTTCAGGTCTGGCTGCGGCGGGCCGAGGCCGAGCAGAAGGCGGCGGCAACCAATTGGCGAAGCGCGACGGCCGCGAACCAGCGCGTGCCGGGCACGTTTGGCGAGCTCGATATCGAACGCTTTCGCCTGCGGGCCGAAGTGGCGACGCTGCAGCTGGAGCGCGGGCGGCTGCTGACGAACGCCGGCCGCGAGGCGCAGCTGCAATGGGAAGTCGAGCTCTTGGACGATCAGGTGCAGCGACTGAAAGAAGAAGCCGGCCGGGCGACGTCGTTCATCGGGTTGTATCCGGTCTGGGCGTGGTGAGCGCGGGTTCGCGGCACTGGAGTAGGGAGACGATTGCCGGCGCCCGCTCCGCGATTCATTTTATCGACAGGGGCGAAGCAAAATGGTTTTCGGCTCTTCGACGTAAGTCGTTATTTCTCGTCGTGTTTTCGTGACGCCTTCGAAGATGTCAGGCGTTTTTCGGGGTGGGGCGGTTTCATTCTGCATCCATTCGTGGTGCAAAACGGGGTTCACCACGACGGCACGAAGCGGAGCCACGAAAAGGCACAAAGAGGCGCGAAAACGGATTGAACCGCTAAGTTCGCCATTGTGTTGGAAGCGGTCTGCGCATGCGGGTAGCGGGGCCGAGAGCTGGATGGGTCTATCGACGTTCTGGTTGTCAAAGAGCGGTGGTGCGAAACGCTTGGGATTGCAGGGCCCTGAGCAGTGATTTTATGTATACTATATGTCGCGGCCCATGTCAAGGGGATAGCGGACCAATTATCGACGACTCTATAGCATGTCAAATGAAACGCAATTGCCGACTAGGAATTAGAATATCAGAGCCGTGCTGCACGCCACGTCGCCTATTAACACCCTTGCGGCTGACAATTCGAATAAATCCTTCGTTTGCCAGATCTGAAACCACACCTTTCATGATTTCCGCGGTAACCGGACAATCGTTTGTAACACCAGCAAATAGTTCGTTGAAGACAACCCCATCTTTCATCTGGTGGATCTTTGCTGGCAGCTGTTCAAACAGCTCCTCTTGACTGGCCACAAGTGCGGTGTCGTCAAAGTAGAAGCCTGGAAGCATCTTTTGCTTGGACCATTCATCATCCTTCGTTGGATCGTATCCAAGCATACGTAAGCCGCTGCGGCCGTAATGCGCGAAATCCGTGCATTCCTTCCAGTGCAGGCCAACCATCACGTCTCTAGCACGGAAATGACCGGATAAGTGAACTAGCCAGAGATCTCGCTTTGATTCGGTAGAACGTATGAAGAACGGGGTGTAATACTTAGCCCTCGTCTTCTCAGGAATCTCTCGGTGCAGGGCGAATTGGATTATCCTGCGCCATTCCCGATACTGTTTTGCCGAAGCTATGGCGGTCGCGGGCAACGATATCCCCGTCTTTTCGAGGATTCGTTGGGTTTGTTCATCTTCGGTCAAGTAGCTAATCAAGAAGTCTGTGGCGAACGTGAGGATGACTTCAGAGTTATCGAGATTCGCAAGAATGTTTCGAATAGTTCCAAGTGGCACATCGGTGTAGCCGCATTGATCCAATACAAAAATTGATCGGCCGGCAGTCCCGCGTTTTCTAATGTCTTCGAGAATTGCGGGGACAAAGTTGTCAAAGTCACCCTGCAACAAGGTGATCGAGTTGCCAATTTCAGACGAGTATTGAGAGTCTTTAAGCGTCTTCGAAAGAAATTCGAACGAATCGCGACGTTTTTCGACGAAGAAGTACCGAACATCCAATTTGAACGGCTTGGATCTTCGTTCCTGCGCTATTGCATGCGCGGCACGCATCGCCTCCAGCATGATGAGCGGCGATCCGGGACGCTCCTCGTTGGTTCGCTCGTCGAGATATCGACCTCCGCCAGCAAATCCGTCAACGAGCGTTAGACGAAAGTGGTCCTGTTCCGGACGACTGGTAAGAACTGAGACATATCTTTCCAAATACGCCCGCAACACTCGATGCTTTGCCAAACTATGTGCACCAATTGGTGGAGGCTCGTGGCCAGGCGTCCAACTGTGCTTTCGTCTTTGCATCGAGATCAAGCCGTTCGTTTGCGAGGATTCGAATCCTCTTCAGGCAAATTGTCTTGAAATCGCTGTATCAAATGCTTCCGCGTCGCTAAGTCGGCTGGCGCACTTCGCGTGATCGGTGGCAATTCATCGTAAGTGCGGCCATCTAGGTGCCGCCCAGTCTTGCCCTTTTTCACTCCACCCCATTGTTTGAAGAAAAATGGAACGCGACGCTTCGAACATTGATTTCGCAAATCCAGCACCCAGGTCTTTTCCATCGGTCGGGCGCCAGGCCCGCTTTCGCCGCCAACTATTACCCAACGCACACCTTCTAACTCAATCGGCCCGAGGTGCTCCAATAACGGCTCCACAGATAGAAACGCGATCGCGGGCGAAGCCGCGCGAAGGTGTTCGATTCTTGGCAACCCAAACCGTCGGTTCTCAACGCTCACTCCCCACCAGATATGAGGCGATTGTGCCGCAAACCGAAGCTTTGTGGATAACAACTTTAGCAGGCGTTCGGACCTTTTCGTTAGCACTTGGTAAATGTGCCAGTTTGCTGCTTCCATGACTCGTACAACGATTTCAATGAATTCGTCGGAGATGGCTTCGTGAAATAAGTCGCTCATCGAATTCACGAAAACCATCTTCGGACGGGACCACGTGATAGGTTCGGTAATCTTGTGAGGTACAAGCCGCAGATCAAAACCGAACTCGTAAGGATGTCCTGGCACGCCACGAAAGCGCTCAGCCAGCGTCTCGGCATAGCAATGAACACATCCTGGGCTGACCTTGGTACAACCACGCACGGGATTCCATGTTGCATCCGTCCATTCTATTTTCGAGCTCGCGCTCATGAGACCAGCCTCCTGAACGATAATACTGAACAAATGATTGGCGGTGCAAGCAAATTCCGATGACGCGTATGCGTCTCTTAGCGGCTTCCAGGCGTTCTGACTACTGCAAGGCATCGACAGCTAGCAGTTTGTGTCGGGATTAGGGTGGCAGGTTGGTGGGATTGCCGCGCAATAGGTCAGTCCTTTGGGGCGGAGGGAGGAACGCGCTCCACTGCCGCTTGTGAACTTGTGGAAGCGGAGCGGTTGAACCGTGTGGCCGCGAAGAGCGGTCGGTGCAATGGCCAGAATCAACAAGCAGTGCCCCGGGCGTTTGGTCGGACTAGGGCAAGGCACTACCGCCGCCGTCCTTGCTTCCTCGCTATCGCTCGGCGGACGACGTTGCTACCCGGGGCTGAATCTGTGATGGGTGCGGCGCGGGGCGAAGCGCTGCGGCCCGCTTCATGCGATTTGGACGACGCGGGCGCGCTGGCAGAGTGGATACGTATTCAAGAAGTCGGCGAGGCGGGTTTGCATTTTCTCGAATGAGGGGCCGTAGGCGTAGAGGGCGGTTTCGGTGGGGCCTTGCCAGAAGCTGTGGACTTGGCCGTCGGTGTCGAGCAGGCGATTGAACTCGCTATAGATGAAGTCGAAGTCGCATTCGGCGTAGACTTCGTCCGGCAGGTCGGTGCCGTTGAGGTAGACGGCCAGGCCTTCGTTGTGGCCGAAGGGCAGCTCTTCGCCTTGGCCTTCCAGGAGCAGCTTAGAGCCCTTGGGGGCGCCGAGGTTTTCGAGAGTCTGGCGGATCAGCGGGAGACTTTGGGCCGCGGGCTCGGGAACCTGGATCTCGATGTCGCAGAACTCGACTTCGAAGTCGGCGGTGAGTTGCGTTCCGCCGCCGGTGACGCTGCCGGCACGATGCTCTCGCAAGGCCTCGTCGAGCGGGTCCTCGTAAAGTGCGCCGCGATCAATCGGCTGGGCCCGATCATTGAGCCGGGCGATGACTAGCGAGGACTGCGTGGCCGGTGGGCCGAAGAGTTTGCCCAACATGGTGGTGCTCCCAGCGGGAAAGGAAGTCGCGTCGGTCGCGTCGGTCGTGTGGAGTCACGATGAAAAAGGATAGCATTCGGCGCGTGGCGGGAGTGCGACAAGGGGGACGGTGGGGGCGCGGTGTGGGCGGAAGAATTGCTACGAAGCGCGCAGGCGGGGGCGAGCCGGTGCGAATCAACGTTTAGTGCCCCGGGCGTTCGGTCGCTGAGACGACCGAATCACCCGGGGTTAAGTATTGGTGGAGTACGCGTCGAGGAGTTGGCGCGCCGCGGATTCGACGGGGAGTTCGCCGGTGAGGACTTTTTGTTCGAGCGCGGCGCGAAGGGTTTGCACTTTGGGATGGGCGTAGAGGGATTGGCGGAGGCGGTCTTCGATGATCGACCAGAGCCAGCGGAGGTTTTGTTTTTGGCGGCGGTCGGTGAGGCGGCCGTCTTGCTGCATCGCGGTGTGTCGTGCGGCGATGGCGGTCCATACCTGGTCGACGCCTTCGTGGTGGAGGGCGCTACAGGTGAAGACTTCGGGCGCGCCGTCGTCGGTGCTGTTGGTAGCGTGGCCGGCGATGGATTCAAGTGCGGTTCGATATTGTCGCGCCGCGAGCTCGGCGGGCTGTTTGTTTTCGCCGTCGGCCTTGTTGATGACGAGGAAGTCGACGACTTCCAAGAGGCCGCGCTTGATGCCTTGCAGTTCGTCGCCTTGGCCGGGGGTGGTGAGGGCGACGAACGAGTCGGTCATGTCGGCGACGTAGGTTTCGCTTTGGCCGACGCCTACGGTTTCGATGAGGATGATGTCGTAAAGAGCGGCTTCGCACACCAGCATGCTCTCGCGGGTTTTTCGGGCGACGCCGCCGAGGGTGCCGGCGCTCGGCGAGGGGCGGATGTAAGCGTTCGCGTCGGCGGCGAGGTTCGCCATGCGGGTTTTGTCGCCGAGGATGCTGCCGCCGGTGACGCCGCTCGAGGGGTCGATGGCGAGGACGGCGACGCGGTGGCCGGAGCGAACGAGCTGCGTGCCGAGCGATTCGATGAAGGTGCTTTTGCCGGAGCCGGGGGTGCCGCTGATGCCGACGCGGATCGCGCCGCCGGTGTGGGGCAGGAGGCGGGTGAGGAGCTCTTCGGCGAGCAGTTGGTGCTGCGGGTTTGCCGATTCGACGAGGGTGAGGGCGCGGGAGAGGACGGCGAGGTTGCGTGCGCGGACGCCGGCGAAATATTCGTCGACGGATAGGTCGCGACGGAGGGCACGCGGTGTGGGGTCGTCGTGTGCCATGAGTAATGAGCGTGCGAGGTGCGTTGCGAAATCGGCGTCGGAGACGCCTCCCACAAAAGCTTTGGATGACGCCTCCCAAATCAAGTCAGAGACCACATATCCAAGTTTAGGTCTTATTGACGTCGATGCCGAGGCGTGTGGCGAGGTCGCGGACCAGTTGGGCGGCGGCGTCGCTGATGACGGTGCCGGGGCCGAAGATGGCGGCGGCGCCGGCCTTCCGCAACGCGTCGTAATCTTCGGGCGGGATGACGCCGCCGGCGACGATCATGATGTCGTCGCGGCCGAGGCGCTGGAGTTCCGCGCGGAGCTCAGGGACCAGCGTGAGGTGGCCGGCGGCGAGCGAGCTGACGCCGACGATGTGGACATCGTTCTCGACCGCTTGCCGCGCGGTTTCGGCGGGCGTGCGGAAGAGGGGGCCGATGTCGACGTCGAAGCCGAGGTCGGCAAACGCGGAGGCGATGACCTTCTGACCGCGGTCGTGACCGTCCTGACCCATCTTGGCCACGAGGATTCGCGGGCGGCGGCCTTCGGCGCGGGCGAATCGTTCGACAAGCGCGCGGGTTTGGTCGACCACGGTTGCGTCTCCGACTTCGGCCGCGTACACGCCGCGGACCGCTTTCACGGGTGCTTCGTAACGGCCGTAAACTTTTTCGAGGGCCGCGCTGATTTCGCCGACGGTGGCTTTGGCACGGGCCGCGACGACGGCCAGTTCTAAAAGGTTACCATTTTCTTTGGTGGCTGTGCTGCTACCGGCATTGCTGCTGGCCGCTGCTTTGGTGAGCGCAGTCAGCGCCCGATCGACTTCCGTCTGGTCGCGTTCGGCACGCAGCTTCTTGAGGCCGGCGATTTGCGATTCGCGGACGGCGGTGTTGTCGACGTGAAGCACGTGGATGTTTTCGGGCGTCGTGGGGCGATATTTGTTGACGCCGATGACGGTTTGCTGGCCGGAGTCGATGCGGGCCTGGGTGCGGGCGGACGCTTCTTCGATCCGCATTTTGGGGATGCCGGCCTGGATGGCCTTGGTCATGCCGCCGAGCTCTTCGACTTCGCGGATGTGTCGCCAGGCGCGGGCCGCAAGGTCGTGCGTGAGTTTTTCGACGTAGTAGCTGCCGCCCCAAGCATCGACAACGTCGCAGGTGTCGGTCTCCTGTTGCAGAAAGAGCTGCGTGTTGCGGGCGATGCGGGCGGAGAAATCGGTGGGAAGGGCGAGCGCTTCGTCGAGCGCGTTGGTGTGGAGCGATTGGGTGTGGCCGTGGGTGGCGGCCATCGCTTCGAGGCAGGTGCGGACGACGTTGTTGTAGACGTCTTGCGCGGTGAGGCTCCAGCCGCTCGTCTGGCTGTGGGTGCGGAGCGAGAGGCTCTTGGAATTCTTGGGCCCGAATTGTTGGATCAGCTTGGCCCAGATCAGGCGGGCAGCGCGGAGCTTGGCGACTTCCATAAAATAGTTCATGCCAATCGCCCAGAAGAACGAGAGCCGCGGGCAGAAGGCGTCGACATCGAGGCCCGATTGGATGCCGGTGCGGACGTATTCGAGGCCGTCGGCGAGCGTGTAGGCGAGCTCCAGGTCGGCGGTCGCGCCGGCTTCCTGCATGTGGTAGCCGCTGATGCTGATGCTGTTGAACTTCGGCATGTGGCGGCTGGTGTAGTCGAAGATGTCGGCGATGATGCGGATGCTGGGCTCTGGCGGGTAGATATACGTGTTGCGGACCATGAACTCCTTGAGGATGTCGTTCTGGATCGTGCCGGTAAGCTTATCGAGCGGGACGCCCTGCTCTTCCGCGGCGACGATGTAAAGCGCCATGATTGGCAGCACCGCGCCGTTCATCGTCATGGAGACGCTCATCCGATCGAGCGGGATGCCGGCGAAAAGGGTCCGCATGTCGTAGATGCTGTCGATGGCGACGCCCGCCATGCCGACGTCGCCGGTGACGCGCGGATGGTCCGAGTCGTAGCCACGATGCGTGGCGAGATCGAAGGCGACGCTGAGTCCCATCTGGCCGGCGGCGAGGTTGCGGCGATAGAAGGCGTTCGAGTCGGCGGCCGTGCTGAAGCCGGCGTATTGTCGGACGGTCCAGGGGCGCTGGACGTACATCGTCGGGTACGGACCGCGAAGGAACGGCGGCATGCCGGGCATGGTGTCGAGGTGGTCGACGCCCGCGAGGTCAGCGGCGGAATAGAGCGGCGCGACGGGGATTTGCTCGGCGGTGTCCCAGGTGAGCTCGGCGAGGGGGACGGCGAGCGAGCGCTGCCAGTCGTCGCGCGTGGCGGGTTTCGTGCGCGGCGATTCGAGCGGGACGTCGGCGAAGTTGGGGATCGTCGCGCGGGCGGTTTTGGTTTGGGAGGCAACTCTCATGACGCCAAGACTCCTTCCTCGCGGAGCATTTCGCGGAGGGTGGCGAGCACGTCGCACTTGATATAGATGAATCGATCGACGCCGGCGGCGCGCCAGGCGGCTTCGTTCTCGCCGGGATTGCCGGCCAGCACGACCGATCGGGCGCCGGCCTGTTTGAGAGCCGCGGCGGTCGGGGGCACAAGCTCGGGATAGAGCTTGTCAGACGAGCAGATGACGGCGACGGACGCGCCGGAGTTTTTGAAGGCGGCGGCCGCGGTGGCCGCGTCGCGGAAGCCTTCGCTCGAGAGCACCTCGAAGCCGCCGGCCTCGAAGAAGTTCTTCGAGTAAGTGGCGCGGACGGTGTGATGGGCCACCGGGCCCAAATTGGCTAGGAAGACGCGGGGGCGCGTGCCGTGTTTCGTTTGCCAGGCGTCAGCGGCGTCGCGGAGGTCTTCGAAGGGCTCGGCGAAGCTGCGCGCCGGGAGCGGTTCGACGCGGGCCTGTGATTGGTGGTAGCTCAGGGCGCGGGCGAGTTGGCCGATGGTCGCGCCGTTGGCTGCGGCGTTGAGTGCAGCGGCGAAGTTGTCGATGGAAGCCGGGACGGAAGTTGCCTTCTTCGCAGTGCGTTCGATTGCGGCGCGGCGGAGCGCGGCGACGTCGGGCGCCTTTCGCGCGATCGGCTCTTCGGCGACGTTCGGAAATTCGCTCACGCCGGTGATGCCTTCCTTGCGGCGGGCGATGTCTTTGGCCCGCGGCGCGAAGGCGGCTTCGATTTCGCTGGCGATCCAACCGCTTTCGAGCACGGCGAGCATCCCACCTCGGCGCTCAATCTCCTGGAAAATTTTCCAGGCTTCGGTCGCAAGGTCGGTGGTGATGCGGTCGAGAAACCAACTGCCGCCCGCGGGATCGATCACGCGATGAAGTTGGGCTTCTTGTTCAAGGATCAGCAGCGTGTTGCGGGCGACGCGGCGGGTGAAATTGTCCGCCGGGCCGACAACCTGATCCAGCGGCACCGAAGTGACAACCTGCGCCCCGCCCAGGATCGCGGCGAAGACGCCGACCGTGTTGCGGAGGATGTTGACATACGGGTCGCGCGCGGTGAGCACGCGATCGCTCACGCGGGCGTGGATTTGCATGGCGGCAGCTGCGTCCGAACCGCCGGCCGCTTCGACGACGCGAGCCCACAGTCGGCGTGCGGCGCGCAGTTTGGCGATCGCCAGGAAATGGTGCGCGCCGAGGCTGATGCGGAAGAGGATTTGTCGCGCGGCCGCATCGACGCTGAGGCCGGCGGCGGTCATCGCGCGGAGGTAGGCGGTGGCGGACGCCAGGGCGATGGCGAGGTCTTGCGCAGAAGTCGCGCCGGCATGATGGTAGGCCGACGTGTCGACGGCGACGGCAGTGACGCGCGGTAAGTTCTCGCTTGTCCATGCGGCCAGGTCACCGAGCGCCGTGAGCGCCTGCTCCGCACTCATCGGCAACTTTCCTTCGCGGGCCAGCACCGTGAGTGGATCGGCATTGAACGCGCCGTGTGCCTGATCGAGCGGCACGTCTCGCCGCCGCCAAAGTTCGGTGAACATGGCCGCCGCCGGTACGAACGCCGCGCCTGAAACCAGCGCGACGCCAACCGAGGCGAGATCAACATTCGCCAGGGCCGCGTCCAAGTCATCGACGCAATATGCCATCACGCCGCCCTGCCCCGCGAGCGCCGCAGCTTTCTCGTCGCCCGGATCGAATCCCTGCGCCGCGGCCGCATCCAGCTGCAGCTCCACCGACGTGACGCCGCCCGCCAAATCTTCGCGTATCGCCCGGTTCGCCGCCGTCGGCTCCGGCTCCGCATACTGCTGTCGCAAATCGGTCCCGGTGAGCACCTGCCCCAATGATTGTGCGCCGCGGACGAACATTGGCAGGCCCGGAAAGCCGAACGGGTCGTGCGCAGCGTCAAAATCTTGCCGCGTGTAGACCGGCTGGATGTCGATGCCTTCGTACGTCTGCGTGACGAGTTTCTTCTCGAACGGCACGCCGGCGAGGTCCGCTTCGACCAGAGATCGCCAATCGGCGTAGCTCGCGGCGGGGAAGTCGCCGCCAATCGAAAATTCTTCGGCGAGTTTCATGGCAGCATCTTTCCGTGGCGCTGCAGATTTTGATGCAGCTCGAACGCGCGGCCCAGGTCGTGCCGGATGTGGCCCGGCCGGCAGCCGCTGACGTAGCGATGCAAGTAGTCACGGTAATCGGGATGAGCGCAGTGGTCGATGATCCGGCGAGCCCGTTCTTCCGGCGCCGCGCCGCGCAGATCGGCAAGCCCCTGCTCCGTGACGACGATCTGCACCGAATGTTCGCTGTGGTCGACGTGCGTGGCCATCGGCACGATGGTCGAGATCGCACCCTCCTTAGCGGTCGACGGGCACATGAAGATCGAAAGATACGCATTGCGGGCGAAGTCGCCGCTGCCGCCGATGCCGTTCATCATCTTCTGACCCAATACGTGCGTTGAGTTCACGTGGCCATAGAGGTCGATCTCGAGCGCCGTGTTGAGCGCGATCACACCCATCTGACGGACTGCGGCCGGATTGTTGGAAATTTCCTGCGGCCGCAGCACCAATCGCGGCGAATAGAAGTCGATCTCGTCCACGAGGTCGGCCATCTGTTGCGGCGAAAGGGTCAGCGCGCAGGTGCTCGCGCCCGTGATCCGCTCCTTGGTCATCAGCTCGAAGGCGGCGGGCTGGAAGACCTCGGTGAACATCATGAAGTTGGGGATGTCGGGATGTTTACCCAGACCGCCGAGAACCGCGTTGGCCACATTGCCGACGCCCGCTTCGATCGGCAGCATCTCGCTCGGCAGCCGGCCGCTCGCCATTTCTTCGAGCAGAAAATGGACCACGTGCCGAGCGATCGCGTTACAGTTGGCACTCGGCGGCGCGGCGTCGGTGAGCTCGTCGACCGCGTCGGTCTCCACGATGCCGATGATTTTTTCGGGATCGACGCGGGCGTATTTCTTGCCGATCCGCTGCAGCGGGTAGTCCATGTCGATCGCCAGGCGGAACGGCGGCGGCTTCGGCACGACGATGTCGGCCATCTCGCTGATCTCGGCCGACGCGCTGCGATTGAGCTCGATGATCACCTTGTCGGCCGCCTGCAGGAACGTGGGCGACGCGCCGACTGAAGTGGTGAGATAGACGCGGCCGTCGTCGGTCACCTCGCTAGCCTCGATCACGGCGAAGTCGACTTTGCCGAAGAAGCCGAACAGCACTGACTGCGGCAAGTGCGACAGGTGCATGTCGACGAACGCCACGCGGCCGTCGTTGATCCGCTCGCGGAGCGCGGGGGACGATTGATAGGGAGCGCGCCAGCTGATGGCGTCTGCCTGCGCGAGTGCTTCATCGAGGCTATGACCGGTCGATGCGCCCGTGAGCACGCGGATTTGATAGGGCCGCCCGTCGTCGTGGAGCCGGCGCGCTTTGGCCGCCAGGGCCACTGGCACTGCCTTGGCCGCGCCGGCGGGCGTGAAACCGCTGAACGCGACCATGGCATCGTGGGGAATTTTTTCGGCCGCCTCCTCGGCGGTGATGATCGGAAATGTCTTCACGGCAGTCTTCACGGGGAACCTCTCATCGGCGGCTAACTGGCTTTCGGCGGCTGGCATAACTCAGTCAGCACGCCATGCGTACTCTTCGGATGGACAAAGGCGATTTGCATGTGGTGAGCCCCGGGGCGGGGCGTGTCGTCGATCATGCGGAGGCCCGCGGACTTGAGCTCGGCGATTCGCTCGTTAATATCTTCGACCGTAAACGCGAGATGGTGCAGCCCTTCGCCGCGCGTGTCGAGAAACTTCGCCACCGCGCTCGCCGGATCGGTCGGCTCAAGGAGCTCGAGCCGCACGTCGCCGATGCGAAAGAACGCCACGCGGACCTTTTGCGTCGCGACATCTTCGAGGCCTTCGAATTCTGCCCCGAGCGTGCTCTCGTAGAACGGCCGCTGCACTTCGATCGAGCGGACCGCGATGCCGACGTGATTGAGTGCCTTTACCGGTTGCATGACCAACACCTCCCGCTTCAGTATCCCCTATGTTCCTATGCCGTGTCGACTTCTCAAACAGTCGAGCCACTCTGCCTGCCAGAATCGGGCCGCGGCGAGCGGCCAGCTCAGGAGCGTCCCCGCCAGGTCGGCGTTCGAGAGCCGCGTCGAGAATGCCCGCGACGTGGGGAACGCGAACCAGCGGTCGGGCCATTCCCGGCCGAAGTGCCGCACGAATTCCGCCAGCAGCACGTCTTCGATCCGTACGCCTTTGGCCCCCAGCTCGCCAATCACGCCTTCGAGCATGTGGAGCGTCTTGCGGAAGAGCATCATGTCGGCGCCGACGCGGAGCCGGGCAGCTTGCGTCGCGGCGTCGAGCAGGTCCACGAGCCAGGTCAGCCCCGGCAGCTCGCCGCGGCGAAGGCGGCGCAAACTCTCGTCCACGACGCATCGCAGCGCCGCGCGATTCACTTGCCCACGCTCGACGAGACCTGCGAGCACGCTTTCGATTCGCGGGCCGTCGAGCGTCACCGCGGCCAGCACGATTTGCCCCATGGCAATTCGCTCCGCTTCGCCAAGATGGCCCACGAGGCTCCAGTCCAACAGGGCCAGTCGGCCATCTTGCGCGTGGAGCAGATTGCCGGCGTGGGGATCGCTGTGGAACATCGCCTGGGGGGCGCTGGAGAAAAAAGGCTTCGCCAGCACGGCGCTAACGACGAGCTTCGCCAGCCTGCGCTTCGCATCCTCTCCATCGAGCCGGTGATCGGTCACTTTCTCGCCGAACACGCGCTCCATCGCGGTCACGCGCGGCGTCGAGTGGACGAGCAAGGTCGGAATCTGCACGTCCGGTTCATCGGCATAGAACTCGGCGGCCTCGGCCAGATTGCGCTGCTCCTGGTCGAGCTGGATTTCGCAGCGGAGCTTTTCGCGGACCTGCTCGAACGTGACGCGATAGTCGAGCTGCGGAATGTGAAGCGACTCGCACTCGCAATCCAAATGGTCGCCGACGCGGGCCAACAGCTCCAGCTCCTGGTCGAGCCGCGATTCGATGCCCGGTTTGAGCAGCTTGAAGACGCCTTCGTACGGCCCGCGAATCCCCGCGGCGTGAAACGGAATCACAACCGCTACGCTGGCCTCGGCAATCGGCGCGGCGGCGAGTGTGATGCGGCGGTTTTCGAGCGGGCCGAGCTCGTCGACGAGCTTCGTGCGAATCGTCTCCACATCGACCGTGGGCGGCAGCGATTCGAGCGGACGGAAGTGGGACCGCAATTCCTCGGCCAAACGCGGATCGCGCGCCAGCACCTGCCCGAGCTTGTGCAACACCGGAGAACGGCGGGCCAAGATCCCCAGCCGCTCGGAAAGACTCGCGTCGGCCGCGAGCGCCATCTGCTCCGCGAGAATCGTTTGTTGCAGCTCGCCCGGTAAACCACCGAGGAAGACGACCAGGCCTTCTTTCACCGGGCGAGCAAAACGGGAATATTCGGTGCCTAGCAGGTCCGCGAGCGCTTGCTCATCGATCAACAAATCCCAAGTCACTGTTCTCGACCCAATTCATCTCAAGCCGCCTGCAGACCCAGTTACCCACCAAATGTACCGAATAGTTCCGCCAATCCCAATTCTCTCCTTCACTCCGACCGCGCCGCGAGCCAGCCGTCGATGTGCGGCCAAGTCGTTTTCTCCGCGCCACGGCCGGCCATGATGCCGATGTGCCCGCCTTTGACGCGGAACACCTCCTTGTCGGCGCTCCCCACCAGATCCATCACCCGCTCCGACTGGCACGGCGGCGTGATATGGTCCGCCTCGGCGATCACGTTGAGCAAATTCGCCCGCAGCCGCGCGAGCTCCACGTGCTCGCCTCGGATTCGCAACGTCCCTTCGACCAGCCGGTTCTCCTTGTAGAACTCGTTGATCAGCTGAGCGTAGGCGGCGCCGGACATCGGGATGATGTCTCGCACCCAGGTGTTCATCGAATGCCAAGCCTCGATGCGGCCGTGATCGTCGATGTTGTCCCACAGATTCAAGTAGGTGCCGATGTAATTCTCCATCGGCTTGAGCATCTTCGCGCCGGCGTCGATCATCTCGCCCGGCATGTTGCCGAACATCTCGGTGATCCGGTCGGGATCAAAGTCCGGCTCGCTGACCCAGCGGGTAAATCCGCCCGCCGTTTTGTCGCTGAAGTCGAGCGGCGCGGTGAGCAGCACCAGATTCCGCAGTCCGTCGTCCGGCCGCAGCGCGGAATACATCGTGCTGATCAGCGCGCCCAGGCACCAGCCGAGCATGCTGAAATCGTTCTGCCCGGTGAGCGATTTGAGCTTGCGCACGACACGGGGCAGGTATTCCAGCGTGTAATCGTCGTACTTCAGCTCGCAGTCTTCGGGGCCAGGAATGCCCCAGTCGAGCAGATAGACGTCATACCCGTGCTGCAGCATGTACTCGACGAAGCTGTGGCCCGGCCGCAGATCGAGCACGTGCGGCCGGTTCATGATGGCGAACACCAAGAGCAGAGGCACGCGGTGCCGTTGTTCGGGCGGCTTGACCGGCGTGTAGCGATAGAGCTTCGCCTTGTTGAGCGTCCAAACGACCTGCTTGGGCGTCTGAGCGATTTTCGCATCCGTCGTTAGAAGTCGATTGAAGGTCCGCAAGTTGTCGAGCTGGTCGTGCCAGCCCTGGCAGACGTCTTCGAATGAGAGCGTCGTCGCTGCCGACGCCATCGCCGCCGTCGCTTGTCCGTTTTGAGATTCGCTCATGATGGTGAACCTTTCCGCCTTGGTCGGCCAGCATTACTGCTGTCGTTGTTGCCCCTGCATCCAGCCGTCCAATTTGGCATCGAGGTCGTCCAAGCGCAGTTCGATGTTCGTGAGCCGCTCGGCGAGCCGCGTGTAGTCGTCGCGCGAGGCGATGTTCATGGCCGCGAGCGATTGGTTCACGGCCGTCTCCATCGCCTTGCGAAACGGCAGCGACGTGGCCAGCCAGGCGTTGAGCATGTCGGCGTTCGCCGTGGCATAAGCCGGGCTATTCACGAAATCGGTCATGACCTTTGACCATTGGTCCATGCCGGCGTCGCGCATCTGCTTCATCACGCCGAAGGGGTCGAACGGATTCACTTTGTCAGTTTTGGTTGCCGAATCGGCCATGGTTTGCCTCCGCGGTTGAGACCTGCGCCTCGTGCGATTACATGAACGCGCCGCCATTCACGTTGATCTGCTGCCCCGTGATGTAGTCGCCGTCCGCCACCAGAAAGACGACCGCCCGCGCGATCTCTTCGGGTTTCGCAAAGCGGCCCAGCGGGATCCGGCCCTTGATCTGGTCCTGAATCTTGTCAGGAATCTCGGCGAACATGTCGGTCTCGGTGAAGCCCGGGGCGACCGTGTTCACCGTGATGCCGCCCTTGGCCAGCTCCAGCGCGGCCGTTTTGGTGAAGGCGATGATGCCGCCCTTGCTCGCGCTGTAGTTGGCCTGGCCGAAAGCGGCGATCTGGCCGTTCATCGAGCTGATGTTCACGATCCGTCCGAACTTCTGCTCCAACATGACGGGGATCGCCGCCGATGTGCAGTAGAAGTAACCGCCGAGGTTGGTCCGCACGACCTCGTCCCATTGCTGGTCGGTCATCTTCTTGAGCGAAGTGTCGCGGGTGATGCCGGCATTGTTGACCAGCACATCCAGCCGGCCCAACTCCTGCACGACATCGCGGACCATCGCCCGAGCTTCCTCCGCCACGCCGACATCGGCCTTGGCCAGCATCACCGCGCCGCCGAGCGCGACCGCCTCGTCGGCCACTTCTTTGGCACGGGCGTCGTTCGCCTGGTAGTTGATTGCCACCCGCGCACCCTCGCGCGCGAGCTCCAGCACGATGGCCCGCCCGATGCCGCGCGAGCCGCCCGTCACCAACGCCGCTTTGCCTTCGAGTCGAGCCATGTTGGCACCTTTGCTGCACGATTGTCGTCTGATTGGAAAATGCCTCTCGCCGTCCGCGGAGCGTTACTCCCGTTCGAACAGTGCCGCGATCCCCTGCCCGCCGCCGATGCACATCGTCACCACGGCCCGCTTGCCGCCAGTCCGCTTGAGCTCGAACAGCGCCTTGATCGCCAGGATCGCGCCGGTCGCGCCGATCGGATGGCCGAGCGAGATACCGCTGCCGTTGGGGTTCACGCGGTCGGCCGGCAGTTCCAACTCGCGGCAGACGGCCAGCGCCTGGGCCGCGAACGCCTCGTTCACCTCGAACACGTCGATGTCCGAGACTTTGAGCTCTGCTTTCTTCAGCAGGGCTCGAACCGCCGGCACCGGGCCCATGCCCATGTACTTCGGATCGAGCCCTGCGAAGCTGTAAGCCGCGAGCCTTCCTAACGGCCGCAGGCCGCGCCGTTCCGCCGCCCGGCGCTCCATCAGCACCACTGCCGCGGCCGCATCGTTGATGCTCGAGGCATTGCCCGCCGTCACCGTGCCTTCTTTATCGAACACCGGTTTAAGCCCAGCGAGCTTTTCGACGGTGCTATCCGCGCGCACCGTCTCGTCCACCGCAAACTGCACCGTGTCTTTCTTGACCTTGATGTCGACAGGCACAATTTGTTCCTTGAAATTCCCGCGCTCGATCGCGGCCGCCGCCTTGCGATGGCTTTCCGCCGCGAGCGCGTCCTGATCGGCGCGCGAGACGTTATATTTCTTGGCCACGTTCTCGGCCGTGATGCCCATGTGGCAATCGTCGAAGGGATCGCTCAGGGCGGCGACCATCGCGTCGACCAGCGTGGTGTCGTTCATCCGCGCGCCCCACCGCATGGCCTGCGAAAAGTACGGGGCACGGCTCATGTTCTCGGCCCCGCCCGCCACTGCGACGTCGCAATCGCCGAGCATGATCAGCTGGGCTGCCGAGACGATCGCCTGCAGGCCGCTGCCGCAGAGTCGATTGAGCGTGAGTGCCGGGACTTCGACCGGCAAGCCGCCCTTCACGGCGGCTACGCGAGCGAGGTAGTGGTCGTGGGCATCGGTGTGAATGATGTTGCCGAATACCGCGTGTCCGACGGCCGCCGGCTCGATCGCCGCGCGCTTCACCGCCTCCCGCACGCAGAGCGCCGCCAGGTCGCTCGGCGGAATGTCCTTCAAACTGCCTCCGAACCCGCCGATCGGCGTCCGCGCCCCGCTTACCACCACGACTTCGCGTGTCATGACAGGTCTCCTGAAGAGAGGTCAACCGAACAGGCGCTCCGCCGTGGCGGCCGCGTCGCCTTTCTCCGAAGCAAAGCCTATGCCGAAGCGCCGGCACGCGAGCGCATCGGCGCCGCGCCCTGCTACGCTACTCTAGGTGCGCGATCGAGCGCGCGAATTTGCCGTTGAAACGCGCGCTCGTGTGTGCCTCTTTGCTACACCAAAAGTGTGCAGGCGCGGCACAGTGCGGCGGCGGAATCGGCGGTTGATGCGACCTCGCCGTATTGTGCGGCCGAGAGCGATGACTTCGCGTCGTTGGCACGACGATTGCCGCAAATTGGTACGTTAGACAATCAGCCTGACGACGAATCGATTTGCACCCGCGCTTCTTGAGGTGCTGTCATGAACAAGGACCACAACACGCAAGCCCCGCACGACCTGCTGACGCTCAAAGAGTACGACGACTACCTGGCCGAACTCCGGGCCCACGTTTGCAGCCGCTGCATCGAACGCACCCCCGGCTGCCCGCCTTGTGCCCCGCACGGCAAGGCCTGCGGCATCGAGCTGCACGTGCCAGAGCTCGTCCACCTCTGCCGCACGTCGCCCAACGTGCAGATGGCCGCTTACATTGACGAGCTCCACGAGCAGATCTGCGAGCACTGCTCGAACAAGGACGGCCCCACGTGTCCCTGCCCGCTCGACTACTTATTGCAGCTGGCGGTGGAAGCCATCGAACGAGTTGACCAGCGCCGCCGCGCCGCCGAAGTCACCGACGGCAGCAACATCTAACATATAGCGCCGGGTGATTCGGTCGTTTCAGCGACCGAACGCACCGGGGCAAGCCTTCTAACGCGTGATCAACTTTCTAGCCGTCGCCGCCACTCGAAGCACCAACATCGCAACAAGCATCGCCACCGCCGCCACGATCGCGGTCGTCCGTAAATAACTCGCCGCGGGCAGCGAGAGTCCGATCCCGGTGAATGCCGCCGCGTAGGCCGCCACGCACACCGGGCACTTCGGCATCAGCGCGAGCACCGTTGCCGGCAGAATCCAGCCGAGCACCGACAGCGACTGATTGCGCGAAGGGTTGGAGTGTGCCACATCTGCCGTGAGCGGCTTCTCAGGAACAGCCGCAGCTTGGCAACACCTGGCCATTTGCCTTGTCTCCCTCTTTTGCCGCCGGCTCGTCCCAAGGATCGACAAACGGCCGGCCGTCGTACCGATCGTGGTGCCGCACCCAGGACATGATCGGAATATTCTCCTCATCCCGCCCCTTCGGCACACAGTCGAGCAGCTGAAAGGTGCTCAAGAAGATGTCGAGACCGCGGGCGTACGTCGAGTACGTGTGATAGATATCGCCGTTCTCGTCCTTGATGAACACGCTCAGGCCCGGCGCTTCCGAGATCGGAAATGCAATCGTCGAGAAATTGTAGACCGGCAATCCCGAGGTCCGCTCGCTCGCGTCGAACGACACCTGGAAGTCGCGGTTGAAATCGTTGCCGCTGGACGACACCCAGCGAAACGACCAGCCCATCCGCTTCTTGAAGGCCACGATCTTCTCCAGCGGCGCTCGCGACACGGTGATCATCGTCACATCGCGGTGCGCCAGGTGAATCACGGCCGGGTTGTAATGGTCGGCCACCAGCGAGCACGACTTGCAGCCCTGCGACCAGGCCGGATCGAACATGAAATGATAGACGATCAGCTGGCTCCGCCCGTCGAACAGATCGGTGAGCTTGACCTTGCCGTTCGCGTCGTCAAACGCATATTCCTTTTCCACGCGGACCCAGGGCAGCTCGCGCCGCAGCCGGGCGATTTCGTCGCGTTCGCGCGTTGCCGCCTTTTCCCGGGCGAGCAATGTCGTGCGCGCCTTGAGCCACTCTTGTTGCGAAGCTATTTTGTGAGACGGTTTTGTTGCTTGAACGGTTGCCATCGCAGATCTCCTTCCAATTCAATCATTTGACTCTAAAGCACACGGTTAGCTAAATTTCGGCATCTCATCGGCGCTCGGCCCGTAGCTCGACGGCACTGATACTCCCAGTAATCGCAAGTACACGCCGAGCTGTCCGCGGTGATGGTACCAGTGGTTGAGCAGAACACTCCGCAAGAATGCCATTCGCGGCAAAGACATGATTTGCTGGCCGCCTTGCGTTACGCGGAATGTCGCCCGCATCCGCGCGTCGTCGATCGCAGGCAGCTGCTCGCGCACAAACGCCGCGCCAGCCTCCAGGGTATCAAGCACTTCGCGGAGCGATTCGGGCCCCGGCCGACCGGCGTTGAAGTCGGGTGCCTCGGCCACGTCCTGTACGGCGAACCTCAGCACGCCCTCGGGCACCTGAGCCATGTGGAGCGCGAGCTGCCCCGCGGTCATCGATTTCTCGTGCGGCCGCCAGGCGAGCTTGTCTTCCGGCACGCGCTCCAGAAATCGCCGCGTGGTGGCCAACTCTTGTTCAAACTCCGCGAGCATCGCGGTGGAAATCTCATTCACAGCCATTGTTGCATTCCCAGGAAATGGTCGCCCTACTTTTTTGCCTTCCGTTCCGCGTGCTTGCGAATCTCGTCGAGCCAACTGCTCCAGCCTTCTGGCATGCCTTCGCGATGCTCCGGCGCGATCAGCCCCAACGCCTGGTGCCGAAAGGTGAGCAGTGTCTTCCCATCCACCGCCTTCAGCCGATATTGCACGTGATTCGTCGCTGCGTACGACATCGGCATCGGCCCGATGATCTCCAACAGCGTCGGCGGCTTGATCACTTGCACGTGCCCCCACAAGTGGCCCGTGTCGTTGCCGAGGTCGCGGTACCACCGCCCACCCGGCCAGGCTTCGAATTTCATCGACAGCGACTTGCCGCTGTTGTCCGGCGACTGCGCCTCGGGCCCGAGCTCCTCCAGCACCGCTTCGAACGCGACTTCGATCGGTGCGTCGATCTCGATCTCCTTGCAAATTTCGAACGCGCCGATGTCGGTCCGCTCGATCGTCTTCCAGCCCTTGGTGTCCGTCGCCATGATCTACCTCGCTCTCATACTGTCAGTGGCACCGGCGGCCCGCCGGTGACGTGGTCGTCGGTGACGCGGCCTGCCGATAGTGATTCGATTTCTAACCCCGCTGCTCCTTTGCCCGCTTCTCCGCCCGCTGCTTAATGCGATCAAGCTGATGGCCCCAATGCCGTTCGAACGACTTGGCCCATTCGTAAACAGGTTTCAATGCACTCGCCTCCAGCCGGTACAGGCGCTGCTGTCCTTCGCTTGTCACCGAGACAATGCCGACCTTTCGCAGCACTCCCAGGTGCTTCGACACCGCCGGCTGCGGCAGGCCCACCGCGAGCACGATCGCCCCTACTGCCAAGGCCCCTTTCCCCGCCAAGACTTCCACGATCTGCCGCCGCCGCGGCTCCGCGATCGCGTTGAACACATCGGTAGTCGTTGCTGCTCGTGCCATGCCAATAATATATTCCTATATCGGAATATGTCAACGGCCGAAACGCAAATTTTTTTCTCGCCCACAAAAAAGCGGCCTCCGCGGCCGGACAAAGTGTCTGCCCCGCGTGTCTCGAGTCGTGCCTCGACTCATCAAGTGGTCGAACCGGGCGCCACCAAATCGACAGCCGCGGGAAAATATTCCTGCCAACTGTCACAAATCCTTGCCCTCCCGCGTCCTTGATGTAGAACAGCACGAAGCCGAAAGTGCGGCCTCACCAACGAATGAAAGAGGAGAAACCATGAACCACACGCTCCGCTTGATGTTCGCCGTAGTCGCCTTTGTCGCCGTCGTCTCACTCGCCGGCTCGCTGGCCTTCGCCCACCTGCATGAAGACAGCGAAGACGGCGAGCAAGTGAAGGTCATCGGCGCTCACGAGCTGAAAGAAAAACTCGACGGCAAGGACGCGGCCGTCACCGTCGTCGAAGTGACCATCGAACCCGGAAAGGCCGGCCTGCCCCACCGCCACCCCGGCCCGGGCGTCGTCTACGTGGCCGAAGGCGAATACGAGCTCGGCATCGACGACCAGCCGACCAAGATCTTCAAAGCAGGCGAAACTTTTTACGAGCCGACCGGCTGCCTCCACCGGGTCTCCGCGAATCCATCAAAAACGTCGCGCACCCGCCTGATCGCCTTCGTGCTTCACCCGCGCGGCGCTAAAGAAGTCGCCATCCCGGAGAAGATGGACCAATCGCATCAGTGAACAATGGCCCCAGCGCTCGCGACATCGTGACTTAGAATCATTTCCAAGCGAGAGGAGAATTGACATGAAGATCGTCGTCATCGGCGGCAGCGGACTGATCGGCAAACAGCTCGCCCCCAAGCTCCGCGCTCTTGGCCACGAAGTCCTGCCCGCTTCGCCCTCCACGGGCGTCAATACGCTCACCGGCGAAGGCCTCGCCGCTGCGCTCGCCGGCGCCGCGGTCGTCGTCGACGTCTCGAACGCGCCCTCTTGGGAAGACCAGGCCGTGCTCGAATTCTTCGAGACCTCCAGCCGCAACCTGCTCGCCGCCGAAAAGGACGCCGGCGTCCGGCACCACGTCGCCCTCTCCGTCGTCGGCACCGATCGGCTGCAAGCGAGCGGCTACTTCCGCGCCAAGCTCGCTCAAGAGAAGCTCATTCAAGCGGCCGGCGTCCCCTACACGATCGTCCGCGCCACGCAGTTCTTCGAATTCGTCGCCGCGATCGCCCAAGGTTCAACCGACGGCCAAACGGTGCGGCTCTCTTCCGTGATGATGCAGCCGATCCTCTCCGACGACGTCGCCGCGGCCCTGGCCGCAGTCGCCCTTGCCGCGCCTCTTAATGGAATCGTCGACATCGCCGGCCCCGACCGCATCCGCTTGGACGACCTGGTGCGACAGTTCCTGGCCGCCAAACACGACCCCCGCGCCGTCATCACCGACCCAGCGGCCGGCTACTACGGCACCCCGGTCGACGACCAAAGCCTGGTCCCCCTCGCCGAATCCCGCCTCGCCCCCACCCACTTCGCCGACTGGCTCACCCGCGCCCCTGCGTGATCACACGGTTTAACCGCGACGCGCCCGCGAGTTCCACGAGCGGCAGCGGAGCGCTGATTGCGCCCCGCCCACTCCACAACTATATAGCCCCGGGTGATTCGGTCGTCTCAGCGACCGAACGCCCGGGGCCGGATTACATTTGAAGATGCGCTCGCTCACTCAGCGCCATCCCCCCACCAAAAGTTCCGCGGACACCGCGGATTCCGCCGTCTGCCATCGCGCAGCATAATCGCCGTAAATTTCGAGAAACGGAGTGCGGCCATTCGCCAACAGCTCGCGAAACCGACCGTGCATCCAATTGCGAATTGTTTCGCCGTCTCGAAAACCATCCTGCACAAATGGCACATCAGGTGCGCACAGCAAATACAAATCCACTTTGTCGTGCGCACCGACAGAATCAACCTCTGCGTCGCGCCCTTGAAAATAGCGCTCATGCCACGTGCCTGTGGCAAACGCGTTCGTATCGCAAATTAGTACGCGGTTGGCTGTTCTGGCCGCCGCGTCTTCCCGCGCCTGCTGCTCCCGGGCGATGTGCCGAAATTCCTCGACACTCCACGACGGCAAAGGATCGCTCATCGTCAGCCCCGCCACTTTCTTCTCCCAGTGCTCGCGACCATACTCGGCCACCCATGCAGTCGAGAACCGCTCGGCCAGCCGCTGTGCGAGCGTTGTCTTACCAGTCGATTCTGCCCCCACGATCACTACACGCCGCGCGAAGTACGCCCGCACACATGGCTCTAAATATTCCCAAAACTCGAGTGGTCGCGTCCGCACTTCGGTCCCCGAAATCGGCACGCGCTTGCGGGCTCGATCGACCATCACGTGCCTCGATCCCATCAACGTCGCATACCGCGGGCCGTAGTCCTCACTGCTAAACACCACATCCGGCGCCCGCCCCAAATACCGCACGATGAACTCGGCCCACTGTTGACTGTCATCCTCCAGCTCATCTGGAACCAAGCGAATGTCGCAATCGGGATGAATCTCCTCCAACCACCTGAAGCGTACCTCGCCCGGAATCGTTTGCGACGGATGATGCGCGAGCATCACGACCAGGTGGTCGACTTGCTTCCGCGCGGTCTCGATCAAAAGTTTGTGTCCGTGATGCGGCGGGTAGAACTTGCCGACGAGGAATCCCAGCGTCATGGATACGTTGCTCCTGCTAACGATGTCCCAACGGCGCATCCATCGAACTGTGCCACGTCGCCCGCCAGGCCCGATACCCCATCACCGCCAGCGCAAGAAACAACGCATATAGCACGGAGGTCAAATACAGTTCTTTCCACAGATAGAGTGGCACATAGATCACGTCGACGGCGATCCAGCCGACCCAACTCTCCAGCTTCTTGCGATTCAAGAGCCACTGCGACGCCAAACTGAGCGAAGTCGTCAGTGCGTCCCAAAACGATGCACTCCCGCCCAACAGTTGCAGCAATTGCCATATTCCGAGAGTTGCGGCCGCAGCCGACAATCCAACCGCGCCGAGTTCTATCCGACTTGCCCGCGTGATGCGCAACGCTGTCCTGTTTTCGCCGCCATACACCCACGTCCACCATCCAATCGCACCGAGCACGAAATAGACGGCCTGCAGCGCCGCATCTGCAAGCAGCCGAGAACGAAAGAACACGACGCCAAACGTCGCTACATTTGCCAATCCCACCGGAAAGTTCCAAATGCTTTCCTTGACGGTGAGCCAGACACAAATCGCTCCAGTGACAAACGAGACCGCTTCCAGCCAGCTTGCCAGCCCAAACCATGCCGCTGCGCCTGCGAGCAATACAATTGCGCTCGATAGCACGGTCAACAAGAGGGTTTCCAGCCGCACAGCCACAAGTTATTCAACTCCCGTCACCAGCGATTTGCTAACGTTCGCATTTGCCGACCCAAAATATGCCGGACATTCTAGCACCGTCGGCCAATGTCTCCAGATGGAACTCTCATTTGTGACCAGCCACCCAGGGTATTGGTTCGGCGGCGAACGGCAATTTTGCGACCGCGACTTCAGCTCTCGATACGTGGTGCACGGGAGTTGTCAAAAAACATCACTTGACGCCGCTCCGGCAAGCAGTATACATAATATCACTATACGGGCGCGCTCTGCGCACGTGCCCCGCGCCCTCGTTCTTTGACAACCCGCCGCGAAGAAGAGACGTCGGCTTTCGGCCGATAGCCATCAGCCAATCCGGCCGATGGCCGCGCTACCGGTGCGCGCAAAGCGTTTCGATCCGTGCTCCACGCTTCCTGCCCGCTGCCGAAGATTAGCCGCGGCGAGCTCGTTCCTGTCACCTTCGCAAAATCCCCGCGAATTTCTCACAAGAGGACCCACACCGCCATTGTCACCTTCGGCGAGACGGCAAGTAGCTCGCCACGGCGAGCCTTCGACAGGGAGCCGAGTTCTAGACAAGGAGCATCGTCCAAAGAGCTCGAAGCCACCGACCCAGCATCCAGCTTCGAGCGCGAGGGCTTTCACTATCAACCCTCAACTCTCAACCCTCAACCCTAAACCCCCAACACTGCCTCACTTCAGCATCCGCAGATTCGCCATGCGGATCAGGTCGTCGACCTGCAGGTTCCAGAGTTGGACGTTGCCGCGGTCGTTGCCGGTGGCGAGCCAATCGCCTTGGCCGGCGAAGGCGATGCCGGTGATGAGGCCGTGCGGCGTGCGGATCGTGATCGGCGTGGCGGTCGGGCCGTTGGGGCCGATGTACCACAAGCGCACCGTGTTGTCGGTTCCCGCGGTCGCCAGCCAGCGGTCGTTCGCACTCACCGCGAGCGCCTGCACCGGGCTCGTCTGCCCGTCGAGCACGCGGCCGGCTTCGTCCTGATTTTCTGCTGCCAGATCGCGGACACGCAGCGACGGTTCGGGGCTGCTTGTGAACAACCAGCGGCCGTCCGAAGTCATGGCAAACAGCTCGACACCCTTGGCATCCTTGGCGAGCACCACGTCGGACGAGGCATCCGCTGCGCCGAGGCTCCACGATTGCACCGTGCCGCGCCGCTCGCCGCTGCCGGCCGCGGTGATCAGCGACTTGCCGTCGGCCGCGAAGCGCAACGCCCGCACCGGCTCGTTGTGCATCCGCAGATCGGTGGCGGTGACAGCCCGAGTGAGATTGCTGATCCGCCACAACCGCACTGCGCCGTCCTCGTTGCCGGTGGCGATCCAGTCGCCGTCGCGGCTTACGGCGAGCGAGCAAAGTTGTCCTTGGTACGTCGGCAGATCGATGAACGAATTGAGGACGTCCTTGGCCGAGAGATCCCAGAGCCGCACGTATACATCGTTCGCCACATGCCCCGCCGCGGCGATCGCCAGCCAGCGTCCGTCCTCGCTGACCGCGAGCGACGAGAACCGCCCCTGCTTGTTCCGCAGCTGCAGCGCGGCGTTCTTGCCGTCGGTCGCGCCGACTTGCCAAACATGGACCGTCGAGTCGCTGCTGCCCGAGACGAGCCAGCGGTTGTCGGCCGTGAAAGCGAGCTGCGTGATGCGGCCCCAATGGCCATCGAGCACGAGGCCGTTTTCGAGTCCGGCTTGCGAAGTAGTCGACCAGAGACGAATCAGTCCGTTGTGATCGCCGCTGGCGAGCCAGGCACCGTCGCGGCTGGCGGCGAGTTGGGCGATCGGGCCGTCGTGGCCGCGAAGCTCGATGCCGTCGGTCGGCGCCAAGAGGTCGCGGACCTGTTGCATGGCGAGCGGAATCGGCGGCGCGCCGTCTTCCTGCGTGATGGCGAGGGCTTTGGCGGCGAGTACCAGGCTGATCTCCGGCATGCCGTGCTGCAGCTCTTCGGCCTCGCGGGTGAATTGTTCGGCGATCGCCAGCCGCGCGGCCCGCACGGCTTCCTCGGTCCGCTTCTCCGCGGCGACGCGGTCCTGCTGGCTGGCATCGCAATTGGCCTGCAATTTGGCGAGATTCGCCTCGAGCTGTTCGCGCTCGTGGAGCTGCTGCCGAAGCTGCAGTTCGCGGCCTTTGAGCTCATCTGCTTTCCGCGTGACGGCGGATTCAAGTTCCTGCCGCGAACCTTTGATCGCCTGGCAATCGGCTGTCGCCCTCTCCAGTGCCGCCACGGTGCGACGGTACGCGGTGAACGAAGCAATCGGCACGACGATCGCCGCCACGAGGAATGCCGCGAGCGCGGTGGTGAACTGCGGATGCCGCCGCAGCCAATTGGTAAACTGTTCGCGCTCGGTGAGATTTTTCGGCTGGATCGATTCGCCGGCGAGCCAGCGATCGATCGGGTCGAGCTTGGCGAGCGACGGCTTCGCCACGACCTTTTGTTCTTCCGCCTTCCGCCGCGTCACGCCCACCTGGCCCAAGTCGAAGCCGCAATTGGCGCAACTGGCCGGAGCGGAGCCGACCACCGAAAACAACGGCAGCTCGCTAGCGCACAGAGGGCATCGCCTCGGCGCCGAACCGCTGCTCATCTGCTGTGCCGCGGGGCCGGAAGTCGCCATGAATCAGTGGGCCGCTATAACCGGGGTAGGTCGATCGATTGGCAGGATGCTTGCAGCGGGAAAATCAGCTACAAGGTTCACAGGTGGAATCGACCGAACCCTGCTGGCAACGTGCGGTTTAAGTCGCCTGCCGCTACAGGTGGTTCCACCGCGGCCAGTGGCGCATCTGCGACGCGCGGCACAATTGTCATAGCCCGAACGGCGGGAAGGGGCGCGCGATCGGCGGCGGCGCGGAAAGCGCGCACCATCAGCGCAAAGAGAGTAGAGAGAGCGGAGAACGGCGCTCCGGCGAGCGTACGCAATTCAAGCGGCGCGCACGATCCGCGCGGCACTTCCGCGGTGGGCGGTGTGGGGCGGGCGAGTCAGTCAGGCGGCCTTGCGCATCGGGATGACTTTGGCCGACGTTTCGCCTTCCGTCTGCTGGAAGTCGACCGGCGCCGAGGCCGAGAGGCTCCGCTTGTTCGCCATCGCCGAGAGGAGTTCGGTCAGCGAAAGGGGGCGATTCTCGACTTCCAGCGGCATCTCGTGATGCGGATCGCAGACGATGTCGATCGAGCCGTCGTCGCGGATCAGGTTATCCATGCCGCGGAGCAAGCCGTCCTTGATTGCCTGGCGGACCAAATGTCCGCGGGTCGCGGGAGTCGTGGCCGCGGCGTCGCCGAGCGCGTCGCGCGCCCGCTGGGCCAGCGGGGCCAAATACTCGCTGGGGATCTCCGCGATCTTCGGCACATACATTTTGATTTCCATCGTATTCCCCCCAATCGACTCCGTACGTGTTCGGTGGTTGAGCGGTCTGCTGTCCGGCGATGGAGCAAAGGAAAGCCATCGCGGATGGCGTGGTCCAATAGCGAATATCGGCAAGTGGGGTTGCGACGGTTCTGAGAATTTCCGCGATTTCGCCGCCAGCGCTGCTGGCAACGATTGCAACGACCGAGGTTGGAGCCCGCCGGGGCGCTCGTGTCTATTTGCTAGTGAGCAAAAGAGAATGGCGACGGGGTGAAGCCGAGCGGAACGAATAGCAAGCTGAGCCAGCCGATGATGGTCCGCGTGGTGCCGAGCGGCACGGAGTCGTCGGCGGTCGGCGGGTGGATCGGGCCCATGAACATCAGGAGCACGATCATCAGCGTCCAGTTCCAATAGCCGTAAACGACGACTGCCGCCATGGCGAGGATCAAAAGCGCTTGAGCGATGCCGTGAGCCCGTTCGCGCAGGAGCGCGTAGAGGACGTGGCCGCCGTCGAGCTGGCCGATGGGGATCAGGTTCAATGCCGTGATGAACATGCCGACCCAGCCGGCGAAGGCGACGGGGTGGAGAATGACATCGTAGTGTTGCGGCACCGGTCCAAGAATCAGATGGCTGAGGAACTTGAATAGCAGCGGTTCGCCGAGAGAAATCAAATTCTGATGAGCAGCGACCGGTTCGATGGTGGACCAATACAAACCAACGATTGAGAAAATCATCGTGGGTACTAGGCCCGCAAGCGGACCGCTGACGCCGATGTCGAACAGCGAGCGGCGGTTGCCGATGCCGGGCTGCATGCCGATCACGGCGCCCATCGTGCCGACCGGCGAGCCGGGCATGGGGATGAAGTATGGCAGGCTGGCGGGGACTCGATTGCGACGGGCCTGTAGGTAGTGGCCCATCTCGTGCGCCAAGAGCGTCGTCATGATCGCGATCGCATACGGCAGCGTCCCGGCCGACCAGGTGCTCCAGCAGGTGATCAAAAACAGCGCGACGGGGAGCGCGATGCGCGGGCGATATTCGCGCACGCTCTGCAGCTCCACGGGGGCCCGTTCGGCGGCGGGTGGGAGTGGCTCCAGGGTGTTGTCCATGCGGGGACTCGGCAGGCAGAGGCTCGAGCGAAGTTACGTCGAATAACTATACGCAGCGGCGGGCCGGTCGGCAGGCGGGGACCGGGAAATTCCGCCGGGAAAAGGCGGCCCGAAGTGCCGACTTTGGGAGCAGAATCGCGGCGGCGGAGCCAATTCCGGCGGACGGCACGTGTCCGGTGTGCGTTTAGTCTTGGTCGCCGTTGCGGAAGGTTGCCCAATTGATCTTGAGCTTGCGCATGCGGGCCCGCAGCGTGTGGGGATTGATGCCGAGCATCTTTGCGGCGCCGAAACGACCTTCGACGCGACCGTGCGTGGCCCGCAGGGCAGCTTCGATGTGGGACCGCATCGCGGCATCGAGCGTGGGTAGCGACGCCGGCAGCTGGCCGATCGATCCGATCGATCCCGCTGGTCCGAGTGTTCCGGGCGGCGTGGCGAGCGGCTCGATGACAGGCGAAAACTTCGTCGGCGGTTCGGCGGGCCGGCGCGGCGCGGCGAGGCCCAGCGCCGCGGCGAGTTCCAGCGTGCGACCGTTGCCGAGAATCGCCGCGCGATCGATCACCGTGCCCAGCTCGCGAATGTTGCCCGGCCAGTCGTACGTCTGCAATAGCTGCACGTCGGCGTTGGTCGGCATCACAGGCGCGAGGCCGAATCGCGTGGCGGCCCGTTCGGCGAAATGCTGTGACATCGCGGGAATGTCTTCCAAGCGTTCGCGCAGGGGAGGCAGCAGGATCGGGAACACCGCGATGCGATACCACAAGTCTTCGCGGAACGTGGTTTCGCGGACCATCGTGGCGAGGTCGCGGTGCGTTGCGGCGACCACGCGGACGTTGACGCGAATCGGATTTGCCCCGCCGACGCGCTCGACGAAGCCGTCCTGCAGCACGCGCAGGAAACGGACCTGGGCGTCGAGCGGCAGCTCGCCAATTTCATCGAGAAACAGCGTGCCCATGTCGGCCCGCTCGAACCAGCCCTGTCGCGTATCGGCGGCGCCGGTGAAGCTGCCTTTTTCGTGACCGAACAGCTGCGAATCGATCAACTCGCGCGGGATCGCACCGCAATTGACGCGGATAAATGGACCGGCGTGCCGGTCGCTGCGGTTGTGAATCGCGCGAGCCACCAGCTCCTTGCCCGTCCCCGTCTCGCCAAGGATCAGCGCCGGCACGTTGGAGCGGCTGACCATGTCGACGCGCTGCATCACATGGCGCAGTCCGGAATCCTCACCGACGATAATGTCTCCCGCGTCCTTGCGGCCAAAGCGATTGAGGATCGACCGCCGGTCGGCCTCGGCCGCTTCGCGGAGTGCGGCCATTTCGTGTAGCCGCGAGTCGTTGTCGAGTGCGGCAGCGAGCGGCTCGGCAAGCGCGGCGAGCAGATTGAACTGCGTGCGCGAGAAACGGCGCTGGTGGGGAGTTGCGGCGACTAAGACGCCGCACGAGCCGTGCTCACCATCGAGCGGTGCCAGTACGGCATCGTCGCCGCGAATCGGGATGCCGAGGTTGCCGAGCAGCTTCTCGGCTTTCCCCGGTTCGTCAGCAAAATGAATCGGCGTGCGGCGGCGGACCCAGCGCTCCAGTTGTTTGGCCGCGTCTGCCGAGAGCTGCACTTCGCCGGCTTCGGTACCCAGATCGCTTTCCGGGAAGACAGCCACCAGGCGCACACGATTGTGATCTGGCTCGAGGCGATGGATCGTGAGCCGCTCGAGCGGCAACTGATCTATGAGGAGCGTGGCGACGGCGGTCGCCGACTCGGCGATTTCCAGATGTCGACAAACTTCCTGCCAGGCGCGGGCCAGGATTTCGCTCGAGGAGGCCATGCCGCCAGGGCTCGCTGGATATTCCGTGAAATGCAACGGGACTGCCGTCGATATTGACGGCTCAATTCTATGATATATAACAGCATTGGCCCCTGCAAGCGAAACTAGCGGCTTGTTTCCCCATGAATATGCAAGTCGCGGGCCGATCGGGCGCATTGGCATTCGACTTGCGTTACCACCGGAACCAAGCCGGAGAACGTGCGCCACGAGGGTCACGCACCGGCACATGATCACTGACCCAAGCATGCCGGAGGTGACCGCAATGCTCTCGGACGACCAGTTCTCGGACGACAAACTCTCGAACAACTACCAGCCCCAGTCTTTCGCTTTCGTTGCCCCGCGCGGCCAGAAGTTTTATGCCAGCACGCTCCTGTTGCTCCTGTCGTTAGTCGTCGCCGGCTGCTCAGAGGCGACGGCGCCCGCGAAGAGCGATGCCGGCGGCACTGGTTCCGAAACTCCCGCGGTGTCCTATTCGGCGGGAGAGCCGAAGGAAGCGGTTTCGCTGCTGAACGTTTCGTACGACCCGACGCGCGAATTGTATGTCGAGTTCAACAAGGAGTTTGCTAAGCACTGGAAGGAGCAAACCGGCCAGGATGTAACGATCGAACAGTCGCACGGCGGCGCGGGCACGCAGGCTCGGGCCGTGATTGACGGATTGAAGGCCGACGTGCTGACGCTGGCCATCGCCTACGACTTGGACCAGATCGCCGAGATCACAAAGCTGTTCCCGGCCGATTGGCAACAGCGCTTACCGCATAACAGCTGCCCCTACACCTCGACGATCGTGTTCCTGGTGCGGAAGGACAATCCGAAGGGAATCAAGGATTGGGACGACCTGGTGAAAGAAGGCGTCGAAGTGATTACGCCGAACCCGAAGACATCGGGTGGCGCCCGATACAACTACCTGGCTGCCTGGGGCTATGCCCTTAAGCACAACAACAACGATCAAGCCAAAGCACGTAAATTCGTGACAGATTTGTTCAAAAACGTGCCGGTGCTCGATTCGGGTGCTCGCGGGTCGACGACGACCTTCGTGCAGCGCGAGATGGGCGACGTGCTGTTGACTTGGGAAAACGAAGCCTTGCTGGCGCTCAAGGAGCTTGGCCAGGACAAATTCGAAATGGTCGTGCCGACGCTGAGCATCCTGGCCGAGCCGCCGGTGACGGTGGTCGATAAGAACGCCGAGTCTCACGGCGCGAAGCCCGTTGCCACGGCGTATCTCGAATATCTGTACACGCCGGTGGGCCAGAAGCTGGTGGCCAAGAATTTCTACCGCCCGAGCGAGCCGAAGTACGTCGAGCAGGCCGTGCTGGATCAGTTTCCCAAGATCGAGCTGTTCAAGATCGACGATCTGTTTGGCAGCTGGACGGAAGCGCAGAAGGAGCACTTTGCGGACGGCGGCGTCTTTGACCAGATCCAGGAAGCGATCCACAAGTAGGGTGTTGCGGTCGATGCGGCAGAGCGAAATGCAATCTGCGGCGCGCGACTGAAAGCGAATTCAATGGCTAAAGAACGCAAGACGCCCAGTGCCCTGCCCGGCTTCGGCCTGACGATGGGATACACGCTGTTGTATCTCAGCCTGATCGTGCTGATTCCGCTCTCGGTGCTCGTGATCCGCAGCTTCCGCGGCGGCTGGGAAGAATTTTGGGCCGCGGCCACCGCGCCGCGCGTGCTGGCCGCTTACCGACTCACGTTCCTGGCGTCGCTCGTAGCGGCCGTGGTGAACGTGGTGTTCGGCTTCATCGTGGCCTGGACGCTGGTCCGCTATCCGATGCCCGGCAAGAAGTTCATCGACGCCCTGATCGACCTGCCCTTCGCGCTGCCGACGAGCGTTTCGGGCATCGCGCTCTGCGCGGTGTACGCACCGCAGGGCTGGTTCGGCCAGTTTTTCAATTCGATTGGCATCAAGACGGCGTTTTCGCCGCTGGGCATCGTGATCGCATTGGTCTTCATCGGCCTGCCGTTCGTGGTGCGGACGCTGCAGCCGGCGATCGAAGAGATCGACCGCGAGACGGAAGAAGCCGCGGCCAGCCTGGGAGCGAGCCGATTGCAGGCGTTCACCCGCGTGATCCTGCCGGCAGCGCTGCCCGCGCTGCTCACGGGCTTCACGCTCGCCTTCGCGCGAGCGCTGGGTGAATACGGCTCGGTGGTGTTCATCTCGGGCAACATGCCGTTCCGGACGGAAATCGCATCGCTGCTCATCATCTCGAAGCTCGAGCAATACGACTACACGGGCGCGACGGCGATCGCCACGGTGATGCTGGCCGCGTCGTTCCTGCTGCTGCTCACGATCAACGCGCTGCAATGGTGGGCCGGCCGCAACCATCGAGGTGCCGTATGACGCATACCGCCGCACCTTCGCTGGGCCCCGCGATGCCGGAAACCAAGCTGGTCGAGCAAGACCTCGTCGGCCGCTTGCGGCTGGCGACGGAAGAAGCCGCCTGGGTTCGTTGGGGCCTGGTGGGCATCACGCTCACGTTCCTGACGCTGGTGCTGTTCGTGCCGCTGGCGGCGATTTTCGCCGAAGCGTTTCGCAAAGGCATCGCGGTCTATTTCGCCAGCTTTACGGACCGCAACGCGCTGGCCTCGATCTGGCTCACCCTGGTGACGGCGGCGATCTGCGTGCCGCTGAATCTGGTGTTCGGCCTCGCCGCCGCGTGGGCGATCGCCAAGTTCGACTTCCGCGGCAAGAGCGTGTTGATCTCGCTGATCGACTTGCCGTTCGCGGTGTCGCCGGTGATCTCGGGCCTGGTGTTCGTGCTCTTGTTCGGCATGCAGGGTCTGTTCGGTCCCTGGCTCTCGAGTCACAACATTCAAATCATCTTCGCGGTGCCGGGCATCGTGCTGGCGACGTTGTTCGTCACGTTTCCGTTCGTGGCCCGCGAAGTGATCCCGCTGATGCAGGAACAAGGCAAAGACGAGGAGCTGGCCGCGGTATCGCTCGGCGCGAGCGGCTGGCAGACGTTCTGGCGGGTGACGCTGCCGAATGTGAAATGGGCCCTCTTGTATGGCGTGATCCTGTGCAACGCCCGGGCGATGGGCGAGTTCGGCGCGGTGGCGGTCGTCTCGGGTCGCATCCGCGGCAAGACGAACACGATGCCGCTGCACGTGGAGATTCTTTACAACGAGTACAACTTCGCGGCCGCGTTTGCGATGGCGTCGCTACTGGCACTGTTGGCCTTGGTGACGCTCGCCGCGAAGTCGATTGTCGAGTGGCGCGTCCGCCGCGAGTACGAAGAAGCCCTTGAGCCGGCGACGGCAGAGGCCTGACGACATGAGCATTGAACTTACCAACATCAGCAAGACCTTCGGCAGCTACCAGGCGCTGCGCGACGTCGCCTTGTCGATCCGCGACGGCGAGCTGGTGGCGCTCTTGGGTCCGTCCGGTTCCGGCAAGACGACGCTGCTGCGGATCATCGCCGGCCTCGACACCCCGGATCTAATCAAAGGCGGGGGCCAGAGTTCGCGGATCCGCTTCGCCGAGACCGATGTGTCGCACAGCCCGGCGGCCGAGCGCCGCGTCGGCTTCGTGTTTCAGCATTACGCGCTCTTCCGACACATGAGCGTGTTCGAGAACATCGCGTTTGGCATGCGGGTACGGCCGCGGAAGAACCGGCCAACCAAGGACTTCATCGAGAAGCGAGTGAATGAACTGCTGCGACTGGTGCAGCTCGAAGGGCTCGGCAAGCGCTATCCGTCGCAACTTTCCGGCGGCCAGCGGCAACGCGTCGCGCTCGCCCGGGCGCTGGCGGTCGAGCCGAAGGTGCTGCTGCTCGACGAACCGTTCGGCGCGCTCGATGCCAAGGTGCGGCAGGGCCTGCGGGCCTGGCTCCGCAAGCTGCACGAAGAGATTCATCTCACGAGCATCCTGGTGACGCACGATCAGGAAGAGGCCCTCGAAGTGGCCGACCGGGTTGTCGTGATGAACCACGGGCAAATCGAACAAATCGGCACGCCGGAAGAGGTGTTCCATAAGCCGGCCACACAGTTCGTGATGGAATTCCTGGGCCAGGTGAACGTGTTCCACGGCCGCGTGCGGAACGGCAAGACGCTGCTCGAGGGGATGGTGCTCGATTATCCACAATCGGAGAAGAGCGAAGGCCGCCAGGCAAAGGTCTACATGCGGCCGCACGAGCTGGACATCAAGCTGTTGCCGAACGGCGCGCCCCACATGGCCGCCAGCGTCGAGCGCGTGAATCCGGCCGGGTCGATCGCCAAAGTGACCGCCAAGACGCTCGACGGCAACCGCGTGTTCGTCGATTTGAGCCTGGACGCCTACGAACGGTTGCGGCTGCGGAATGGCGACCGCGTTTACATTTACCCGAAAAATGCCCGCGTGTTTGTCCCCGAGCCGGAATACGAGATTTAGGCAGGCTTGCCCAACAGAAGGAGCCGACCCATGGCAAGCGGAGGAACTTACGTGTCCGACACAACCCCCCAGCATCACTTTCCGGTAGCGACGGACCGCGAGGCGGGCGGCGAAGGCGCGCTGGACGAAATTCGCGCATCGCTCAAGAACCTGCGCTACGGATCGGTGACGATCATCGTGCAGGATGGCGTGATCATTCAAATCGATCGCACGGAGAAGCGGCGCCTGCAATCGCCGCGCTCGGTTCATCGTGGGCAGTGAATGTTAGAAGACAACAAACATAAAAAACGCGAACCACACACAACACGATTTGGTCACTCCATAGTAAATCCGACAGGAAGTATAAGAACACTAATTACCGCCAATTGTCGCTGATCGGATTTAGTGCGAATTAGCGACGATCAGCGTTTCCAGAAACTCGAAAGCACTTTTTTCTCTCGTGTGCCGACCGGAACAACCGGAGGTGCGAGTCCAAACAGGATTTGACACATCATGGTTGCTCCCTTCTTACAACTTGATCGGCAGCGGACGGAGCGCGGGAAGCGCCCGGACGCATTGGCGAGCACGGCCGCTGGCAAGGTCTCCGCGCGGTGTTGTTGTTGCATGTGTTGTTAGTCGACTGCTTTTTAGTCGACGACCGTACGCTACAACTTCAACATCTCTCTCGCATCAAGAATTTCGGAGACCAATTATGTCCAGTTATATCGCCCACTATGGCACCCCCATTCACACTGCCGCCGATGCCGACCTTTTGTTGCGGTTGGGGATCGCGCTGGCGGCCCGGCAACGCGCCGCTTGGCGCGCGGTACAGCTCAAGGCCCAGAACGGCGTGGTCCGACTCGAAGGTATCTTGCCGACGTTTCACGATCGGCAATTGGTCCTGGCCGTGGCCCAGCACGTGGCCGGCGTGCTGCGTGTCGAAGACGAGCTCACGATCGCCGAGCCGTCTTCAAACATTGCTTCTTCAAATTTTGCTTCTTCTGTGATCGCCAGTCATCCAGCACCGCAGAGCGATCACGGCGGGACCGAGGAACAGCCCGCGAAGCCGGCCAGCGGCTTCGAACATCTACCGGTGTTGGATGAATCCCTGGAGGAAATCTTGCGCAAGAAAGGTCACGCGGCGCCTGCCGCGATTTAGTTCGTTTTCACTCGAAAGTCAGTTCTGTTTTCACATTTTGGAGGGAAGGTATGAAAGTTTCGCTTAACAATCTGAGGCCGGCGCCGCGGCGCGGCTTCACTCTGGTGGAGCTGCTGGTGGTGATCGCCATCATCGGCGTCTTGGTGGCGCTGTTGCTGCCGGCGGTGCAAGCGGCTCGCGAGTCGGCTCGCCGTTCGCAGTGCACGAACAATTTGAAGCAGCAAGGTATTGCGCTGCATGAATTCCACGACCAGAAGGGGAAGCTTCCCAGCAGCGTGCGGCCGTTTCAAACCAATACGGTTCGGGCCGGAGCGTTTGTGCTGCTCTTGCCGTACATCGATCGCCAGGACTTGTGGGATCAGTACGACGTGAACATCACTTGGAGTGACATCAAGAATGTGAATGTCGCCAACAAGCGGATTCCCGTTTACGAGTGCCCTTCGTCACCGAAGCACGGCGGCATCTTGGACCATAAGCCAGAAGACGGCGCCCCGAAACCGTGGCCGGGCATTGTGGCTGTAGGCGACTATGGCGCTTCGTTGGGCGTGAGCCCCGATCTGAAGACTCAGGCCGAGCTCCAGGGAGTCGGATATTATCCCGCCGTGGCAGCTATCGGCAGCTTGCCCGCGCAGCCGGCAGCAGATCTGAAGATTCAGGGAAGTCTGTATTACGCTTCGCGGCCGCCTGCCGATCCGGATGTGCTCACCAACGGCATGCTGCCGAAGAACTCGGCGCTCACGTTCGGGGACATCACGGACGGGCTCTCGCAGACGATCGCCATTTTCGAATCGGGTGGACGGCCGTATCTATACCGCTTGGGACGTCAGGTGAGCGCGGACTTGAGCGTGCACCACCTCAATGGCGGCGGTTGGGCCCGCCCGGCGAGCGACATCCTGCTCAGCGGGTCGAACAAAGCGGGTAACCTGTCCTCGAGCGGTTCCCTGGCTGGCATCTATATCAATAAGACGAACGGCTATGACCACGGCGGCGAGTCTTATGCCGGCACAAACGGCTATCCGTTGCCCTGGGGCACGGAAGGCAGCAGTCAGCCCTACTCGTTCCACCCCGGCGGTCTGAACGCGCTGATCGGCGATGGCGCCGTCAAGTTCATCGACGAAGCCACTCACATCGGCATCCTCGCTGCGCTGGTCAGCCGCAGCGGCGCCGGCGGCGAAGACTTGGATGGCGACGGCGTCATCAGTCGTGCCGAGTGGACCGAACCGCCAGTCGAAGGCGGCAAGGTACTGTAGTCTGTTTGCAAATTCAACGGGGCCGGCAACCGCTACGACATCAAGTCATGCGGTTGCCGGCATTGTTTTCCACAAATTTACTTCTGCTACAAACCAAAAGGATTTGTCAACGATGTCCGTTCGTCATCCTCAACAGCTATCCGCAGGGGCCGGCAAAAACTGGTTCCGCCTTGCAATCGGTCGACAGAAGTCTTCGCAGCCGCTTCGATTCGTCGGCTTGCTAATCGTGGTCGCGCTGGTGTCCGGTTGCAGTTCCGAGGCGCCGCGGCTTCCTGTTTTCCCGGTCAAAGGAAAAGTCACCTACAAGGGGCAGCCGGCCGACGGCGCGCAGGTTGTTCTCTTTCCCGTGAACACTGAAGTCGCAGCCGAAATCGCCCCAAGCGCCAGAGTCCAAAAGGACGGCTCCTTCGCGATCACAGCCTACGACTCCGGCGACGGTGCCCCGGAAGGCGATTACGTGGTGACCCTTTCTTGGCGAAAGGTAGTCAAGGACAAGGCTGGTGACTACGCAGGCCCCAACGTCATTCCCAAACAGTACGGCAGCGCCGCAACGTCACCGGTCAAAGTCAGCGTCAAGGGTGCTCCCACCGAGATTCCGCTGATCGCGATCAAATGACCGTGGTCAATAGTTCGTTTGTATTTGGGCCGACGATCCCGAGATCGAGGTGTTTCATGAAATCGCAATCCACCAAACGACAACGTACGGTCCGCTTTCGAGCGTTCACACTGGTCGAATTGCTGGTGACGATCTCGATTATCGGCATTCTGGTGGGGTTGCTGTTGCCTGCGGTCCAGGCAGCCCGAGAGTCGGGCCGCCGTACGCAGTGCCAGAACAACATGAAGCAGATTGGCCTGGCAATTGACCAGTTTCATCTGCACATGAAACGATATCCCTCGGGCACACTGCAGTCGAAGCAAGACGGAGACCCAACGGGGGTAGCGGGTTTCGGCTGGGCGCCGCAGCTCCTCCCCTACTTGCAGCAAGAGGCGCTCTACAACTTTCTCGGCTTCCCCAAGTCGCAGTTGCACGACGTGCTGAAAACTCCCGACGGCGTGAAACTCGCGCAGATTGCCTTGCCAATGTTTCGCTGCCCGTCGGATACGAGCGAGCTGCTGAATACGGACCGGCCTTTCGTCGGTTCGAAATACGGCGACATGGCCGCCGCCAAGTCGAACTACATCGCCAATCACGGCACACAATTCATGACGCTCAAGGACAAGCAGACCGATTACTTGAAGGATTCCTTCGGTGTGTTCTGGCCCGAGAGCAAATGCACGGAAGCCCAGATCACCGACGGCTCGAGCAACACGATCCTCGCCGGCGAACGTAGCACCGAGTATTGGGCCGGAGTGTGGGTCGGCACGCGCGACTTCAACGACACTGAAGATAGCGGCCTCCGCCAGGTGTTTGGCATCTCGGACTCGCCCATCAACGACAAGAAGATCGAAGTCGGTCGCCGTGGTTTCAACAGCTACCATCCCAACGGCGCCTTCTTCGTGTTCGCAGATGGTCACGTTGAATTCATCGCCGAGGACATCGAGTTCAACCAGGAGGGTGCGACTTCGAAAGTCAAAGCCGAGAAAATGAAAATGGGATTGTATCAGCGGCTGCTTCGTCGCAACGACGGACAGGTGCTGATCCGCAATCAACCGTAGAGTTCAATCGAGATTGAGATTGATGCCAAGTCGCGTAGGCTGGACGAATGGCGCGGACGTAGCTCAATGTTCCTTGCGGAGGGCGCCAAAGCTTTTTTTGTTGCGAAAACACCGCAGTTTTCGCAGCTAATCGGCGAATGATAGCGTCCGCCGTCCGATAGAATTGTAAGTAGATCAACTTGCTCAGCATTGATGGAGCGCGTCGCCGAAAGCCCCAGTCGAGAACTTGGCAATGTTTGAAAATCGAATCAGCGAGCAGTTCCAATTCGCCCCGGCGCCGAGCCTGCAAATGAACGTGGCGACCATTCCGTCGAGCGTTCCCACGGCGATCACTCCGGCCCAGCGCCTGCTGCCGACGGTGACGATGCAGGATCTCTACCAGATGGCCGCTGCCAAGGCCCAGTACGACTACGAGCTCGACAAACTGTTCAATCCCGACTACTACGGCGACGGTTCAGGGATTTGAAGCCGCAGACTCGCGCCGTCGATCGATCCGCCGCGCAACGATTTAGAGCAGTCGCGGCAGTTCCTTCGCCGTGTCTTCGGTGAGGTCGAACAGCGGCTCGAATTCTGCCGCAGGGCGCATCGACGTCCAGTTCATCTGGTGGCCGCATTTCTGACAAGGCGGCGTTTCCCGAGTCGAGGTCAGGAAACCGGCGATCGTGACCAGGTACTTCGCACCGCAGTGATCGCATTTCCACGGTACCTGAGTCGGACGTCCAATCATGTTGAGCAGCTCTCAATTTTCGCGCGCGAATCGTCGCGGGGGCAGAGCCCGCCGTAAAGTATAGCTCGCCGTTCGGCAGTCGAATGAGCGAAATTTGATGCAGCGCGCGGCGGAAATCGCCGCAATTGCACATTGCCGTACAGCGAAGGGTGCGCTCAGATTTGCCCGTGTACGGCGTACTATTCGTGAACACGAATCGCGTCGATGGAAACTCACTTTGCTGCGCCAGCAATATCTGCCGCCATCGACTTCTGCAGGTCGATGAGTGGTTGCTGGCTGGTGCGCAATTGTCCTTCCAGGGGACGATCGAGGTCCACTATCAGCAACATCACGATCGAAAAAATGATCACGACTGCCAGCGACGCGATCGAGCGTCGTGTACCAGACAGGCCTTCCTGGTAGCCCATCGTGGCCATGGTCAACAGTGCCACAGAATAGAGCGCTCCCCAAATGGTCAGCGGAATGCGGCTGCGCAGGCCGACCATCAGCCGGGTCGCATGCAAATCGATCGTTTGATTGAGCGACTCGAGGAAAAGGCCGGTGACGTCGGAGCGGTCCTTCCGGGCGGCCGCCTCGGCCTGTGACCAGAGCTGGTTGTGTAATCTTGCCGATTCGGGGAGCAGCGGCTCGATTTTTCCTTGCTCGATCGCGCTGAGGCGCAGATCGACGTACTCGCGGAGCAAGCGGCGAGTCTCCGTGCGTTCTGGTTCGTCGAGCGTACCGGCGCGGAGGTAGGTCGTGCCGATGGCGTTCGCCTCATCCAACACGGTGCGCCGGCGTTCATCGAACCGCGACGCTGCCAGTCCGAATGTGAACGCCAGGATAAATGCCAATAGACCAAGGGTCGCTCCGACCATCGCTCCCACCGGCGCGTCGGTCTCCGGCGCATGGGTGCGGCGATATCTGCCGAGCTGATACCCGATTTCGACCGCAACAAGCACCACGCCGACGGTCGCCACAAACATCATCCACAACGGCAAGTAGTCGAGCGGGCTGTTGTAAATCATCTTGTACTCGTCAGCAAAACAGCGTTCGGCGCAACTGTCATTTTCAGCACGCGTGCCGCCAGGCTGCCGAGCTCATGTTGCAGCTTTGGCCAGCAGCACGACGATCGACCGACCAGCCACGTTCCAGCGCGCCTGGTCCGCCAGGGCCGGCTCGTGGCCGGGCTCCCAAATGTCTTCCGGCGATTTTGCCGCGGTGTTGGCGACCAGGTGCCAGCTGGTGCCGCGAGGCGGATCAGGCAGCTCGAATTCCAATGGCTCCCAATACATGTTCAGCGCAGCATAAACGCTGACGACGCGATCTTCGACGACTAGCGTTCGCTGCCAGGCGAGCACACGGCTGGTGCCCGACCAATCGGCACGGTGAGCGCGGGTGCCGTGCCAGGTCAGCTCCGGCGCATCAGGGCCGTCGAATCGCGGACAGCGCAGTATTCGCTGGTCTCGGCGAAAGCGAATCATTAAGCGGCAGAAGCGAAACAGCTCCTTGTACTTCTCGACCAGCGTCCAGTCGAGCCAGTTCAACGGACTGTCGTGGCAGTAGGCATTGTTGTTGCCGAGTTGCGTGCGACCGCATTCGTCGCCCATTAGCAGCATCGGCACGCCCTGCGACAAGAGCAACATCGCCAGTGCATTCTTCATCTGTTGCTGTCGAAGCGCCACAATGGCCGGATCATCCGTCGGTCCCTCGGTGCCGCAGTTCCACGAGTAGTTGTCGTTCGCCCCGTCGCGGTTTTCTTCGCCGTTGGCGTCGTTATGCTTGTCATTGTGCGAAACCAGGTCCGCGAGCGTGAAGCCGTCGTGGCAGGTGATGAAGTTGATCGAGGCGCTCGCGCCGCGGTCGTAGTACAGGTCAGGCGAGCCCGCCAGCCGAGTCGCCATCTCAGCGGCCTGACCCATTTCGCCTTTGAGAAACTTGCGGGCACAGTCGCGGAACCGCCCGTTCCACTCCGACCAGCGCCCATAGGCCGGAAAGCCGCCCACTTGATACATGCCGCCGGCGTCCCAGGCTTCAGCAATCAGCTTGGTGCGGCCCAGCACCGGATCGCCGGCCAGCGCTTCGAGCAGCGGCGGATTGCTCAGCGGCGCCCCGTTCTGGTCGCGGCCGAGAATGCTCGCCAGATCGAAACGGAAACCGTCGACATGATAATCGGCCACCCAATGCCTCAGGCACTCCATGACAAAATCACGGACGACCGGATGATTGCAGTTGAGCGTGTTGCCGCAGCCGCTGAAGTTGTAGTAGTGGCCGTCGGGGGTGAGAATGTAATACGTGCGGTTGTCGATGCCGCGGAATGATATCGTGGGGCCCTGTTCGTTGCCCTCCGCGGTGTGATTGAACACCACGTCGAGCATCACCTCGATGCCGTGGCGGTGGAGCTCCTTGATGGTTGCCCGCAGCTCGTCGGCCTGCAGCCCAACGTGGCCGGTCGCCGCGTACGCCGCCTTCGGTGCATAGAAGGCGACGGTGTTGTAGCCCCAATAGTTGCAGAGCGGCGCGCCGGTGAGCGGATTCGTGCGGGCCATGTCCGTTTCGTCGAATTCGAAGATCGGCAGCAGCTCGACGCAATTGACGCCCAGATCCTTGAGGTACGGAATTTTCTCCCGCAGGCCTGCAAACGTTCCGGGATGCGCGACGCCGGAACTGGGGCTCTGCGTGAAGCCGCGGACGTGCATCTCGTAGATCACCAGATCCGCGAGCGGTAGCTCCAGCGGCCGATCGTCATCCCAGTCGAAGTCCTGCGGCACGAGCCGCGCGCGGTAGAAGCCGGTTTTCGACGCACCACGCGGCGCGCCCCAAACTTCGTGTCCACTCACGGTGCGGGCCTGCGGATCGAGCAGCACTCTTGCTCTGTTGAAACGATGCCTGTGTTGTGGATCTTGTGGCCCCTCGACGCGGAATCCGTATTCGACGTGGTCTTCGTCGAGTCCAAAGACGATCATCGCAAACACGTCGCCCGTGCGGAACTGGTGCGGTATCGGCAGTTCGGCGGTAGGTTCAGTGCTGTGCGCATTGAATAGCACGAGGCTCACGGCGGTCGCGTGTCGCGAGTAGATGGCGAAGTTCGTGCCGCCTTCGAGCGGGGTCGCGCCGAGTGGATACGGCCGACCGACGCGGACCGCATAGCCGCCGATCGTGTGCGTGGGGTACGCGTCGATCTGCCGACGACGGGGCAATTGAACTAGTGGGCCTGGGGAATGTGCTACCGCGTCGCGAAACAGATCGCCGAAACCGGCGCACTCAGCCAGGTCGCGCAGCTCAGCCGACGCGCCTTGAGCAATCAGCGAGCCCTCCGCGGCCCGCACCTGCCGGCACAAGAGCAGCAACATCCGCAGTCCCTGGCCGGAGATCGCACTGAGCCGCGACAAGTCGAGCACGAGCCGGTAGTCCGGCTTCACCAACGCGAGCACTTCGTCTCGCAGGTGTGTCGGCAACGAGCTGTCGAGCGTCCCGGCCAACTCGATCCGCGTCGTGCCCCCATCCGCGCATTTGGAAACGCTGAGAGGAGTATGCATCGGCCGCCTGTCAACCTTCTAAGTAATTCTACACTAAAATACTTAGCGGTTGATTCAGGTGGCGGTGATTGATTCTGAATTAGGCGAGACCGACGGGAGAAGCTGCAAACCTATTGGGGCGAGGCATGCCGCGCCAGGATCATCTCCACCTCAACGGCGGCCCCCAGCGGGAGCTGCGCGAGGCCCAGCGCGGTGCGGGCGTGGCGGCCGGCGTCGCCAAAGACGTCGCGGACGAGTTGCGACGCGCCGTTGATCACCAGGTGTTGGTCGCTGAAGTCCAGATCCGAATTGACGTAGCCCGTGATGCGGATCACGCGGGCTACATTGTCGAGCGAGCCGACCGACTTGCGCACAGTCCGCAGCACGTTCGCCGCGCAGAGGGCAGCCGCGGCGGTCGCCTCGGCGACGGAAACTTGCGACGGAACTTTGCCGCGACAAGTCAGTTCCTTGCCGTTGAAGGGCACCTGGCCGGAGGCGTAGATCGTCGCCCCTTCGATCGCCACGCCGTCGACGAGCGATCCTTCGGGACTGGTGCGTTCCAGCGGGTAACCGAGTTCCTCAAGTTTCGTGTCGCGCTGACCCATAAAGATGTCCTTACGACGTTATTGGCAAGTGGTCCAAGTATTGATGTAAGACGTGCTGAGACAGAGCTGTTATTGCGGACGCCGCTATCCAGTTCAAAGCAGCAGAGGAATTTCATGGAGCACCGAATTAACGAGTCGCGGCACAAGGAACCACGGACCCGTACCGCCGCACACGGATGTCGGCCTGTTCCTTGTGTCCCATAAAGCCTTCCAATTCGCAAAGCCGCGAACAGTATTCTCCGATGTGTGCCGTCGCGGCGGGCGACACGCGCTGGTATGTGCAAGTTTTGAGGAACTTACCGACCCACAGGCCGCCCGTGTAGCGAGCGGCCTTGCGGGTCGGGAGCGTGTGGTTGGTGCCGATCACCTTGTCGCCATACGCCACGTTCGTTTCCGGCCCCAAGAAGAGTGCGCCAAAATTCGTGAGGTGATTGAGAAAGTAGTCCGGATCTTCGGTCATCACCTGCACGTGCTCCGAGGCGAGGTCGTCGGCGACGCGGACCATTTCCTCGTACGATTCGCAAACGATCACTTGGCCATGATTGCGCCAGGCAACGGCGGCGACGTCGGCCGTCGGCAGCACGGACAATTGGCGTTCGACTTCGGCGATCGTGCGGCGGGCGAGCAGTTCGGAGTTGGTGAGCAGCACCGCGGGCGAAGTAGGACCATGTTCGGCCTGGCCCAACAGGTCGGTCGCACAGAGCTCGGCGTCGACCGAGTCGTCGGCGATGATCAGTGTTTCGGTCGGACCGGCGAAGAGATCGATGCCAACGCGGCCGAACAGTTGCCGTTTGGCTTCCGCGACGTAGGCATTGCCGGGGCCCACGAGCATGTCGATCGCCGCAATTGAGGTGGTGCCGAGCGCCAGGGCGGCCACAGCCTGCACGCCGCCGAGGCAATAGATTTCATCGGCGCCGGCCAGGTCCATCGCCACGACAATCGCCGGATGGGGCTGGCCGCCGGAGGGAGGCGCGGTGGCGGCCACGCGGCGGACGCCGGCGACCTTGGCGGTGACCACGCTCATGTGGGCAGAGGCGACCATCGGATAGCGACCGCCCGGCACATAGCAGCCGACGCTCGCCACCGGGATGTGGCGGTGCCCGAGGACGACGCCGGGCAGCGTTTCGACTTCGACGTCGCGCATCGAATCGCGCTGCGCGGCGGCAAAGTTGCGAATCTGCTGCTGCGCGAAGCGGATGTCGCTTTGCACCTGCTCCGGCACGCGATCGTAACAGGCGTCGATCTCTGCCGCGGAAAGGCGGAAATTCGCGGGGCTCCAGTTGTCGAAGCGCGCCGAATACTCTCGGACCGCTTCGTCGCCGCGGCGGGCGACGTCGTCGAGAATCGACGATACCGTGTTGCGGACATTCTGGTCGTTTGCGGCTGCATCGCCGGCCGAGGAAGACTGTATCAAGAAACGCATCGTGAGTTGTTCGAAGGCTGTTTTCTGTTATTTGGCGTTTGTGGAGCGAAACTCAAGGGCGTACAAGTCGGCGTCCTGCATTACAAATCGGAGTCGCACCGGCTGTCCTGCGAGCGAGGAGACGTTGTCGCCCGCGCTCCAAGTGACGGTGCGGTCGACGCTGTCGCCGTAGATTTCGTCGCACTCGTCGAGCGAATACCCCTGGATCGGCCTGCCCGATGGATCCTGCAACTCGCACTTCAGCCAGCCGACGGCCGAAGTGGCAAAATTGATCCAGAGTTTCGTCGAGCCGCCCGACGCGGCGAAGACGAGCGGCTTGGTGATCAGCTCGCCGCCGTCGGATGGGGCGCTGACGGAGACGAATCCATCGAGCCGCAGCGTGTAACGACGCAATCGCGTGGCGGGGCCGCGGTAGTAGCCCTCGGTGGCGTAGAACGACAGCTCGCGCGGGGCACCGTGGACATCCGGCTCCGTTTCGACGATGCCGCGGGCCGGCAGATTGTTGCGATTGACCCAGCGATCGGCTTGCAGGCCGGGACGTACAAACGCTTCGTTCCAGCGGCGAAAATTCTTGCCGTCGCGGCTGCTCATGAAGCCGGCGTCAGATACGCCGTCCTGCGAGTGCCGTTCCGGGTTACGGCCCGGGACGTATCGCATCGGCAAGCCGATCAGGATTTGCGGTGCGCGGTGGTAAGGAATGATGGCATTCGTATAGAGGTGTTGATGGGGCGCATCGGTGTATTCGAGCCACTCGGGTTCCGACCAATCGAGGAAGTTATTCGACGTGCAGGTCATGATGTCGCGGATCGAGTCGCGATATTCGCGATGGAACTCCAGGTACTCGCCGCGCCGAGTGTCCCAAAACGCCGTGTTGAGCGAATCGAAGTAGCCCTTGGTGATCACGGGCTTTTCCGAAAGGCATTCCCAGTGCACGGCATCGGCCGACTTGAATGTGACGAGACCCCCTTTCACGCCCCCCACGGCTTTGTACTTTTCCGCCGGCCGGCAGTTCGGATTCTCGTCGATGAACGGGGCCAGATTGTGCGACGCGGAGCCTTTGAGAATGATGTTGTTCGCCGTGGAACCCTGGAATTCGACCAGACCGAGGTTCGGCTTCGTCCAGTGGATGCCATCGCGGCTCTCGGCGTAGCAAAATACCTCCTCGTGAGTCGGCTTGTTGTGGACCTCATCGTGGTGGGCGCCGCGATAGTACATGCGGAAGAGATCGCCGTCGCGGAACACCGTGTGATAGGTCGACGCGCAGCCTTCCCAGGGCTCGCCATGAGTGATCACGATTTCGCGCTCGCGCGGCTGTTGCAGTTCCAGCGTCGTGTTCTGCAGACGGTCGACGAGGTAGTCGTCGAGGAACAGCTCGCGTGAATTTCCGATCGGAATCGGCGGCGCATTTTCGTGTGCTGCTGCATCGAGCGCAGCGAAGGTGAGCAAGAGCGAATAGATCAATCTGCCGGTCGGCGTGTTAAGCATTGCGGCACGACTGTTGCCCACCGGGACCACGGCAAAATTGCGGCGCTCAAAGCACACTAGTTGTCCGAAACGATCTCGCCGCCGGCTCGTGAGCCCATCGCCTTGTGGATTGCCAAGTCGATGTCATACGAAATTGTGCGGACGCTGCCGTCGACGAACATCATGTTCAGGCCGCCGGGATGGGGACTGCCCCAGAATTCATAGGGATTAACACCTTGAGTGTCTTGCAGCGGCGGATAGCCGGAGGAACGCACCGTGTCGCCATTGTGCCCTACGAGCCACCCCTGGTCGTCGCCATGGTCGATGACGTCCACACCATCGTTCGTTTCGTAGGCATCGACATTGACGGACTTTTCACCGACCATGTAGGTGTTCGAGGTGCCGTCGGTGACTTGACGCAGGGGAACTTCGCTGCGAATGAACACGAGGCCGTTGTAGTTGTCCTTACTGGGCCAGGCAGCCCAACTATCGGCTTCCGTGTAAGTGTTGGGCGCGTAGACGACGCCCACCAGTCCGGCAATCGTGCTGCCCGAACCGCTGCAGGCGGCATAGTCGTTGCGCGCGAGCGGACTGCCGTCGTGCGTCCAATTCTTGCCTACCCAGAACTTCACGGGATAGGCCGCGGCCGGTCTCCGACTCGGACAATAGAACAAAGCGATCGGGGTCTTGATGATGCTCGCCAGGAGAATCTTCTTCTTGGCCGGGATGGGCCAACCGGGCTGACCGCTGCCGATATCGTGGACGGCTTGTTCTTCGATGAACGGCAAGACGGAGAACATCCAACTGCCAGGCTGATCCTTGCCCGTGCCTTGGTCCGGATCGGCCGTCCAGCCGGTGCCCCAGCCATTGCTGGGAAAGAATCCGTGTGCGTCGTGATGTTCGTGAAGCGCCAGGCCGATGTTCCGCAGGTTGTTGACGCAGGCGCCCCGCCGCGCCGCTTCGCGCGCCGCCTGGACAGCCGGCAGCAAAAGTGCGACCAAGATGCCGATGATGGCGATCACCACCAGCAATTCGACTAACGTGAAACCTGTTCGCACCGAGCGACGACGTTCGCATGAACTGGTCATCTCATCTCCCTCAAGAGACCGAAAAAACCTTTCCGCCGGGCATGGACAATCTGTACGTACAGGTTGTATGATACTGGCGTCGACAGGCTTGTCAACGCTTTCTCCCAGAGATTTTTCGGCCGGGAAATGGGGATTTGACGATGGGGACGGCAATTCACATCGGAGGCGAACGGACAGGCTGTTTGAGGGTTCGCGGGACGTGGGGTGTCTGGGGGATACTCTTTCTAGGGCTCTCGGGTTGCGGCTATCAACCCCGTCGAGTGGCGGTCCCCGCCTTCGATCCGCAGGGAATGGCGGACGAGGCATTCGGCCAGAAGGACGCCAATCGCGATGGAACTTTGTCTGCAGATGAGCTCAAGGATTGGCCGGGCGTCCGCGCGGCGTTCGGCGCCATGGACAAGAATAAGGACGGCAAAGTCGACCAGGCCGAATTCGAAGAGCACATCGCTGGGTACGCGGTGGGAAAGATCGGGATGCAAAGTTTGACGTGCTTTGTAACGGCCAACGGAAAACCGGTCAGCGGATTGACGGTCGACTTCACGCCCGAGCCGATGTTTGCCGCCTATGCCAAGGCGGGCCGCGCGATGACGGGGAGCGACGGTTCCGGCGCCGTCTTGCCGACCGGCGGTGGACTGCCGGGGATGGCGCCTGGGATGTATCGCGTTTCGATTTCCAAGCGCGAGGGAGAGCGCGAAATGTTGCCTGCGAAGTATAACGTGAAGTCAGAACTGGGATTCGAAGTGTCGAATGCCGGCGGCGGCGCGCCGGCCCGCTTCGATATCGCGCCGCGTTAACGTCCAACCGTGATTGATCCACGCCGGCAGTCTTGGCTTTAGTCCGTACGATGAAGTCTGAAATTACCACGCTCGATTTCGCGATCATCGTAGTCTATCTGGCGGGAATGCTCGGCATCGGCATCTACTACGCCTTTCGTACGTCGGATTCCGACGACTTTTTGCTCGGCGGGCGCAGGATGCCGTCGTGGTCGATCGGTCTGTCACTGTTCGCGACGATCCTGAGCACCATTTCCTTTCTCGCCTGGCCCGGCGAAATTATCTCCCACGGACCTGCCATTCTCTGCCAGGTCCTCGCGTACCCGATCTCATTCGTGATTGTCGGTTGGCTGCTGATTCCATTGATCATGCGGCAGCCGGTCACCAGCGCGTACGAAATTCTGGAGACTCGCCTGGGGCCAAGCGTTCGCTATTTGGCTTCGACGATTTTTCTCGTGCTGCGCCTGCTCTGGATGTCGGTGATCATGTACGCCACGGCGGAGAAGATTCTGATCCCGATCCTACATTTGCCGGCGTCCGCTTCTGCCTGGATTTGCCTGCTGCTCGGGGGCATCACGGTGGTTTATTCGGCGCTGGGAGGATTGCGCGCTGTCGTCACGACCGACGTCATACAGGCGATCGTGTTGCTATCGGCCGCGGTGGCAACTCTGGTGTTGATCAGTTACTGGCTGGGCGGGGCGGGCGCGTGGTGGCCCGACACTTGGCCCAAACATTGGAGTGCGCCCCGTGTGTGGTTTCACGCGTCGGATCGGAGCGTGTTGGGCTTCATGCTCTCGATGGTGACGTGGTATGTTGCGATGGCGGGTTCCGATCAAATGGCAATTCAGCGCTATCTTGCCACGCGCGACGCGAAATCGGCCCGTCGGGCCCTGGGGTTTGCCTGGACGGTGGAGGCCTGTGCGTTTGTCTTGATGGCGATGATCGGGCTCGCGCTGTTGGCCTGGTTTTCGACCCACCCGGATTGGCTCGGTCCGGGCGAAAGTATCGACGCAACCCCGGATCGCCTTTTCCCGAGATTCATTGTTGACGGATTGCCGATGGGTGTGACGGGCCTCGTGATCGCGGGGCTGATGGCCGCCGCGATGTCGAGCCTTTCCTCAGGCATCAATTCGTCGGCAGCTGTCATTGTCGCGGATTTCATCGAAGGGGCGTGGGGATTTGCGTTGTCGTCGCGCGGTCGGTTGCTGGCGGCCCGCGTCACATCGGGTGTAGTGGGCGCCCTCGTGGTGTTGCTGTCGATGGCCGTGCGGCTGATCGACGCTAATCTCTACGAGCTGACGGTCCGCGTAGCGAATCTGATGACTGCGCCGCTGTTCGTTGTTTTCTGTGTCGCGTTTTTCGTGCCGCGCGCGACGGCGCTGGTGGCTTGGATTGCCGCAATCGCTTCGACCGCCGTGGCCGTAACGATCTCCTTCTTCCCCGCGTATCACGGACTGGGCTTCTTGTGGATTACGCCGGGTGCTCTCGCTGGCGGACTGCTCGCCGCCATGATCGCTGCGGCGCTGCTGGGGGCACCTGCGGTCGCCGTGAAGAATGCTTTCGAGAGCTAGGGCCGCCATGAAATCAATCGAGAATAACCTGAGACAAGCAAGATCAGAACTCACATGATGAAATACGTATCGCGTGACTCACTGCTTCCGGTCGTGGCGATGCTCCTCGCGTGGACCAGCGCGGGGATCGCAGCCGCTGCTGATTCGCACGCCCCGGTGGCAGCAAAATTGATCAATGTCGAAAAGATTTGGGACAAAGCGCGTCACAACGCCTTTACCGACCTCAATCGCTGGCGCGACCGCTGGTATTGCGCATTTCGCGAAGGCAATACTCACGCCGGCACCCACGGTCAGCTGCGGATCATCACTTCGCAAGACGGCGCGCGTTGGGAATCAGCCGCGACCTTGGAAGATTCCGTCTACGACTTGCGCGACGCCAATCTTTCGGTGATGCCGGACGGCCGGCTGATGGCGGTGGGCGGCGCACAGCTGGCCGAAGGCACCGGCCGCAAAACGGGGACGTTTGCCAGCTACTCGGCGGATGGAACCACTTGGACGAAGCCTGATTTGATCCTGCCGGTTGGCCGCTGGATGTGGGGAGTCACCTGGCACGATGGGACCGCATGGGGCGTGAGCTACGGGGCGCCCGAACGCCGCGGCTTCAATTCGCTGCTGACGAGCACCGACGGCCGCAAGTTCACGACCTACGTCGACGAGTTCTTCACCGATAACGACTTTCCAACGGAAGCACGAATTCGTTTCGCCCAGGACGGCACCGCCTATTGCCTGCAACGGACCGACGGCAAGCCGAATCCAGCGTTCCTGGGCTCGGCCCGGTCGCCTTACAAAGAATGGACCTGGAAGTGTTTGGACCGTTACATCGGCGGACCGAATTTGCTGCAGCTGCCGTCCGGCGATTGGATCGCGGCCGGACGTTTGATGGACGGCAAGACGCGGACCTCACTGATGTATCTGGATGTCGACAGGGGCGAGGTCAAACCGATTCTCGATTTGCCTTCGGGCGGCGACTGCAGCTATCCGGGCCTCGCGTGGCACGACGGCCGATTGTGGATGAGCTACTACTCGAGCCACGAGGAGCGGACGAGCATCTATTTGGCACAGATCGAGATCACGCCCGGCAACAGCGAGTGACGTGTCTGCCCGCACGAAGTTACATTGCCCGACTCCAACTCAAGGTAAATGTTCTTGAAAGAAGCGAATCCAATTGCCGCCCAGGATCGATGCGACGTCGTCGGACGAGTAGCCGCGGTCGGTGAGGATTGCATCGAGCTTCTGCAGGTCGGCAATCGAGTCGAGGCCGTGGGGGGCCTGTTCAGTGCCGAATCCGCCGTCGAGATCGCTGCCGATGGCGGCATGACGACTGTTCCCGGCGACCTGACAGATATGGTCGATGTGGTCCGCCAGTTTCGAGATCGGAACCGCGTCGCGCGGCGGCCTCGCTCCGCCTGCGCTCTGCGCGGGCCACTCGGCGAGCAGCATCCAGTTGTCGCAGGCCACACCAAGCACGCCGCTGCGGTCGATCACGGCCCGCAATTGTTCGTCGGTGAACTGCCGCCCACGCGGCACGAGGGCTCGGCAATTCTGGTGACTGGCGAAGAGGGGACCGTCGTAAGCGGCCAGGACATCGATAAGCGCCCGGTCGCTCAGATGCGTGACGTCGAGGATCACACCCAAGCGTTGGAATTCGGCGAGCAGGTCCTTGCCCAAAGCGGTGAGGGGGGCCTCGGTGCCCGTGCCACCCGCGTAACGACCATGGCCATAGTGGACCAGACTCGCACAGCGCACGCCGCGATCGAACCACACTGCCGCTTCGTCCGGTACCGTGATCGAGTCGCACCCTTCAAACGCGACGATAATTCCCACTGGCAACACGGCCCGCTGCTCGTCGGTAGCCGCTTTCCACTCGCCGACGTGTTTGGTGAGCTCCTTGGCGGTCGAAATCAGCCGCACCTGTCCCGCCGCCGCGAGACGTTGATAGTAGTTCCACTGCCCCACGGCGATCGAATTGGCGATCTCGACCGTGCTGAACGTGAATCGTGCGGCACCGCCCAGCGACGACGCGCCGGCAACCAGCGTTCCCAGGCACAAGCAAACCCCGCCGCGGCGCATTTCCGGCAACACCGTCGTGGCCCGGCCGCGGCCAGCGGCATCGGTGCTCGACGCTTCCCGCGCGTTGAGCTCCGCCAGGGGCAGCGTCAAATCGCGGTTCATCAGCAAGGCGTTCCAGGCCAGGTCCAGGTGGCTATCGACGATCAGGTGCATGGCGAGAGGCTGCGAATAAGGCGCGTATGAAGTTATGCAGTCAAATGCTCCATGCGTTGTAATCGGTTCGTGGCAACATATCAATCATGACAGTTGGTAAATCTAACGATCAGAGTGACTCCGCGTTCGCACGCCCGGATCTGTGGTCAGAGCTGGACACTCCATGCTCGTTGATCGATGCAGCCGCTGTGGTACGAAATGTCGAACGCATGGCCGAGTATTGCCGAGCACATGGACTGGCCCTGCGGCCGCACACCAAGACGCACAAGTCGCAACGGATCGCACGAATGCAGTTGGACGCGGGCGGGGTCGGTTTGACGGTGGCCAAGCCCGGCGAAGCCAGCGTGATGGCGGCCCTGCATGCCGAAACCTTGATTGCCTACCCTTCGGTCACCAGCGCCAGCCTCAAGGCCATTCGCGACGGAGTGGCGGAGGGCGACATGATCGTTGCGCTCGATTCGCTGGAAGCGGCCGTGCGGCTCGAGGCGGCGCTCGTGGACAGCCAGTGGCCGGCGCGTGTACTGGTCGACGTGGACGTCGGCTTGCATCGCACGGGAATGCAAACTCCGGAAGAAAGTGTGCGGCTGGCAGCACGGATTGCGGACAGTCCGAAGCTGGAACTGGACGGCCTGTTCTGCTATCCCGGCCACATCTGGTCGGGACCGGGCGAGCAGGCGGCGGAGATGCAGGCAGTTGACGCCGTCTTGCAATCGCATATTTCCCGATGGAAGGCAGAAGGGCTCGCGGCACCGATCGTCTCCGGCGGGTCCACGCCGACCGCATTTCAAACTCACCTGACGCCGTCGATCACGGAGATTCGCCCCGGAACTTATGTGTTCAACGACATGAATACGATGCGCGGCGGCTACTGCGAGCTGTCCGACTGTGCGGTGCGGATCCTGGCGACGATCGTCAGCACGGCGGTACCCGGCCAGGTGGTGATGGACGCCGGCGCGAAAACGCTGGCGGCGGACCGCTGCATTTCGGCGCCCGACAGCGGCCACGGTTACGTCGTCGAGTATCCCGCAGCACGGATTTGCCATTTGAGCGAGGAACACGGGCAAATCGACGTTTCGCAGTGCGAGCGGCGGCCGCGCGTCGGCGAGCGCATCACCGTGATCCCGAACCATGTATGTCCGACGATTAATCTTACCGACTTCGCCTGGTGGCTAACGCCGAGCGGTGCGGAGCGATTGTCGATCGATGCCCGAGGGAAAGTTCGATGAGTGTTGCAGCCACGGTGAAGCACACGGCCACGACGACCAAAGCGCAGGCCCTGCTCGTGCACAACAGCCGCTTCATCCCGGGCGGCATGGCGTCGGTCAATCGCCGCACCGATCCGCCGATCGCGTTTGCGCGCGGCGAAGGTGCATATCTCTGGGACGTCGACGGCAAGAAATACATCGACTACCACGCCGGCTTCGCGCCGTACATTCTCGGGCACAACGACCCAGATCTGAACGCCGCAGTGGAGGAAACCTTTGCCCGTGGACTGAGCAATTTCGGCAGCGGTCCGACGGAGCAAGAAGGCGAACTGGCGGAACTATTTCTGCAATGCGTTCCCACGGCCGAACGCGTGCAATTTCTCAATTCCGGATCGGAGGCCACGGCCCAGGCGATCCGCGTGGCGCGCGCCGCGACGGGACGCGAACATGTGATTCTGGTTCAGGGCAGCTACAACGGGAACCAGAATGTGGTGACGGCGAACTTGATGGAAAGCGCCGCGCAGCTGGGCGGCAAGCCGGCGGTGGGAGGCGAATATCCACTGCGGCCGATCACGGCCGGAATTCCCGCGGCCGAAGCGGCCCTGCTGCATGCTGTCGAATTCAACGATTTGGAAGCAGTGGATGCCGTCGCGCGGAAGCACAAGATTGCGGCGATGATTACCGAGCCGGTGTTGCAAAATATTGGCGTCGTCAAACCACGCGAAGGATATTTGACGGGTCTGCGGCAGCTCGCCGATCAGCACCGATTCGTATTGATCTTTGACGAGGTGAAGACTGGTTTTCGGGCGGCGCTCGGCGGCCATCAGTCGATTTGCGGCGTGACACCCGATTTGTCGACTTTTGGCAAAGCGATCGCCAATGGATTTCCGATCGCGGCGCTGGCCGGCAAGGCCGAGCTGCTCAATCTGACGATTTCGGACGATCTCTCGAAGCGGGTGCTGATGGCAGGTACGTATAATGCCCACCCCGTTCCCGTCGCTGCGTCGATCGCTTGCTTAAGGAAACTTGCCGATCCGAAGCAGCGAGTGTACGAAGCGCTCGATCGATTGACTGCCCGGCTGGTGGCCGGCATTGAAGGGGCGTTTGCCAGGCACGGCCGGAGGGCGGTTGTCGTGCGGCAGGCGAGCGCGCACTCGTACTATTTCATGCCGTCGCCTCCCAAAAATTGGTGGGAATTGGTGACCGGGCATGACTTTCCACTCGATGCCCAGCTCCGGCGCGGGCTCATCGAACGCGGCTCTTACTACTTTCCCACTCCGACCAAGCAGGGCAGCGTGAGCTTTGCCCATTGCGAGGCGGACATCGATCAAACGATTGCGGCGTTCGACGAGGCGGTTGCTGCGCTCCGGTAACAATCGACTGACGTGCCATGAGAACCACGATGATGATCTTTGTTGCTGTCGGCCTGGTGATCCAGCCGGGCATGACGTCGACTGGTAAGGCGGCTGAGCCGGCGCGAATTCGCGTGGCCTGCATCGGCGACAGCATCACCTACGGTTTCGGCTTTACTGACCGCGAGCGCGACAGCTATCCGTCAAAGCTCGCCAGACTTCTGGGCAAGGAATACGACGTGCGCAATTTCGGCGTGAACGGCGCGACGCTGCTCAAGCAAGGCACGCGGCCATATTGGACCCAGGACGCTTATCGCGATGCTCTCGCATTTCGCCCAGACGCGGTCATTATTCAATTGGGCACAAACGACACGAATCTTCAGACCTGGCCTGAGCACGGCCGGGAATTTGCAGGCGACTATGTCGCGCTCATCGACTCATTCCGCAAGCTACGTGCAGACGCCCGGATCTTCGTTTGCTTGCCGCCGCCGTTGTTCCGCGACCGCGGCAAGGAGTATGACACCGACGCTTTGTTGAGCCGCGAGATCCTGCTACAGATAAAGGATGTCGCGCGTCGCTGCCAAGCCGCCGTGATCGATGTGAACGCGGCGGTGGCCGACAAATCCTCCATGTTTCCCGACGGTGTTCATCCGAATGCGGCAGCGACTGATGTCATCGCCGGTGCAGTGCATCAAGCAATCATCCAACAAGTGGCACACTGCAGCACATCAGGAAAGTAGCGGTTATGGTCGTCGACGTGCATTGCCATGCCTGGGCATATCCCGATCACTTCAGTGAGCAGTATCGCGCCGAAGTGAAGCGTGCACGCGCGGGTGTTGAGGTCGATTTACGGGTGCGCTACGACCAATACATTAGTAGCGCGCCGGCCGGGGTCCGGGCACTCGTGTTCGGCGGCAAGGCGCATTTGAGTGGCGTGTGGATCCCCGACGACTACGTGGCAGAGTATGTCGCCCGCGATCCGCAAACGTTTATCGGCTTCATGAGCCTCGATCCCACGCAAGCCGGCTGGCAGGATGAAATGCGTTATGGCCGCGAAGTGCTGCGGATGCGCGGCATCAAGCTGTTGCCGATGTACGCCGGTTTTCGTCCCGACGACCGGCACATCGACCCGCTTTGGGAATACGCCGTGCAGCACGATTTACCGGTGCTTCTGCACACGGGCACCACGTTCATCAGTTCGGCCCCTTTGGATTGCACGCTGCCGCGCCATCTGGACGACGTGGCAATTCGGTATCCGCAACTGCGGCTGATTCTGGCGCATCTCGGCCATCCGTACGAGGGCGAGTGCGTCGTCACGATTCGCAAGCATCCGAATGTTTACGCGGACGTGAGTGCGCTCTTCTACCGACCATTCCAGCTGTATCACAGCCTGATGCTCGTACAGGAATATGGCGTGTGGGAGAAGATCTTCTTCGGCACGGACTTCCCGTTCACGACGGTGAATGACACGATCCGCGGCCTGCGCGGATTGAATGACATTGTACAGGGTACCGCACTGCCGCGGTTGAACGCGGACGCGATCGAAGGCGTCATCGAGCGAGATGCGCTAGCGCTATTAGGGCTGAGTTGAGCGAGAGGGCATCGATGGATATCGGCACTGTGCTAATAACCGAGCTTGCTTCGCAGCCGCGCGATTTGCTCCTGCATGTTTCGCAGCCCGCGGTCGATCATCAACACGTCGGCATTATGGAACAGCATTCGCCCGCCCATCGCGATCAGCTCTTCTGCTGCTTCCATGCTGCCGACGGGCTGGCCGAAGTGTTTGCCGGCCTTGAGTGCCGCGTCGCAAACGCGACGGCTGGCGTCGAGCACAGTCGGGTGGCGAACCTGGCCGGGGACACCGGAGAGAACACTGAAATCGCCCATGCCGAACATCAGCACATCGACGCCCTCGACCTGAGCAATCGCCGCAGCGTTTTCCAGAGCCTCGGGCGTTTCGATTTGAATGACGATCAGCGTCTCGGCGTTGGCGGCGCGCACGTACTGTTCGAGCGGCATTTGGCCGAACGGCGCATCGCGTCCCCAGCCATCGCACCCGCGCACGCCGAGGGGAGCAAACTTTGCCGCGCGGACGACTTCGCGGGCTTCTTCCGCATCACTGCAGCGCGGATAAATGACGCCCTGAGCACCACACTCCAGCACGCGCGTGATCAACTGCAATTCGTGACGCGAGGTCCGCACGATCACATCGCTCGTCCCACCGGCGCGGGCAGCCGTCATCAGCTTCTGCACCGTCTCCAAGTTGAAGGCACGATGCTCCATGTCGAGCCAGATTCCCTCGATGCCGATCGAGCTCGCAAGTTCATAGACCGTCGGATCGGCCAGGTGGAGCGTCGTGATAAAGCAAGGCTCGTTCTTCGCCAGTCGTTGCTTGATGCCGTTAGTCTTCATGTTGACAGCCTTCGCAGGCCTTTCCGTTCCCCGTTGCAAGATGTCTGCGAGTGTTTGCGGCGCATCGGTGCAGCAATTGTCGCGCAAGTTCAGGAGATGCGTTGTTGTATGTACGACTCTGATCGTATACGGAGAGATTGGTAAAGTACAGTCTTCGAGTTCGAGAAATGTGAGTGATCAGAGTTGGTGGAGAGCGCGTCGGCGCAGAGCGACGACGCTGCGCAGATACATATAGAGCAACGCACTGCATAACGTGAAAGTGCACTAATGATGCAGAGGGAAACTATTGGGTTAGTAGGACTAGGATTCTTGGGGCGTGGCATCGCCGCATGCTTGCTGGCGCACGAGCAGCAAGTGGTCGCGCATGTTCTGTCGAACGATGCTTGCACGGAGGCCGAAGAGTACATCGACACCGCGATGCGAGAATTGGTCGAGTACGCTGGATTTCCGGAGAGCGTCCGACAATCGTGGCCGGAGCGGATTCGATTCGTCGAAGGCTTTGCCGAGTTTCAGAATGCTTCGTTTGTCATCGAGTCGGTGGTCGAGGATCTAAAGATAAAGAACGAGGTCTTCGACGCGCTGGAGGCCGAGGTCGCCGCGGAGGTCCCGATTGCCAGTAACACGTCGTCGTTGTCGGTGACGCTACTGGCGGAACGGCGGCGACATCCGGAGCGGTTCTTAGGGATGCATTGGGCGGAACCGGCCTATGCGACGCGGTTCCTGGAGTTGATTCGGGGGGAAAAGACGAGTGAGGCGGCGTTCGAGCGGGCGGTCGCGCTGGGTCGGTGCGTGGGCAAGCAGCTATCTCTGGTACAGAAGGACGTACCTGCATTCATCGTTAATCGGCTGGGCTATGCGATGCTCCGCGAGGCGCTGCATTTGCTCGAAAGCGGGGTCGCGGACGCGGCCACGATCGATCGGTCATTCCGCAACGCAGTCGGGCTGTGGGCTGGGTTCTCCGGGCCACTGCGCTGGATCGATCTGACCGGCGGACCGGCACTGTATGGCAAGACGATGAACAACGTGTTGCCAACGCTCAGCAACGCGGATTCGATTTCGGATGCGATGCGGCAAATGATGGACAGCGGTGACAAGGGCGTCGTCAACGGACGCGGATTCTACCGCTATTCTCCGGAGGACAAGCAGCTCTGGGAGGAGCGGTTTCGACGCAGTGTTTGGCAGGCCTGGCGATGGTCGGAAGAGTTGGGACTGGGAGACGATGTATGAGCGAGCGATCGCGCACGCTGGTGGTGGGCGCGGGCTCGATCGGCGAACGGCACGTCCGCTGTCTGCTTGCCACGGATCGCGCGGAGGTGGCGGTGTGCGAACCGAATTCGCAAGTTCGCATATCGATCACGGATCGCTACGGGCTGAAGGAAGCCTATTCATCGCTGGAGGAAGCGCTAGCAAGCGACTATTCCATGGCAGTCGTGGCGACGCCGGCACCGGTTCATATTCCCCAGGCGCGTCAATTGATTCGACATGGCACGAACTGTCTGGTGGAAAAGCCGCTGAGTTTGTCGCGGGACGGCGTCGTCGAGCTGGAACGCGAGGCGGCGGCTGCCGGACTTGTCGTCGGCGTCGCCTATCCCTATCGCGCGCACCCGGCGCTCGCGGCGATGCGGACTTTCCTGCGCAACAATCGGCTGGGGCAGCCGCTGCAGGTGACGGTCGTAGCGGGGCAGCATTTTCCGACGTACCGACCTGCCTATCGCGACACGTATTACCGCCAGCGCTCCAGCGGGGGCGGCGCCATTCAGGATGCGCTGACCCACCTGATCAATGCGGTGGAGTGGTTGGTGGGTCCGACGACTTCCGTGGTTGCCGATGCGGCTTGCCTCAAACTTGACGGTGTGGAAGTCGAAGACACGGCACACGTCCTGGCACGGCATGCGGATATCCTGACCAGTTACTCGCTCAATCAACACCAGCCGGCCAACGAGCTAACGATCACCGTCGTTTGCGAACGTGGGCAGGCACGCTTCGAAAGTCACCGCGCGCGATGGTCGTGGCTCGGCGAAGTCGACGGCGCCTGGCAAGAAGAGATCTTTCAGCTCGACCGCGATACGCTATTTCGTCAGCAGGCGGAGGCGTTTTTGTCGTCGATTGAGCAGCGCTCGTCGCTGTTGTGTTCGCTCTCGGACGGCAAAGCCGCGCTCAACACCGTGCTGGCGATTTTAGCGTCGCTCGAATCGCGCCGCTGGGAAGACGTGGTGGAATCAAATTGAAGACGACAATGAAACGGCAATTGCCATGAACACGATTCCCGAGTTGTTCGACCTTACGGGCAGGGTTGCTCTGGTCACCGGCGCATCGGGCCATTTGGGTTATCCCATCGCCTGTGGTCTCGCCGAAGCAGGCGCGACGGTCGTGTGTGCGAGTCGTTCGTTGTCGCGTGCCAGGGAAATTGCAAATGTCCTTCCGTCTCGAGCGGGCGAGCCGCATTTCGCAATAGAACTGGACCATTTGAGCGAGCCATCGATCGACGAAGGCTTCGTAGCTGCAGTGGCAGCTGCAAAACAAATCGACATTCTCTTGAACAACGGACATCAGGCGTCCGCTGAAACCTGGCGGGACGTATCGGGTGACGAGTTTACCGAACAGTTGGCCAATGCCACGGGTTACTTCCTGCTGGCGAGACGGTTCCGCAATCACGTGGTGCAACGCGGCGCCACCGGGAGCGTGATCATGCTCGGCTCGATGTACGGAATCGTCAGCTCCGACCCGTCGGCCTACGAAGGGATCGGTCCGGGGAATCCAGTCGCCTACCAGGTGCTCAAAGGGGGCGTGATCCAATTGACACGCCATCTCGCAGTCCATTGGGCGAATGATGGAATTCGCGTGAATACGCTCTCACCCGGGCCCTTTCCGAACCCCGATCGCGTGGATGCCCAATTGACCGAAAGGCTGGCGAAGCGGACGCCGCTCGGGCGAGTGGGGACTGCAGCTGAATTGAAGGGGGTCGTCGTGTTTCTTGCGTCGGACGCCAGTTCGTACGTGACCGGCCATAACCTCATTGTGGACGGTGGATGGACAGCCTGGTAAACCACCTGCTCTCCCGATCGCAGGTGAGTCCAACCGACGCAACGCGGCGTTGCGTCGTCTTATATAAGAATTGTAACGTATTATGTATCATGCAGTTACGGTGATTGCTTGAAATCGCCTTTGTGGCTCGCGGCGCGACGCTGCGAATTTCGGTAAAATTGCTTGCGGGATTGAATTGCGTCGATTATCATACAACCTGTCCGTACAGGATGTATTCTGTCTGGACCTAGCCGGCGGGGATGGAACCGCCAGGAAGCCGAATGTCATGAGCGAATCCACCACAACTCGTCACGCGGCAGCGGAAGACACGGGGAAGAAGCACGCCCAATTGCGCACGATGCTCGCCTCGGAAATCGCCAGCGGGGCTTATGCACCCGGTAAATTCCTGCCGTCGGAGCCTGAGCTGGCGCGTCGCTTTGCGATCTCGCGGAGTACTGTTCGCCAGGCCCTGTTTTCCTTGGAGCAAGACGGGTTAGTGGAGCGGTTGCCGGGAAAGGGCACGGTGGTGCGCGAGCGAGAAGGGGGCCGGCAGCCTGCTCAGTTGGCTGCCTTCGCCATCGTGCTGCCGGAAATTCAATCGGGGCACTACCCTGCCCTGGTAGACGCGTTCGCGTCGGCCGCGAGCGATCTGCACTACCAGATCCTGGTCTGCACGACGGGCAACGAGATCAGCCGTCAGGGCGACATCATCCTACAGCTGATGGACAAGCGTGTGGCGGGTGTGGCGCTGTTGCCGCCGACGGTGGGCAAGACGCCGGAATATCACTTCCGTCAGTTGCAGAGCCAGGGAATTCCGATCGTCATGCTTCATCGGCCGGTCGAGGGTGTTTCGGCGCCGCTGATCGCCATGCCGTTCGAAGAGGTGATGACCAAGGCGGCCGAGCTGCTAGTAAGTCGAGGGCACCGCCGCATTGCATTTCTAGCCAGCCATCGCAGCGAGGCGGTCAATCGCTACGAAGCCGCGTTGCGGTTGTCGCTGCGAAAGGCTGGCAGCGATTTGCCCAAGGAATTGATCAAGATCGGCGAATCACACACCAGCCACGTCGGTGAGTCCCGCACGCACGAAATCGAAGTCGCGCTGCAGGAGCTGTTGTCGCTGCCGGATGCCGAGCGGCCCACCGCCATTATAGATCCCTGGGATTCCGACATGGAAGCCTGCTACTTCGCGCTGACGCGCGCGGGGATCGAATCGCCGGAACAAATCTCGCTGGTGAGCTTCGGCGGCGCCAGCCGGATGAGCCCGCTGACCAAGCGGTTGGCGGCGGTGACGGTGGACGAGGCCAAGACGGCGAAGCTGACGGCCAAGTTACTCGACGAAATGCTGCGCGGCGAACTGTCGATCACCGACTCGTCGCAGTTTTCGGTGCCGTTGGGAAGCCATTTGGGAGAAACCGTGGCTGCGCCGCCGGAACATGTTCCGCGCTGGAATCGCGGCACGGAGCGATAAGCGATCGTTCACTGAAAGCTGCCGGGAAGGCGGCTCGCTCGTCGCGCAATAGCGCGGTGCAACGTAGGATGGCACAGGCGGAAGTATTTTTTGATGTGTGCCTTGGGGAGAAACTTCGATGAAATGGGTCCGCTCTTCAGTCGTTGCAGGCGCCTGCCTGTTGGGATGTCTCAGCCAAAACGCGAGTGCCGTCAATCTGCTGTACGACTTTGAAGGGGACGGCGGTACCAGCGTCACCGATAAATTGACGAGCGACGGCGCGCAGAACGGCGCGATCTACAACAATGTCGATCCGACCGACTCGTTCAATCCCCATTTCGGTAACCAGTCGGCGTTTTTCGACAATCCGCCGCCATTGGTGACGGGCGCCTACAGTACGATTGAAATCCCAGATTCGACTTTTGCGGCCGGCTCATCAGTCACGATGGCGGGTTGGGTCAACCAAGACATCATCAACACGGAATTGCGGCGTTTTCGCGTCTTCAGCAGTTTCTCGGGCACGAGCGCGGTGCCGAACAACATCATGATGCTCGACGCGGGCAACGCGGCTACCAGCTCAAGCGTGCGCGGCATTGTCGGCGGCATCCAGTTTTCCGGAAGCTTGCCGGCCCTTGCTTCGGGCTATCACCATTACGCGATGACTATCGACGGGTCGGTGGTTGGTAATGGCGCGGTCAAAATTTATGTTGACGGCGCACCGGTCACGACCTCGGCCACGGGAACCCTTGGTCTCTATTCGAACGCCGTCAACTTGCGCATCGGTGAAGACATCAACAACTATCCGCAGCAGAACAGTGCTAACGAACAAATTGTCGGCAACGTGGACGACATGTTCGTGCTGGGTCGCGCGCTTTCGGCCGGCGACATCTCCGCTATCTACGCTGCAGGCGTGGGCGCGCCAGTCTCGAGCGTCGTCACGCCTGGTGTTGGCGAAAAGGCGATTTACTACGACTTCGAGGGTGGCCCAACGGTCACCGATCAGTTTGCTTCGGATGGCAGCCAAAACGGCATCGTGCATGAGCTGGCAACGATCGATGGAACGCCTGCGAACGCCAAGGTTGGCGGCGCGTCCGCCAATTTTCAGAATCCGCAGCCGGCTTCGACGCCCGGCAGCGAAATCTTCAGTCAGATCAACGCCGGTCCCGTCGGCGCGCTGGGTCCGAATTTCACGCTCTCGGCTGTCGTCAATCCGTATTCGACCGGCCAAATATCAAACGGTGTCGCCCGCATCTTCAGCAGCTATCAGGGCACAGGGTCGACGGCGGGCCAACTGATTCTCGATTTTAATCCGAGCACGGCCACCGGCATTCGTTTGTACTTGCCGAGCAACAATAACGCGGCAACTTTGACCGTCGCTGGTCCGGGCAAACCGGACTTGGACCCCGGCACCACGCAGACGATCACCGTCGTGTATGAGACCGGCGCGACCAACGACACGGTGAAGCTCTATCTCGACGGCGCCTTGATCGGCAGCAAGACCGATCTGCCGCCCGGCACGGTGCAGACGCTGGGAGCCAACGATCTGCGTATTGGCGAAGATCGCGGCGGCTACCGTGGCGCCTATGCGAATGAAAACTACACGGGCAGCATGGACGACTTGATGATTCTGAGCCGGGCGCTGACGCCGGAACAAGTGGCTTTTTTGAGCACCAACGGCGCAAGCGCCCTATTGGCCACGCTGGTCACGCCGGGCGACTACAGCGGCAACGGCGTGATTGACGCCGCCGACTACACGGTGTGGCGCGACTCCTTTGGCAAGACTGGGACCGGTCTGGCCGCGGATGGCAACGGCGACAACGTCGTCAACGATGCCGACTACTTGATCTGGAAGCAGAATTTCGGCAGCGGCGGCTCCGGCAGCGTAGGCGACGCGACGGCAGCTCCGGAGCCCTCGGCTCTGGTGCTGTTGGCGATCGGCGGATGCTTGGCGATCGGCCGACGCAATTCGCGCTGCTGCTGATCGCGCGATTTTCGCGCGACCGCGCCGAACGATGGCCAGCGAAGCGTCCGCCAACTTTCCACAGCGAACCACGAGAAGCGGCAAGTGTATTTCTAGGCGCAACCTTTGGACCAACAACCTTGGGAGTGAGCTAATGAGACTGGTCGCAATCGTATCTATTTCCGTCTGGTGCGCCGCGCACAGCGCGAGTGCCGGCATGATCGACACATTCACGCGCACCGACGTGTCGCCCGTGACCGACAGCCTGGGAGCGACGGAAGCGGGCGGCTACGACTACGCGGAGCGCGGCAACAATGCCAGCGGTTCGACTGTCGATGGCACCGCCGAAATCAGCAACAACAAGTTGCTCGTCACCGGCGCCACGCAGACGACGAGTTCCGCACACCTGAACGTCGGCGGCGCCTATCTCAGCGGCTACGACAAGGCGAATGTGAAAGTCGGTTTGGACCTGGCTTTCGTGCTGGCCGGCAGTGCGCCCAGCGGCACGAACATGGCGAACGACAATCGCTTCAACAACACCTTTCTGCTCATGCTGCGGAGCCGCGTGGGCCAGAATTTTGGCACGGGCGTGGCCGCCCACGCCGGCTTGGTGGCCATCGAGCTCAATCCGAACGGCGACATTCTGATCCGGGAACAGGTTCCGACGACGGGGCTAACTTTCATTCAGAACACGAACCCGTTCACCGGAGCTTCCCCAGTTCGCCAACCGCTGCCCGGAATCTTGCCGGCAAACTTTGGTTCCGGCACGTTCGACGTCAATCAGAATGGCTACTTGGAAGCCAACGAGCCGATCCACTTTGAAGCGGAGCTGGTGGGCACGTCGCTCAAGCTGTTCATCAACGGACAGCAATACGGCAACACCTCGACGTTGGCGCTGACCGGCGCCGCCGCCGGACAAGTTAACGGCATCGGCCTGCACAAGAACCGCCTGGGCAGCACACTTCTGGTTGGCAGCAACATTCTGATCGACAACTTGGATGTGTCGCCGGTTCCAGAGCCTTCGGCACTGTCGGCCTTTGTCGGTGGCTTGTGCGTTTGTCTGGTCCGACGCATGCGTGCTCGCCGCTAGAAAAAACTGCCGGCGCAGTTATTAAAAACTGAAACCGCAAGCGGAGAGCAGCCTCGGCGCTCTCCGTTTTGTTTGTTGCCAAGCTGCGGAGCGAGAAGCATGCGCGTGCTGTTTACGTTCGTGATGGCTCTCTGTGCCTCGGCCGCCTGGGCGCTCCCACCGAGCGACGCGCGGCTCGAGAGCACCACGCAAGTCTGGAGCGGCGGGGCCCACAACGCGTTCACCGACCTGGTTTGGTACGAAGGCGCGTTCTACGCCACGTTTCGCGAAGCCAGCATGCACAACGTTCCGGCCCTCGGTCAGGCGGGCGGAATCGTACGCCTGGTGAGGTCGACCGACGGCGTGGAGTGGAACTCGGCGGCCACTTTCAGCCTGGGAGCAACGAACCACGACTTGCGGGATCCAAAGCTGACGATCACGCCCGACCATGAGCTGATGCTGTTGGCGACCGACGTACCGCATTCCGGCAGCGGCGGCACGCGGCAATCCTACACCTGGCGCTCGCTCAACGGTACGAACTGGAACGATCCAGTCGCGGCGCTGAACGACCAGCGGTGGCTGTGGCGCGTCGAGTGGAATCCCGCCAACGACGCTGCTTATGGCATCAGCTACAACGGCAATTCAACGCGCCTGCATGTCAGCCCCACGGGAAACTCTTACGGCACGTTGGTGCCGACACTCATCGACGGAAACGAGGGCAGCTTGCTCTTTCCGGCCGACGGATCGGCCATCGCTCTGGTTCGCCGCGAAGGGGCCGGCGCTCAAGTCGCCGTCTCCACGAACCTCACCGACTGGAACTTCCGCGATACGGGCGTGTTTGTCGGCGGCCCCGACATGATTCAGATCCCCGATGGGCGGATCATCGTCGGCGGCCGCTTCCGTGACAATTTCACGTCCAATCTGCGGACGTCGCTCGGCTGGCTTGATCCCGTAGCGGGCACCATTCAGGAGTTCCTCACGTTCCCTTCGGGCGGCGACACGGGGTATCCGGGTTTTGCCTGGCACGACGACAAGCTCTGGGTCAGCTACTATTCGTCGCATGCGGGCAGTACGCGTGTCTATCTGGCGAGCGTTTCGTTCGGCAACCGGACGGACACGTTTTCGCGCAACGACGCGTTGCCCACCGGCAACAGCCTCGGCTTCACCGAGGCCGGCAGCTTCACCTACGTCGAGCGCGGCAACACGGCCGCGCAGGCGATTCCCAACGGCATCGCGCAAATTTCGGGGGGCCGGCTGCTCGTCACCGGCTCGGGCCAGGGCACGCCGCTCAGCAGCAACACCGGCGGTGCTTATCTCGACGGGTTCGATCAGGCCGACCTCAGCGCGTCGATGGACGTCGGCTTTCGATTGGCCGGTGCGGCGCCATCGGGAATCGCCGGTGCGGACTCGAATCGATTCAACAACAATTTTCTGCTGATGCTCCGCAGCCGCGAAGGACAGAATTTTGGCAGCAACAATGCACTCGAGAATGGCCTGGTGGCGGTGGAACTGGGCCCCAACGGCGATCTCTTGATCCGCGAACAGACGGGTGTTGGCGCAAGCGGCTTGTCTATCGTTCGTTCGGGTTACAACTATTTCACCGACTCGGTTGCCACGCGCGAGCCGCTGCCGCGCGCGCTGCCGGCGACATTCGGATACGGCACCGTTGACAGCAATCAAAACGGCTACCTCGACAGCGACGAGACGGTGCAGCTGAGTGTCGAATTGTTTGGCACTTCACTCAAAGTGTTCATCAACGGTGTGCAATATGGCCCGACCTTCGCGCTCAGCAATTCTTCCGCGGCAGCAGGTCAAGCGAACGGCCTCGGCCTGCACAAGAACCGCCTTGGCAGCTCGGCCAACTTTTTAGAGCAGGTGGTGAGCGACGTACTAGTCGACAACTTGAACGTGCAGCTGTCGCGGCTCGCCCTGCATGGCGACTATAACGGCGACGGAATCGTCGACGAAATTGACTACAACGTATGGAAGTCGCAGTTCGGACTGGAAGGAGCTCGGGAAGCCGACGGAAATTTGGATGGTCGAGTGGACGCTGCTGACTATGCGATCTGGCGAGACAAGATGCTTGTCGACGGAAGCGACAAGGCCGCCGCCGTTCCCGAGCCGGAAGGATATTTCCTGATCGCCGGCGCCACAGTGTACATCTGGCTTTCAGCACAGCGCTTCCGCGGTTCACGCGGCTGCTAACCATGAGCGCGCGGGCGCACAGCCCACTTGTCAGCGTGCTGGCGCACTAGCCGTGCTGCAGTCCATGCGATTGCCGAAATCCCGGTGGACGCGCCAATCGATATCGTATGAAATGGTTTGAACGCTTCCGTCGCACATGGCGACGTTCCATCCGTCCGGATGAGCGGCGCCAAAACGCTCGTACTGATCTGGCGCGTCAATAAAACTGTCATGGTGTGGCGCAAGCTCAATGATTTGATCACCATCGAAGCGGCCAGTCTTGCGATAGTTGTCGTTGTTAAAACCAGTGCACCACGTTTCATTGTCTCCCTTGTTCAGGCCGGTTTCATATTCTGTTTGGGGAACGTGGCGTTCGCCGATCAAATAGGTCCGCGACAGTCCATCCGTCACCTGGCGCATCCGAATCATGCTCCGCTCGAAGGAGATACCGGTCATCGTGCTCGATCCGGCCAGCGTGTATAGTAGCCGGGGCTGATCGCTGCCCCAGCTTCGGTTGGCCGTCCAGATTTTGGCGTCGCTATAACTGTTCGGTCCTTTGCCTAAATCAAGATTCGGCCACTCGCAGTAGACGTGGCCCGAGTTGGCGGCGTAGTCGCTGCGCCCGGCTGCGTGCGGCGTGATCGAATTGTAGAATCCGATCGTGCCGCCGGCATTTGCCGTGAGGGGAAATACCTGAGTACCCCGGCGCGACGGGCAATTTACGATCGACAACGGCGACTGGATCAATTGGGCGGCGCCCACGAGCTGCACCCGGCCCATCTTCTCCGGCATTCCGTCCGAGGGGATGTCGTGAAGCCCGGTTTCCTCGCAGTAAGGCAAGATGTTGTAAATCCATCCACCGGGCTGATTTCGACCGTAACCTCGATCGGCGTCGCCGACCCAAAACCAGCCCCAGCCCCCGGTCGGAAAATGGCCGTGGGCATCGTGGTGATTTTGCACGCCGAGGGCCAGCTGCTTGAGGTTGTTTTTGCACTCCACGCGTCGAGCAGCTTCGCGCGCCGATTGGACGGCCGGCAGCGACAAAGCGAGCAGGATGCTCGTGATCGCGATGACCACGAGCAACTCCACGAGGGTAAATCCGCGTGGCCTCGTGGCGCGATTCGGGCAACGTAGAGCCGCGTTTCGATCTGGGCGCTTGGCAATCATGACCTGGCAGGGCAGAGCGCGCACCAAACAAACAGACAGACTAGCAAATCATCAACAGCTCAACTCGAACGAGTCGAATCAACAAATCGCAGCCGAATTAGCCAGTCCGCCAACGTACCGAGAAGAACCGATGCACGCTCTCTCATGGTTCTGCGAGCGAAATATCGTATCGTTTCGACAAGTACTGAAATACACGATCACGGTCAGGCGCGTCGAGCGCCGAATCATAAGCGATGATCTCGTATATGTTACCTAGATAATAAGTTTCCATCCACGGCTGGGCATGGGTGCCGATGTACTTTCTGGCATGCTGCTCAATGGGCTTCGGGGCATCGGCCGATCCCACCAATTTCCCGTCGACGACGAGCTCGGAATGATTGCCAACCGCGTCGTACGAATAGGCCACGGCGCAGGGGTAATGCGGCTTGACTCGCGGTCCCTGCAGGACTCCGACGTTCGAGGTGGACCCATCGCTGTTGCTCGCCCAGACCCGGGCCCGCGGCGAATAATCGGGCAGCAGCGCGAATTCCAAGGAAGGGGCGTCGAGGCCATACTTGAGCAACATGCCGCCGTGACTCTCGCTGGCGAAGCTCGTGGGCCCCGGCGCGAAGACGACGAACGCGGTCAGCCGATCGCCGGTGGCCATGGGGCTCGTGGCCAGATAGGTCGACCAGCCGTCGAACCGCACCGCCGGCAGGCCTTGCCCGTCGCGGATCCATTTCGGACACAGCCGCTCGTCGAATTGCCAGGCGTCGTCGGGAAACTTGTTGTCGCCGACGAGAATATCGGGCCAGGTAGAGACCGAAGTTCCGTCCCGATTCACCGGCATCACATCGGCCGCCAGCCACAAGGCGAGATTGCGCGTCACCGGGAGCGGCGGCAATTCGTTCGGCATGCGGTCGGGAGTCATTCGTCGAACGAACTTTGAACGGTCGAAGGAGATTCGCTGTCCCGATTGATCGGTCGCGTTAAACTGCAGCGCTTCATCCCGCTGCGCGTGCAGCAGTTCGCCCCGGGCAAGGCCATTCTCGCGCGGACGGGCCACGACGTCGCCATCAAACACGTGAACTTCCGAGGTGCCCTGGCCATCCACGTTCACGCCGAACTCGGTCCCCAAGTCGACAATTTCGGCGGTGGGTGTGAGGATCGTATATCCGCGGGCGAACCTCGGTACGGCGGCGGCAATCTTGCCTTCCGTCAGAATCGCTTCGGTCGATGTCGTGGCGACAAAGTCCGCCGGCCCCTCGACGACAACCTTGGCGCCGGTGCCGAACGTGAGCTGCAACAGTCCCTGCTTCAATCGCACCCGCTGGCCGGGCGAAAGCTGGTCGCCGAACTTCAGTTCGGAATTACGGTCGAACCACTCACAATTCACGACTGCAGTGGCCCGCGCCACGGACGTTGGCCCCGGCATGATCGCAGCGCGCTGGGAGTCGGTGCGAATTCGATCGTGCTCAGCGGCATTGGGCGCCGAAGTCAGCGAATAGAGCCGGTCGAACTCGACCATTAGCGAAATGTGGTGCCAGGCAATGCCAGCGACGACAAAAGTTGCCATAGCAGCCACGGCGAGACCGTGGCGGTTGACGAATTCAAGGGCCGAATGCATGCCGCCGCGCACTAGCGATATCAGGCCGTTGCGGGCGGTGCTCTCCTTTAGTTGCAGCGCGGCCGATTGATGGGCCGTCGATGGATAGGCAACCGAGGGATGTAGCTGGGAGAGTGATCGCTCGCCCGAGGGCAAGACAATGTCCGTCGGCGCTTCGGCCGATTGCTTGAGGATGCTGATCGCTTCATCGAGCGTGCCAATTTCCTCGGCCAAGAGCGCATCGTCGTATAAGAAGCGGCGCGCCGATCGCCGCAACGATTCGTCGCTGCGCAGCGCCTCGTTCAGCTGAACCAGCTGCGCCTCGGAAGCGTCTCCGTCGAGCGCGCTCACGATCAGCTCTCGTATCGCTGTTTCGGTCTGGAGCTTGTCACTCTCGTTCATCATTCCGGACACTCGACTGGAATCGCCCGCTAACTTTCTGTCCCCAACGCTGTTAGGTTGCCTCCAATTTGAGCGTGCTCTCGATGCACTTCTCCAAGACTCGGCGTATCCTCAAAAACGAGCTCTTGATGGCAACTTCCGAGCGATTTGTCGTGCAGGCAATCTGTTTGATCGAATTGCCCTCGTCATATCTCCGGCTCAGCAGTTCGCGGCTCTGGCAGGGCAACTTCTCGAGGCATTTCCGCAGCGCCAATTGACGGTCGTTTGCATCGGACTCTTCCTCGTCCTCCAGTTCGAGCATCAACGAGGCTACTTCCTCCGAAAACACCAGCCGATCGCGCTTATGATCTCGCAGGAAGGACATGATCTCGAAGCGCGCGATGGCATACGCCCAGGGCAAGAACTTGGCTCCGCGTTGAAATTCGCCAGCCTTCTTCCAAAGCGTCAGGTTCGTGCGCTGCAAGACGTCGGAAGTGTTTGCATAATTGCCGATACAGGCCAGGATATAGCCGCGCAACTTGCTCTGATAATTCGTCAGGTGCTTGACGTAGACCTCCAGCTCCTCAACTTCGTCACCGCCCATGGTACTAAGCGTGCTGCCATCCACGTAATCCGGCAGACTCCGAGGGTCCGTGGTCAAATTCATCGCTAGTGCCCCGTTCTCAATTGCCGCGAAAACCAATTTCGTCGCGAAAAATCTGTTGCGATTTCGACCGGCAGCCGTCCATCCCATTAAAATTGGCCAGAACACGCGTTCCAGCCCCAGTTCATCACCACTTGCAGCGTCTCCGCAGGGATCAAAGCCAAAAACTTGTGAGCCGGCCAAGAAATTCTCGCCACCATCGAGCCGCGCCCTGGCAACTATAGAGGAGCACTCGCTCTCAGAGCATTCGCTCGGATCGAGAAGAGATCTAGTCTACCAGTACAGTCTGCCAGTAATTGATGCAGGGTTCTTAAGGGGTGCGAACCCTGCAGCTTACATTGCTGCAGGGTCTTGACTGCCCACTTTGAGGAAACGACGAATGAACTCGATTGTCAAGGCGGGGAGGCGGCTATTTTGGCACCTTTGCTGGTTCAGCGTCGTCTCGTCGGCGTATCTTGCGAACGCCGCCGATGTGGTCTGGACCGGCGCCGCGGGCGACAGCAATTGGAACACGCCCGGCAATTGGGACACAAACGTCGTGCCGGAAGCCGACCCCTTTGAGGAAGTCGGCGTAATCAACAACGGCGGCACCGCGTTTGTCAGCAGCGGCACGACTCCCAACCCCGCTGGGCTGGTGCTCGGAGGGCAGGACGGCGAGTCGGGGACGGTGCAGATCTTGTCGGGCGGGTCGCTCACGTTGGTCGATTCGACCGGCGAACCGGCCGGCGTCGCCAACATCGGTCTTGGCGGCATCGGGACCCTCGACGTTCGCCGCGGCGGCAGCTTCAGCACCACGCTGCTCGACGTAAACGACGGAAGTTCCGTGCTGATTGGCACCAATGCGGGCGCGGGATTCGCTTCGCTGGTGTCGACGGGCGGAATGTTTTCTGATGGAACGATTACGGTCAAGGGACCGGGGCACACTTTTACCGCCGCTGGCAACGTCCTATTTGAACCGAACAGCGCTTACGTCGCCGACATTACGGCCGCGACGCACACCAAATTAACGACTCCGGGCGCGGTCGGGCTGAATGGGACGTTTCGGCCGCAGTTTACGGGGATTTCGCCGGCAGCAGGCAATCGCTGGGATCTGATCGACTCCAGCAGCATCGACGGTGAGTTTGCTTTGGATCTGTCTGCCGTCACGCCCGCGACCGGTCTGGCCTACGAGCTGGTCAAAGTACCGGGCGGAACGAACGGGCGATTGCTGCAGCTGCAGTACAACGCGCTGTTACAGGTCACGATCAACAGCGACTCCAAGGCGGTTTCGATCTCCAGTCCGAGCGGCGTGCCGGTCAATCTCGTCGCGTACTCGATTGCATCGGCCGGCGGATCGCTGAGCCCCACGACCTGGAACAGCTTGGATGATCAGAACGTGGGCGGGGCGAATGTCTGGCAAGAGGCGAGTCCGACGGCCAATTCGCTCAACGAGCTCGTTGCCAATGGAACGTCGAGCTTGAGCGTCGGCTCGTCGCCGGTCGCGATCGGAAATCCGTATGCGTTCGCGCCGGCGTCGTTTGGCCAGGCGCCCGACGTCGAATTCGAGTACGCGACCGCCAGCGGAGAGCTCAAGCAAGGATTCGTCAAATACACCGGCTCGAAGGCCTATAACAACCTGCTGCTCACGGTCGATCCGACGACTGGCGACGCCCAGCTCAAGAACAGCTCGACCTTTCCAATCAGTTTGATCGGCTATTCGATCGTGTCGGACTCGGGGTCGTTGCAGCCGGGGAATTCGGATTGGTCCAGCCTCAAGGACCAAGGCTTGAGCGGTTGGCAAGAAGCAGCGCCGACCGCCAACGCGTTATCCGAGTTGATTGCCTCCGGCACGCAGACGCTCGCGCTCGGTCCCGGGCAGTCGTATCTGCTGGGCGACTTGTTCGACAACATCGGCGGCTCGCGGGACCTTCAACTCGAATTCCTCCTTGCCGGCGATACGGTGGAACGGCTCGGAGTGGTCGCGTACGACGCCATCGCGGCCAGTGTACTTGGCGACTACAACGGCAACGGCATCGTGGACACGGCGGACTACACGCTCTGGCGCGACAAACTTGGCGCCCCGGCCGGGTCGCTCGCCAATCGCGATCCTTCCAACAGCGGAGTGATCAACGCGGGCGACTACACGTATTGGAAAACCCGCTTCGGTGCCACTTCGGGGGCTGGTTCGGGCGCTATTACATCCGCCGCGAACACTGTTCCGGAACCGGCGGCTAGCTGGATTGCGGTGTTGGGCTGCGTGACCGTTGGGAGCGCCTGTCGGCGGCGGGGAGTGCACGCTTCGTAGCGGGTTAGCAGGACTTGAGTCGATCAATCGAGCGAGAGAAGAGTCATTGAGTGTTGTTCCAAGATTCTCGGCAACCATGTTGTAGTGGAGGTGGGAGCTAATGCAATTCTGTCATGCGATGTTGGCGGTGAAGACGATCAGGTCGATGGCGATCGGTTCCCTGTTCGTGTTCGGGCTAGCCGGAACGGCCGCGGCTGTGTCGGTCCCCATTACGAATCACAGCTTCGAGTCCCCGGACGTGATGGGCGCCTGGCAAGACGGGCTGCCCAACGATTGGCTCGCTGGCGGCGGACTCTCGAACCGGTGGGTCGAGAACAATGCGTCGGTCGGATTCAGCGGCGGAGATGGGGTTCAGCACGTCGGCTTGGACACCAACGGTGGATACATCTACCAGGACTTGGGCGTCGCGTTCGCCGCGAACACGAAGTACACGATTGATTTGGCGAGTGCACATCGCGACGGCCACATGCATGGCATCGTCGAGTTCGGATTGTTTTCCAGCGATGCGCTCGGGACCGACATCGGAGCGCCCGGCTTCATGGATATCCAAGGCGTGTGGAATGGCGCCAACCCGGATGGGGACAACATGTGGAACACGTTTCGAGACGCCAGCTTGCTGCACACCATCGGCACCGGTTCACTGGGGAAAGTCTATTCGTACACGACAGGCGCCGTGGCGCCGGCAGGCAATCTGGTCGTGTTCATCCGTGACGTGAGTGGCGGCCGGGAAACGGTTGACAACATCCGGTTGGACGCGACTGCGGTTCCCGAGCCGGCCAGCATGATGTTCGCGGCGGTGGCGATTGGTTCCTTACTGGCAGTTGGCGGGCGGCGCAAATAACGTGCTCAGCGGCTGTCCGGATGGTGAGATAGTCTCCAGAGCGAGTGTCGGGCAAAGTTCGGGGGCCGGTGCTGATGCGTAAACGTGCCCGCACTCGTAGATTTAGCGGAATGTAGCCTTTCGAGACAGCTTAATTAGAGAGGTTGATAAACAATGAGTAAGATCGTGAGTCTCAGGAAAGCGTGCTGTGGCGTGGCCGCAACATGGATCGCGGCGAGTGCCCTTGTTGCGCATGGCGCCGTAAACATGACGCGCAGCGCGACTGCCCCCACCACCGGTCCCCTTGATCAATTTGATTTCAACGAAGACGCGACGGTTCCTGGACCGACTCCTGCTGGCGGGACTTACAATTCGCAGGCGTACGCCGACAACGGCGGTCCCCCCGGGCAAATCTTTACGACGCCCGCAGGAGGGTCGACCTTTGCCCTGAATGCAGTTTCATTTAAGGGCGTGGCCGATTTTGGCGGCGGCGTATTTGACGCGAATAGCACCTGGGGCATCCGCATCAGCCAGGTCAGCGGCACCACGCTCATTCCCAAGAACGTTGTAACGGGAATTCCAACCACCACGGGCGGCGTCGGCAACGAGTGGTACACCTGGGCCTTTACTGGGGCCGATTCAGTTCCGCTTACGCCGTCCACACAATACTCGTTCGAGGTCTTTTCGTCGAACGGTTGGTTGGGCTTCGACGCAGATCCCACCGATGGCTACGCGGGAGGTACGGCATTCAATAGCGCCGGCCCGGCCCGAGGTTTTGCCGATTTGACGACTGGGAACCTTGCCGACCATCTCTATGACCGCACCTTCCACGTGGCGATTGGCGACCACATCTTCAAGCCGGGCGACGTCGACGACGATGGCGACGTCGATGCAATCGATTTCGGCATCATTCGCGACCATTTCAAGCAGGTCGTCGGCGCCCGCAACTTGGGTGATCTCGACGGCGACGGGACCGTGAGCTTCACGGACTACTTGGATTGGCGGACCCACTTGCCGGCCGGGAGCGCGGCGGCCAGTCTCAGCCTCGCCGTGCCGGAGCCGGCAACGATCGGCCTGGTGACGCTGGCAATAGGCGTTTGGGCGGTCGCGGGGCGGCGCAATCGCGCGGTTTAGATCCGACGGAACGGTTGCGCTGGGACAGGATTGGGCACAGGAATGGACAATCGACGTGCAATTCGCTTCTGCGGCTCGATGCCGATCGAGTCGTCGACGGTGGACAAGCGAAGTGCGTTTACCCTGGTCGAGTTGCTCGTGGTGATTGCGATCATCGGCATTTTGGTCGCGCTACTACTGCCTGCGATTCAATCAGCCCGCGAAGCTGCTCGCCGCAGCCAGTGCAAGAATAATTTGAAGCAACTGGCCCTGGGCTGCTTGAATCACCACGACACGCACAAGTTCTTCCCCACCGGCGGCTGGGGATACGCCTACGTTGGCGACGCCGATCGCGGCTACGGCAAGGATCAACCCGGCGGTTGGATGTACAACGTCCTTACCTACATTGAAGAAGGTGCGCTGCACGACACGGGTGCGAATGGCAATCCGGACGACGGTTTGAAGGACCGCACCCAGCGAATTGGCGCAAAACTGGTCGTGCAGTCTCCGTTATCAGTGATCAACTGTCCGAGCCGTCGCCAAACCAGGACTTTTCCGCTGGGGTCCAATGACGCCGGAACTGGCTTCGCGAACACGAATACGCCTGATGAAGCGGGTCGCGGCGACTACGCAGCCAATTCGGGCCACGCGATCAACGAACTTCCCTACCTGGCAAGCAATTCCCCTGGAGCCGGGCCGCCAACGAGTGTTGGCTATGTTGGAGCCGATGATTGGTTTCGAGACATGATTAATCAGTATGGAAAGGTCAACAATGTCGACATTCTCACGGGCGTTTCCTTCGTCCGCAGCGAGATCGGTATCCGCAGAATCTCGGATGGAACTAGTAAGACCTACTTGGTGGGTGAGCGCTACGTTCCCACGGCTGAATATGAAACCGGCCAATGGGCGGCCGACAACGAAACCTGGTGCACGGGCTTCAACAACGACAATTATCGTGTTACCGCACGCAACAATGGAACGGCAGAAGCCACACCGATCGCCGACAGCGTTACGACCGCGGACCGTGCCGAGCTTCGCTTCGGCTCCGCCCACTCCGGCAGCTTCAATATGGCCATGTGCGATGGCAGCGTGCAGTCGATCTCTTACGACATCGACTGGCTGGTCCACCGCGATCTGGGAAATCGCCAGGACGGCAATGTGACAGATCTTTCAAAACAGTAGCCGGCTGTACAAAATATGATCTTTGGTAGATGTCACATGCTTTGACTGCTCTTAGCCCGCGTTTGTCCGCGGCATTGCGCCAACCTGCCCGGTACAGCCAAGAGGACACAACTATGAATTGGTGGGATTGCGCGCCGGGGGCCGGGCGCGCAGGCGATCGCAATCGCCGTCGCGGCATGTCGCTTCGCTTCGAGCCGCTTGAAGACCGCCGGATGATGGCGACGCTGCCAGCCGGGTTCGCCGAATCGGTGGTGGCCAGCAATCTGACCAGTCCGATCACGATGGACATCGCGCCCAACGGCCGGATTTGGGTCGCCTACCAGGACGGCCGGATCGAAGTCATCGAAAACGACGTCCTCTTGCCGACGCCGGCGATTCAGCTCGATTGCGACGGTTCGGGCGAACGCGGCTTGCAAGGCATTGAGCTCGACCCCCACTTCGAGCACAACGGCTTCATCTACGTTTACTACACGGCCGCGCACAACCAATCGGGCCAGCTGGCCAGCCACAATCGCCTTAGCCGGCTGACGGTCGATCCCACGACGGAGAACACCATCATTCCCGGCAGCGAAGTGATCCTGCTCGAGTTGCCGGAGTTCTCGACGTTCCCCAACAACCAGAACCCGATCTGGCACATGGGCGGGGCGATCCATTTGCTACCGGACGAAACGATTGCGGTTCAGGTCGGCGACCACTTGAATAACAGCATCGTTCAGAACAACAACGCGCCGCTCGGAAAAATTCTGCGGGTGAACAAGAACGGCACGGCGCCGACGGACAATCCCTTCTATAACGCGGCCGATACCAATCCGCCCGGTGGCAGCGATTGGAACGGCAACGCCCCGGGCGACATCGACTGGATCGATTATGTCTGGGCGTCGGGGCTGCGCAATCCGTTCAGCGGCGACGTCGATCCGGTCACCGGCCGGTACTTCGTCAACGACGTCGGCGAAGGATTATGGGAGGAAATTGACGACGCCACTGCGGCCGGCCGGAACTTCGGCTGGCCGACGACCGAGGGCAATTTCAATCCCGCGACCTATCCGAACTTCACCAATCCGGTGCTGGCCTACAGCCACAGCGAGGATTCCGCAATCACCGGCGGCGCGTTCTATAGCGGCACCGCGGAGCAGTTTCCCGCGCAGTATCGAGGGGCCTACTTCTACTCGCAGTTCACCGCCGGACGCATCCGCTACTTCGATCCAGCGAACCCGGGCGGCGCCACGACGTTCGCCTCAGGCATATCCTACCCGATGAATATCGAAATCGCGCCCGATGGCTCGCTCTACTACATCGAGCGCGGCGCCGGGGCGGGCGGAGCCCCGGGCATCGGCACGGGAAGGGTGGTCAAGGTTCAATATGCGGCCGCGATCCCGCCGCAAATCGTCTCACACCCCGCGAGTACGCTCGTCTCTGTCGGCTACGACGCTTCGTTCACTGTGAGCGTATCCGGCACGCCGCCGTTGTCGTACCAATGGCAGCGGCGCAGCGGCAACGTGTTTGTCGACATCCCCGGGGCAACTGTAAGCACGCTCACTCTCAACGACGTTACGCTCGCCGACGACAACGCCCAGTTCCGGGTCGTCGTCAAAAATGATTTTGGCACGGCAACCAGCAACGCGGCGGTTCTCGACGTGACCAGCGATACGCCGCCGACCCCTGTTATCGATTTGCCCGCCGCAGGACTAAAGTATCGGGCTGGCGATACGATTCAGTTCTCCGGCCACGCGTCCGATACCGAGGACGGCACCCTGGCCGCCGCTCAGCTGACCTGGCAGGTCGACTTTCACCACGCCACGCACACTCATCCCTTCGTGCCTCCCACGTCGGGGATCACGGGCGGGCAATTCACGATCCCGGCCATTGGCGAGACGTCGTCCGACGTGTGGTACCGAATTCGCCTGATTGCGACCGACTCGGCCGGCCTGACGACCGAAACTTTCCGCGACGTCGTTCCGGAGAAGACGGACTTCGTGGTCCTCAACAATCTCGGCGGCGGCAACGTGCTCGTCGACGGCCAGACGCGACAGGCTCCCTTTGCAACGACCGGCGTCGTCAACATCGAGCGGACGATCGAGGCTCCGCTCAAACAGGGCGCCGGCGGCAACAGCGGTGTCTTCGTCCAGTGGCTCGATGGAGTCACGGACCGCGAGCGTACGTTCGCGACCCCCGAAAACGACACCGCCTACGTTGCTCTGTACGAAGACACGCCGACGACGGCCGTGTTTCTATCGGACCTCGTGCCGTCGAACGATCCGCCTCCCAATGGCTGGGGACCGATCGAATACGATACCAGCAACGGCGAAGCCGCGGCGGGCGACGGCAACCCGATGACGATCGGCGGCGTGCGCTACTCCAAGGGCCTGGGCGTCCACGCCCCTTCGGACGTGCGCTACAACCTGGGCGGAACCTATTCTCGCTTCATTGCCGATGTGGGGCTCGACGATGAAACCGGCGCAGGCGGATCGGTCGTGTTTCAAGTCTTCGGCGACGGAAACCTGTTGTTCGACAGCGGCACTCGATTTGCCGACAACGCGGCGACCGGACAGCCGCTGCGCGTCGATGTCAATGTGGCGAGCGTGAACGAGCTGCGGCTGGTCGTCACGGACAACGGCGACGGCAACGGACTGGATCACGCCGATTGGGGCAACGCCCGTCTCTTGCCCACCGGTTCCGGCGCAAATATCTACGTTAACTTTCAGCCAAATGGCTCGCCGACGGTCAGCGGCTACCTGGCGGACACTGGCCAGGTGTATGGCGAACAGGGCGGCGGGCAGGCCTACGGCTGGTCGCAGGTTGTCACGATGCGCGATCGCGACGCGACCACGGCCAACGATCTGTACGAAACTCACGCCGAGATACCGGCGAATCAATCGCGGACTTGGAGCATCCGGGTGCCAAACGGTACGTATGCCGTGACGGTGTCGATCGGCGACGCCGGCGGCACGACGAACGACACCAATAGCTCCGTCACGGTGGAAGGCACGTCGTACTGGAACGCGCTCGCCCTGCAGAACGACGAATTTGCCCAGCAGACACGATTGATAACCGTCAGCGATGGGCGCTTGTCGATGGTCGTCAGCAGCGGCAGTGCGACGCTGCCGGCCGCAGTCAATTTCATCGAGGTGGTCCCCGTCCCGGTCGAACCCTCGACGGGCTTGTTTCCACTCGCTTCGGCCGATCTCACGCTCGACGGCAAACTGACCTACGCCGACGTGCTCGCCTTCGGCGCCGGTTGGGGCAGCCATACGCCGAGTGCAACGCTGGAGCAACTCGTGCGAGCGGGCGATTTGAATTTCGACCGCGTTACGGATCTCACCGATTGGAGTTTGTTCCACCAGGCCTGGACGAACGCGGGTATGCCGGCGCTCCACCTGCAAGCGGTGATCAATCCGTTGGCCGGCGACTTCGACCGCAGCGGGGTTGTCAATGACACCGACTACAACCTGTGGCGAAACACCTTCGGTTCGACGAAGGAATTGGCCGCCGACGGAAATGGCAACGGCACGGTCGATGCGGCAGACTACACGGCCTGGCGCGACCATCTGGGAGACATGATCCCGCCGGCATTCGACAATCTGCTCCTCTCGATCGATCCTGCAACCGGGGAAGGTCGCATCACGAACTATTCTGCTTTCCCCATTTCACTAATCGGCTACTCGATCGAGTCGGCGGGAGCGTCGCTGCTGCCGGCGAACGGCAATTGGAACAGCCTGCACGACCAACTGCTGGCCAATTGGCAAGAGGCGTCGCCGACGACATCCGTACTTTCGGAATTGACGACGAGCGGAGCGCTCGTGTTGCAACCGTACGCTTCGTTCGAGCTAGGCCATGTGTTCAATGCGAACATGGCACACAGCGGGGTTTCACTGGAATATGTCGTCACAACCAGCACCGCCGAGGAGATCGGCGACGTCACCTTTGCCGCTATCAGCGGCCAGGGCCAGGCGTCCTCGATGGACTTTTACGAGTTGGAATTTCAGTCGGCTGGCACGACAGCTGTTGCCGAATTGGCCTCACCGTCAGTGCCAATCGTGCCATTTGTTCTCGTGCCAACGAACGCAAATCTCTCGACTGGCGATCCACTTCGTCCCGTCCGACTGCGGCGCATCCACAATTCGTTTCCAGAATCGGCCCGGGCGTCGATCGACGAGCAATTGTTTACAGACTTGCTCCGACACGCGCCGCGCCGCTGCCGGCTGGAGGACGCTGCCAATATCTCCTTGGAATCGATTGCCGAGGAACTCGTCAATATCGAATGTGGCCGCGACAGTCATTTCGAGCTTGCGATCGCAGGACTCGAGCGGTTCGATCTCAAGCCGTGGGCATAAAGATCGTCCGTTTCAATTTCGAGCTGAGCTAAGGCCGCTGTGTGGGGCTCGAGTTTCGCAAGGCAAGTCGCCCGCAGTGACTTGACATTCCAATGAAGTCGCTGACGGACATGCCGCAGCGCTCGAAGGCGGAAGATTCGGATCGCTGTGAGAGATAAAAATGCGGGGTTGACAACGATTGTCACCAACCCCGCAATCAGTGGAGGCAACAGGACGCCAATCGAACTTTTTCTCGCGGGGTTACGAAACTGGGATGAAGAAATCCAGCGGAAATTGATGCGATAGTCGACTATACTCGGCCCGTGACCGGATCGCTCCGCTTGATGTAGCCGAGCCGACCACGGCAAAAGTGGCGGCTCAGTTGGTTCGTCTAAGTTAAAGTCGCTTCGGCAACAGTATGTCGAACTCCAATCTGGGCTGACCAAGTGACCTAGATTGGCTGACCCGAGCACCGGCGGAGGCGAGCATCGGCCTATCTATCAGTCAAACTACCTACGCCGAATTCCGAACCGAGCAACTGCCACACGACAAGAATGATCCTGGCTCAGCACTTGGCCCAGGAAGACCCACAGCGTGACCAGCGGTGTATAGATCCGGTCTTTCCAAACGAGCTCAACCGCATGCAGTGCCTGCGCAACGACGTCTTCCGAGAGCACATTCGTAAACGGAGACTCCCCACCCTGCAGAAACTGACGCTGCAGAAAACGCACTTGCTGATGAAACCGTCCATGATTACAAATCGACATCGTAAGGCCTCCTTGCCTGTGATGGGCGTGTGACAACTCCATCTGCGCAAGAGAGGCCTTTTTCGTCTATATCAATTCGGTACAACCGTTTGCGTGATATCTACGTGCCATTCGACGGTTCGACATTGGTTAAGTGCTTGATGAAGCCCAGTCGAGCTGCGCATGTTCGCGAAGAAATCCAGCAGCTGAACTCTCCTGCTGTCTTGTCAAGCTTCGCCTCGCCTCTTCCTTCTCCACCACTTCCAGAACGCAATGATGGCAGTCGCTCCTAGAGCCATGGCCACGAGTTGCGCCCAGGCACTGGTGAGTAAGATTTTGTGGAGCAATGCGTTGTGTTCGTCGGTCGTTTCGGGAAGCTGCCCGGTATACTGGGCCACATGGTGCAAGAAGCTGACGGCTAGCGATTCTTTCGGAATTTTCTGGTGGCAGGCAAGGCAGGTTCCCTCCCGCTTGATGAGCGCAATTTCCTTGGCGTTGAATGCTCGCGACAGTTGGAAGTGATGGCCTACTGTCGCAAGCTGGTTGCCTGACTCGTCAACAATTTGCGACCAATCGTGGTTGAGCCCGTCAATCGGCTCCATTTGCGGACGGGATTGATTTGAGAGAATCGTGCCATTGACCGTCTCAAGATCGACATAATGCCGCTCGTCCCACGGTCTCGTCGAGCCGATGCCGAGACCAAGGGCTTTGGATGTAGCGTGGCACGATTCGCAGGTCCGCGCATTCTTTGTGATGGTGTGCGGCTGTGTCGGACTCATGTCGATCGACAATTGTCCTTCGTCGCCAGCGCCTTCGCTGTCGGCTTGTGTGCGGAAGATGTGATTGAGGATGATCGGCTTTCCATCTTCCCCAATGACCGTGACGGCCACCTGGCAGCCAGGTGCCAGCGGCGAAACACGTCCCTCGCCGTTGACTCCCAGGACAGGCTCCTCCCAACGGGTGTAGGATCGCTGTTCTGACACCTTGCCGGGGACGATTGTGTCGTAGCCAGTCTCGCCACGATCCGCGCGATGGTTCTCCTCCTGATGTTTGCGGCCGGCCGCGACCCAGTCAAAGGCCTGGAATGAGTCTTTGCACTCGGGGCACTTGTCCTTTTGTGAAAAATCGATCTTCACATGACACCCATAGCATTGCGGCGTCCAGCTTGCATGACACGTGTAGCACTCCATGCGGTTTAGATGGCGTGAGACGCCCTGCATCGCAACCACCCCTTGAAGCGATAACTTTTCCTCCGCAAAGAGCTTCTTGAGCGGCTTCATCCGAATGTCTTTGCCGGCCGCCGTGTGGACAATGATTTCATCTCCATCTCGAACGACATTCTCATAGGGATTGCCCCGTGCGGTGAGCAGATATCCGTCCCGAACAGCAAATGTGGAGCCCTGCGAGGTAAACGGCAATTGCTCCCGAGTCACACCTCGCGCCGTACCCTCGGCAGGCGATACGTCGAACTCGTCCATGAAACCCAACGGGAGTTCCCAGGGATACTTGTCAGGTGTTCCGTGGCAGTCCGAACATTCAATCTGGACTGCCGCCAGATTTGCAGCCGCCAGGAACCCGTCGCTATGCACGTCGAGTGATGTATGGCAGTCCTGACAGGTCATTCCCTTCTGATAGTGAATGTCTTGTTCCATCGCGAGGTAGTGCTTGGTGTGCAATTCCGGCTGATTCCCGCCGTCAGCCGCATAGGGTGACGCGTACGGCGACTCCATCAGACCTTGGAACGACACTCCGATCCGCTTCCCACGGTCGTGGCAAGTCGTGCATGTCTCGACCGGGATGCCACTGTAGGTAGTATCGTGGACTGTAACCTTCGCCTTGCGGGTTCCCTGAATCGAATGCACGAGCATGTGCCCGGGTTTATCACGCGGGATCGTCGGATCACCCCCTTCATAGAATCCCTCGTTGCTGTAGGGCGTATGGCACGAAGCGCAGCCGATGCCGCGATAGTCGCCCCGCTCCTGACGGCCTTTCACGGCGTGGTGACAGCGTTGGCACTCCTGCCGAATATAAGTGAAGGCCGCCAAGCTAGGGTCATCCTTAAGACGGGCCAGTTCATCCGCCTTGAGCGCTTCGGGGAGCGGATCGTGATGATCAACAAACACGTTCGGTTCGATTCGTTTGAGTTCCTCCATATAGGCACGGTAGGCATCGGTACCGAGCCGGGCGTGAGGGTCGTCAGGATTCTTTACGGCGTAGTTCGCCCAGCGGTGCTTGTAGCCTTCGAGTGAACCAAAGGCCCAAGCGGTTCCCTGAATTTTTCCGGCCTCGGTCATCATGAGGCTGTGCCACTGGACGCGGACGTGGTCTTGATGGCACTGTCCGCATGTCTTTTCATTCACCCACGGGCTAGCTGGAGCAGGATAGAAGTCTTCACCGTGAGCCTTCTCCTTATCGTCGGTGACAGTGGGGTCGCCATTGTGACAAACGATGCATCCAGCCGGGTCACCTTGCTCGCGGCCACGCTCCATGATTTGTCGTAGCATCTCGGAACCGGGTTCGCGAATGAGTTCGATCCCGGCATGGCACTTCATGCAGCCCGATTGAGCTGCTTCGGGGTAGTGGTCTGTCACTGGGTCAGCGAAGGATGACTGACACCACGCCAAGATAATTCCCAGAGCGAGGATACGGGCGGATACGAGTCGCTGAAGTACATCCATGCTGGCGTCCGTCTCAAATCCTATTGCTCAATATTTGTTGGCGACGATTCGTAGTCGTCAGGCAGCATCGTGGGCTTGGGTCTCCGGATACGTCCCGTAGGCCCGCACTACCCTTTCCAGTCGCGTCGGACTCTGCTGTCCGACAACAACGACAATGTTTTGGTCGACCGCTGCGAATACCACCTCCACTTCGCCCACTCGCTGATGCACGACGCGCGAATGCTGAAGGGCGTCCCTATCTAGTCCGAACTCCGCGATCCGCTCATGGGGCAAGATAAAGACAGACACCTTCTCAGCATCGACCAGGCCGTGGACATAAGCGGCCGGCGCGTCGCCTAAGGTGCAGACTCCGCCGCCACGCACGGCGAATCCGGCGTCTTGCCGCGGCGGGCACCGAACCGGGAAACTCACGCGATTCTTCAAGTACGCTTCCACCGCCAAGTCCGACTCACTCTCGAATTGCAAGGGATCGCTGCCGCCAGCCAACCGCTCGTGGCACGCCGAGACAAGGCGCGTAAGGTCCGATGCCCAGGGATGCGAGTTTCCAACGAATCTCCAGAGTACGCCGATCAGTACGATGCTGGCAGCGAATGCGATGTATCGCAGTAGCGACGACCAATTTTGTGAAGTCTTGGGCGTTGCTTTGCAAACCTGACCTTCAAGTCGTGTCCACATGTCGTCAGACCGCGAATCCCCGCGCAGCCGAGCTAGGAGCGACGCCTCAAACGACTGTTGCCGCTCAAACCATTCCCCGCACGCGGCACACCGCGCCAAATGTTCGTTGATCTCCAGATAGAGCTGCGCATCCCCTTCGGAATCGTGATACAGCTCCCAATGCTCTTTTGCAGTTGTGCAGTTCATATCGTTCACCATCGGGTGGACGCGCTACGCGTCGACGCTCGCCTTCAGGCGCTTCCCGGCTCTCGTTGACGGACAACACTGCGTTCTTGCGACCACTCGCCAAGTCGTTCCCGCAATTGCTTACGGGCCCGCGACAAGTGACTCATGACAGTGCCGATTGGCAACTCAAGAATCTCCGCAATTTCCCGATACTTGAATTCGCCGATCGCATGCAGCAGCAGGCTCGACCGCTCCAAAGGCCGCAGTTCCCACACCGCGGCGGCGAGCGCGTCGTCACAGTGCTCAAGCGCAACCTCAGGTGCGTCGGCAAGTTGGCGCGGGTGCAACTCCTCGAACCGCAAGATATCTGTCGCGTCCGATACCGGTTCCTTGGCCAACACTTCGTGCGTCTGTCGGACGATGTCGCGATTTCCGGCAAGGATTTCCAGAGTCAGGTATTTGAATATCCAGGCGCGAAAGCACGTTCCTTCTGCAAAGCGATCGAAGTCACGAAATGCCTTCATGAGAACATTCTGTAAAGTGTCCTCAACCTCGGCCGCCCGAAAAACGCTTCGCCGACAATAGGACTCCAAAGCTCCCTGAAGAGGCTTCAGGTGCTCCAAGAATCTCGCGTGTTTTGGTCGGTGGCTATCCGGCACAGCGCAGCCTTGCGGATCCCGTCGTGGCGTATCTACCGCCAGCGTTTCACTAAACTAAAAGATGCAACTGGGCTGAATTATTGCAGAATTCGCTGAGACTTACGAAAATGCGCCGACGGGGTAGCGGAACGATCTTGAATTGCCGGTAGTGGAAAACATTCCTAGGCAGGAAAAAGCGGGGGATTCGCCGCCCGATTCCCAGCGATCACTGCTGCCGGCGGTCGGGTGCTTAGCCTCGAACTCGGCGCGGACTTCTTCCAAGAGACGTTCCTAACAGCCTTCCGTCACTCGTCTCAGTTCGACAGAAGATCGGCCTTTGGAACCTGGCTGGTGGCCATCCTGCGGCGAAAGATCGTCGACCACCATCGCAAGCGCAACCGGTCATCAGACCTCGCCGACACCTCCGAATTCGCGGTTTATCGAACTCGCTGAAGTTGGCAAGCCGACGCGGATTTGCGTGTCGCCCATCAGAGTCGTAGCATTCAAACCTTAGCGTGTCTGTGCTAAATTGTGTTTGGACGCCCGCCGGATTCTTTGTCAAAAGCGGCCAATTGAATGCCAATAGAACTAGAACACGAGGGACTCATTCGTCTTACGTGTTTTTTCGGCGTTCTGTGTGCCATGGCCGTTTGGGAAGCGATGGCGCCCCGAAGGATGCTGAAGGTCCAGCGGCCAATTCGTTGGAGTAGCAATCTAGGACTTGCGTTGCTGAATGGTGCACTCGTTCGATTCATTTCCCCATTGGGAGCAGTCGGCGTCGCAATTCTCGCAGAGTCGTTCGAATGGGGCCTGTTCAACGTGGTTTCGCTGCCCAATTGGTTCGCTGACCTATCGTCGGTAATCCTTCTCGACTTAGCGATCTATCTGCAGCACGTGATGTTTCACGCGGTTCCGCTGTTTTGGCGGCTGCACATGGTCCATCATGCGGATCTCGACTTTGACGTAACGACCGGTCTGCGATTTCACACCATCGAGATACTGTTGTCGTTGGGCATCAAGGCGCTGGCGATTTTGTTGTTGGGTGCCCCTGCCATTGCCGTGTTAATATTCGAGGTACTACTCAACGCCACCTCAATGTTCAATCACAGCAATGTGCGTATGCCACTGGCGGTCGATCGCTTGCTACGATGGTTTGTCGTGACGCCCGACATGCATCGCGTCCATCACTCCTGGCATCACCGTGAGACCAACAGTAATTTCGGTTTTAATCTACCGTGGTGGGATCGCTTGCTTGGCACATATCGCGATCAGCCAGCAGAAGGGCACGTGGGCATGACCATCGGACTTGCCCAGTTTCGGAGAGAGAAGCATACGGAACGACTCCACTGGATGCTTTTGATGCCATTCATTAGCAGTGTGGGTGAGTACCCGATGAACGGCGACCAACCGAATGGCGAATCTGGCCCGAATGCTAGCTTGTCCAAAGCTTCCGCCGATCTGAATTGAAACCATCCGCGTCCGGATGGGCTGCCCCGTCGATACCGCCGGGGTGTCTCTAGCTCGATGCTGTGGCAATGTTGACTGGACGATAGTCCTCGCTCCAGAGACCAGGTGATCTGGCAAAGTGTGTCCGTATTCACAGACCGAGAGCCGAGAAGCGGCGATACTTGGGAAGAGATGCGACAGGACTCTCTCCGTGGGCGGCCGGCGACTACTACCGAAGTCGCCTCCCGGAACGGGCTTTGGATCGTCGGCCGCCCCTGAGAGCTGTGTTCTCCAAATCCCGCCTTCAATCCCAAAAGGAGCTACTCAATGCACTATAACTCCAAACTCCGGTTGGTCCCATTGTTGATGATTGCTATCGCGATGGCTCCAGCAGACCTGTTCGGCCAGAGCGGTACGAGAGCTCCCACAGGCACACGCTCGGCCCCGGGCAGTGGTACGTCGACAGCCGCCACGAGCAATGGCTCATCGACAAGGACAGCGCGAGCGCCGTTAGCGCTTCATGGTTATTGCCCCGTCTGCCTCGTGGAGATGCGGCAGTGGGTTAAGGGCGATTCGCAGTTTGCTTCAGTATATGACGGTCGCACCTATTACTTTCCCGGCTCAGAACAGTTGCAGATGTTTACTGCGGACCCGGCAAAATACATTCCCGTTCTAGGCGGCGACGATATCGTAGCCTACGCAACGAGCGAGAAGCGAGTGGCTGGAAACCCGAAATTTGGCGTAGTACACGACGGCAAATACTACTTCTTTTCGTCGGCGGAGAACATGAAGAAGTTTCAGGAATCGCCCCAGACCTACGTCGATGCGGATCTGGCAATTGGAGGAGAATGCATCGTATGCCGCGTCGACATGAAGCAGCACGTTGCGGGAACTCCGTCCATCACTGCCACGTACAAGGGGATCCGCTATCAGTTCCCGGGCGAGGAGCAGAAGGAAATGTTTCTGAAATCGCCCTCCCGTTACGTGAGAGCGATCGAAGCGCCGGCGGCAACGTCGTCTGGCGGCAGTCAGACGCGACCCTGGAGCGCGACCAGTCAACCCAGCCAACCGCGTCAATCAGTAGGCGGATCAGGTACTCGCTGATGACTTACTTGCCGTTGCCCGCAGTCGGCCGCGGACTGATTGGACAAACTAACAACCTGTAGGAAGATGCTTCGATGTTTCAAAGTAGCCGCAGTGGTCGGATCGCGCTTCTCGTCGGGGCAGTTGCGCTGAGCAACGTCACAGCAACATTGGCGGGAACGCCTGTATTGGTTGGTGTGAATGTCCCCGAGCAGCAACGAATGTCCGTCGACCGGATCGACCACTCTGCCTGGAATGAGCTATTAAAGAAGTACGTCGATCAGTACGGAATGGTGAACTACGCAGCCTGGAAAGCCAGCTCGGCAGATTTGCGAGCGCTCGATAAGTATCTCAATCACTTGTCGACTGCTTCCATTGCTGGACCGGTGAATCGGAATGCCAGTTTGGCGTTTTGGATCAACGCTTACAACGCTGTGACGGTGAAAGGCATCCTGCGCGAGTATCCAACCACGAGCATTCGCAATCACACGGCCCGGGTGTTTGGCTATAACATTTGGAAGGATTTGAAGCTTGTTGTCGGAGGACAGCCTTACTCACTCGAACAGATCGAGCACGAAGTGCTGCGAAAGATGGGAGAGCCGCGGATACATTTCGCGATAGTCTGCGCATCGGTCGGGTGTCCGCGATTACTCAATGAAGCCTATGCGCCCGAAAAGCTCGAACAGCAGCTCGCAAACAATGCGGAGACTTTTTTTGCCAATCCGCGCAACTTTCGCTACGACCCAATGCAAGGAACTATTGCCCTTTCGTCGATCCTCGATTGGTTCGGCGAGGACTTTGGCCCGAACCAAGCAGAGCAATTGACTTCGATCGCCCCCTACCTTCCGGATGCTCCGGCGCGACAGCTGGCCGAAAGCGGCACCGCTCGGGTAAGCTACTTGGACTACGACTGGAATTTGAACGATCAGGCCAGCCGCGATCGAGTGTCGAAGTGACTCCGATTGCCTGAGCACGGTTGAGTCCGATCAGCGATGAGTCGTAAGTGAGTTCGAATATTCCATGGCAACAGAAGTCCGTAAGCGACTAACCTTGTTCGTCCTCGCCGCCGTTGCGATCGTCGGTGCATACTTCCTTCTTGCGGACTACCTATCGCTGGCAGGCGTGGCTCGGCAGGAAAGCCGACTGCGCGAGTTGCAAAGTGAGCATCCCATTTTCATTTACGGACTTGCTTTTCTTCTATACGTCGTCGTCACAGGGCTGTCTCTGCCCGGCGCAACTGGGCTGACGCTAGCCTACGGATGGTTTTTCGGACTAGTGCGCGGAATTGTGCTCGTTAGCTTTGCTTCGACGGCTGGAGCGACACTTGCCTTCTTACTTAGCCGGTACTTATTTCGTGATGCGATTCAACGCCGCTTTGGCGACCGGCTGGCACGATTCAACGAAGCGCTCGACCGCGACGGCGCGTTTTTCCTGTTCGGTCTTCGCCTCATCCCAGTCGTGCCATTTGTCGTAATCAATGCTGTCATGGGATTGACCGCGATGCGTACGGCGAGCTTTTGGTGGATAAGCCAGCTTGGTATGCTACCCGGCACTGCCGTGTATGTGTACGCGGGATCCAGTGTCCCGAGCCTGCAAACTTTAGCGGACGCAGGTGTCGGCGCGGTGTTCACTCCTGCACAGTTGAGCCGACTCGTGTTGGCGTTTGCCCTATTGGGCCTGTTCCCTCTGGTAGTTCGCTGGACGCTGCGTTACTTCGGCGTCTCATCGCAGATGGACAATAGAACGTCACAACATGCCGAGGCGACGCGAACATGAGTCAATCGTATGCGATGCTCCCCGACGACGAATTCAATCGTCAGTTAGTCTCAAATGTCCATCCCCCGCGATGGCAGAATCCCACACCGCAGGGTCGGTATAACCTTGTCGTTATCGGTGCAGGAACTGCGGGCCTCGTTACGGCTGCGGGCGCCGCTGGATTGGGAGCGAAGGTCGCGCTCGTCGAACGAGCCTGGATGGGCGGCGACTGCTTGAATGTCGGTTGTGTGCCGTCGAAAGCGGTTATTGCCGCTGCGCGAGCGGCTGCGACGATCCGCAAGGCTAGCGAGTTCGGCGTCTTTTCGACTGAACGGTCGGAAGTAGACTTCTCCGCCGCAATGGAGCGCATGCGGCGGCTGCGAGCGGAGATCAGCCCTCATGATTCGGCTCAGCGGTTTCAGCAGCTTGGCGTCGACGTGTATTTTGGCAACGCTAAGTTCCTCGACTCACGTTCGGTCGGCGTCGATGGTACGCGTCTTGAGTTCTCACGTGCTGTCATTGCGACTGGCGCGAGAGCTGCAGCGCCACCGATTCCAGGACTTGATTCAGTGGCGTACCTCACGAATGAAACGCTCTTCAGCCTGACTGAATTGCCGAGACGCCTAGGGGTGATCGGCGCGGGGCCCATTGGTTGTGAGATGGCGCAGTCATTCGCGCGGCTGGGAGCCGAAGTATTGCTCGTCGAGGCGACCCACGGCATCCTGCCACGCGAGGACCGAGATGCAGCGCAGCTCGTACAAACTGCGATGACCGACGACGGCGTCCGCCTGCTCTGCTGCGGGAAGGATTTGCAGATCAGAAACGATAACGGCATACGTTTGTTCGTCCAATCGCACGAGCAGCAATATAGCGAGCGAGTCGACCACTTGCTGGTCTCGGTTGGCCGCAAGCCAAACGTCGAGGGCTTAAACCTCGACAAGGTTGGCGTGAAAGTTGGTGCGAAGGGTATTCAAGTGAGCGATCGTCTGCAGACGACGAACCCGCGCATTTTTGCAGCGGGGGACGTATGTTCGCCTTATCAATTCACGCATGCGGCCGACTTCATGGCCCGGATCGTAATCCAGAACGCACTTTTCATGGGACGTGCGAAGGCTTCGCGGTTGACGATTCCTTGGTGCACGTACACTTCGCCGGAGTTGGCTCATGTCGGGCTGTCGGAGGAAGATGCGCGAACGCAGCAAATTGAGGTCGACACGTATGTGCAGGATCTGCGCGGCGTCGATCGGGCGATCTTAGACGGTGAAACACGCGGCCTGGCGAAAGTGTTGGTCAAAAAAGGAACGGATGAGATCTTGGGGGCCACCGTAGTCGCCGAACACGCGGGCGACCTGATAGCCGAGGTCACCTTGGCGATGACGCACCGATTGGGCCTCAAGAACGTTGGCGGTACGATTCACTGCTATCCAACGCAAGCCGACGCAGTACGAAAATTGGGCGACCGGTTCAATCGAACCAGGCTGACGCCGAGAATCAAGAAGCTCTTCGAGGTCTGGCTGCGCTGGACGCGATGAATGGCGTCTCGGTCTCATTTCCGAAGATTCTTGAGCGCAGATTTTGTACAATCCATTCCGATTCGTTAGGATGGTAAATGCGGTCCGACCACACTATACCGGCGAAACCCGGCTAAACTCTACAAGTCCGCACTTCAGCCACGTACGACGCAGTATGCTCCGGAAGTCGCTGAAACGGTCGCTGCTCTGGGGTGCATTCCTCGTCGTAGGCACATTACTGGCGTTTGCTCCCGGTATTTGCGACTGCACTCTTGCGGCACTTGGATGGATCGAGCAGATCGGCGTCTGGGGGCCGATTGCATTGATTGCAATATATCTTGTCGCAACGGTAGCGTTGATTCCCGGCACGCTGCTGACATTGGGAGCGGGTGCGATTTTCGGTCTTTGGATTGGCACGATTACTGTCGTGATTGGCTCGAATGCCGGAGCGCTTGCGGCTTTTCTGTTGGGCAGGTCGCTGTTCTGCGATTGGGCGCGATCGATTGCGAAGAAAAGTGACCGCCTATTGTCACTCGACAACGCGGTTGCGGAGAACGGCTTTCGGATTGTGTTCTTGACGCGGCTGTCGCCACTGTTCCCGTTCAATGTGCTCAACTATGCATTCGGATTGACTCGTGTTTCAGCAAAGGATTACGTCGTAGCGTCAGCGGTGGGCATGCTGCCGGGAACATTTCTGTATGTGTATTTGGGGGCCTCCGCCGGCAGCCTGTTGGCTCTTCGCCAAACGGATCAATCGGATATGGCCTCACAGGCACTGTTCGGAGCGGGACTTGTCGCCACGATAATCTTGACGGCCTACCTGCATCGCATCGCTCAAGTTCAATTGGAACGAGACCAGAAGACTGAGCTGCTTAGAATTGCTGAAATCGGGCGTCCACATATGCTTCGTAAAAGCACATTGCATTCCGATGCTGCATTGACTACGGAACGTCTCCGACAGGGCGACTGACATGTCGTTCAAGCCAATCGAGAACTGCCAACTGCTCATTCGTCTGGTCAGCATTTCCCCGTAGCTCCGATTCTAAGATAGGCAGGTCCCGAACATCGTCAACATCCGTGATCGACGGAAGTTCGAGTACTCGGCCGAAAGATTGCAGTCGCGTCGTGATCTGTTCCGCGGTCTTCCGCGTACTGTATTGAATCCCGGTCCAGACGTCGGGCGGCAGGCTGAAATTCGCACCAACCAGATAAAACCCGCCGTCGTGACAACGTCCTAGTACGGCTGTGTTCTGCTCGGTCTGTAAAAGTTGGACGGCACTACAAATCGCGGTTGCAGAAATCTGCGGCGAATCAGCTCCAATGAGCAGCACGGCTTGATGCATGTTCTTGAGATCGCTGAACACGCGCGACAGACGTTCCCCGAGTCCTCCCTTTCCCTGATCAATTGCCGGAAACGCTTTCCAGTGCTCATCATCCATTCCCTCGCGCTCAGCGACAGCCCAGTAAGGGGCAGCGCCGTGCGATTGCACGGCCGCGACGGTCGATTCGACCGCCGCCACCGATCGTAGGTAGAACTCCTTAGCGGCCGCATGGCCAATGCCCATTGCGAGCCGAGTCTTGACAGGAGAGAGCCCTGGCGTCTTGACGAAAACAGCAATTGCGGCGGACGACTCGATCATTGCCAACGAGACCACACGAGCTTCGCGAATTCTGGGAATGCTTGTCGCCAGGTACGCCAAGCATGCAAACTCGTCGTTGCGAGCCATCCCTGGGCTGAATACTTGCGAGCGCTTGTCGTGATCGTCGCGCCGGTGGGAAGCACTGGAACTTGATGTCGACGGGCAGCCCAAATCAGCAAGTGATCCTCGCCATAAGCCACGTTCTGGGGAAAGCCGCCCAAGGCATTAAACGTCTTTTGGCTGATGCAGAGGCCCTGGTCTCCAAATGGTAATCCCAAACACCGCGAGCGAAAGCGGACTCCACGGGAATTGAGTCGCGCGAGTCGCGGGCCATCCGACTGGAATTCCAGGTCAAAGAAGTAGATCGCATCGGCGTCCTGATCGAGTGCCACCTGAAGGGCTACAGCTGCCGAAACATTGAGCCGAGTGTCGGCATGCAGAAACCACAAGATTTGGCGTTTTGCGAGCGTGGCGCCAAGATTCATTTGGTGCGCACGTCCTTGAGTTGTCCGAATCCATTGCACATTCGGTGGCTGGCGAGTGCCTGCCGGCGGCGAGTCAAGCGAAAGTGGCCGATCCTCCACTCCAACGAAAATCGTCTCGAAACTCCCTTTCATCTTGTCCAGGTCCGTTGCAAGCGCCCGCCACGACGAGTCGCCGGGCCCAACTGGAACAATAATGGTCACGTTGGCGAGCAGCGTCGAAACGTCTGAGCTGTGGCCATGCGCAGATGCGGCATGTCCCGGGAGCGATCGACGAGTTCTGACGAGCGTGTTCATAGTGGCTGCCACTTTACCCCGCTAGCGTACCGAATATCGAGGCGGGATTGTGTATTCCAATTCACCGACGAGGGCTACTGCTTCGCTGTATCATCCGATATGAGCGATCCCGTTGTCGAGTCCCAATTGAGAGTGCAGTTCGGTGGCAACCTCAATGTATCGGATGTCACAGAGTCCCGGCCTGGAGAATTCGATACTTAAGAGTGGAACCCCCGCCGATCGCACGGGAGTCGACGTAGTATCAACGTGAAAGGAATCACTATGAAAAGTTCAGTGACTGGCCGGACGGCGCTCGCCATCCTGCTGGCCGGCATATCGGTTGGGACGTTCGGTTGCACTAATGGCCGCAGCTGTAGCAACGGCAGTTGTTCTGCTCCGTCGTATTCCAGCCAAAACTATGCCACCCCGTCGTACGGCGGCTCGGAAACTAACCAGCCCTATTACGGACCGGCCGGCGGTTCCGGCACGAGATAGCACGCGTCGGACAATTGACCAATGCACGCGATCGATGCCTCCAGTCGCTCAGAGATTGCCGCAGCACGGCAACCGGCCCGAATGGACGGCGTGGTGGTGGTCATTCCCGCGAGGAATGAGGAACAGTCGCTGCCTCTGGTGCTGCGAGACTTACCAGGTGTCGAGGCCGTCGTAGTCGTCAACAATGGCTCGAGCGACGCGACTTCGACTGTGGCGGCACGCATGGGCGCTGTGGTTGTCGACGAACCGCAGCGAGGGTATGGCTCTGCGTGCCTGCGGGGGTTATCGGAGGTCGAGCGTCTTCACACGACAGGCGCAATCCAACCAACGATTGTTGCTTTTCTCGACGCTGACTACAGCGACCATCCCGACCTGCTTCCTGAATTCATCGAACCAATTCGTTCCGGCCGGGCCGACTTTGTCATTGGCTCCAGACTCACTGGCTGCCTCGAACCAGGTGCAATGCCGGCCCAAAGCGTTTATGGCAATCGACTCGCGTGTGCCCTGATACATTTCCTGTGGGGTGTCCGGTACAGCGATCTGGGACCGTTTCGTGCCATCCGATACGACGTGCTCCGTAACTTGAGAATGTCGGATCGAAACTTTGGCTGGACAATCGAGATGCAGGTGAAGGCAGCAGTTATCAGAGCCAGGATTCTCGAAATCCCCGTGCCATATCGACGGCGGATCGGCACTAGCAAGATCAGCGGCACGTGGGGAGGCTCCATTAGAGCTGGGGCAAAGATTCTGTACACCATCGCTAAGTACGCATGGCATACCCCGTTGCTCGCCAGTCCTCCGAGGCGGCAGCGAATTGCATCGTGACGTCAACTGCCGTGAGTCATGCGATGAATACCCGCCGCCACATGCAAAAGCTGTGCATTGCCGCCGCATTGCAGGCGGTGTTGTCGGTGATCTTGGCCTTGCTGTCGCGTCGCTTCGCATTTGGCTCCGTCGAATCGGATCGGCCAATTCCGCTCGTGCTGATGGTGCTTGCCGCGCAGTTCGCAGTATATGTTTACGCGATTCAAGCAGCAGTGAGATGCACCGCAACGAGGAAATTCGCCGTATTGATCTTTGCTGCTGCTGCCTTCTTCCGGCTGGTTCTGCTGCCTACGTCACCGATTCAGGAAATAGACATCTATCGCTACATATGGGATGGGGCGGTAACAACGAACGGAATCAATCCCTATCGATATGCACCCGCGACCATTCTTGGAGTAAACGCCGAGGACACCGGACGAGACGAACTTCACACACTTGTGCGCCTTCGCGACGAGTCGCCTAGTCTGCGTGCGATTCTGGCGCGAATCCACTATGCCGATCTGTCGACGATTTATCCGCCCGTCAGCCAGTCAGTATTTGCAGCCGCTCTATGGCTGACTCCCCAGAGCGCATCCGTTGAACTACGCGTTACAATCCTTAAATCGGTGTTAACGATGTTTGATCTGAGTACGGCCGGTCTGGTTTGGGTGCTCTTGGGATGTGCTGGCCGCCATCCCGGCTGGACCGTCGCTTACGCATGGTGTCCGCTGATCATCAAGGAGATTTCTAATGGCGGCCATCTGGACTCAATCTCGGTGTTCCTCACGGCATTGGCCGCATTAGCCGTTGTGAAGGCTGGCGTCGCGGTCGAGCCTCGGGCTGGAGTGAGGTTTAGCGTCTTTGGAGCACTGACACTTGCATTGGCGATTGGTGCGAAATTGTACGCCGTAGTCCTGCTGCCATCATTTGCTGCCGTCGTGGCAGCGCGTCTCGGAATTGTGCGCGGCGCGGCTTGGTTGGGCCTAGCTACATCTTTGTCGATTTTGCTTGTCTCTCCCATGATCGTCACGAGGCCGGTCGACGGCATGGTCCCACATGCAACGCACGACGCTTTGAAGGCTCTGCCTCCTGGCGCGATCAGCACAGCAGACGCACAGGGCAACGAAAGTCAGACAGTGAATGCGACGGCGTCAGGGTTGGCAGCGTTCCTGGCTGGCTGGGAGATGAACGACTGGTTGTTCATGATCGTGGTTGAAAACCTTCGTCCCGAGGCGCAGTCAGCTGAAGATCCGAGACAAGTGTGGTTTGCCGTCGTGCCCAACTCATGGCGGGAGTCGCTGGTTGGCCCTCTCGCTGAAGCGATTGGGGTGGACATCCAGGCAGCATCCTTCATGCTCGCGCGAGCGGTTACTGCATGTGCATTTGTCTTAATTGCCCTAGTCCTGGCACAGCGTGTGTATATGAGGCAGGATGTACGACAATTCCTCGAAGTCGTCTTCTTGACTCTCGCCTGGTTCTGGTTGTTGTCGCCAACTCAGAACCCGTGGTATTGGATTTGGGCGATGCCCTTCTTGCCGTTTGCGAGAAATCGGGCGTGGTACGCGGTTTCCGGACTCGTGATGACCTATTACTTGCGATTCTGGCTGCTCTATCACTATCCAGATGCACCCACGGTGGGAACCACCTATAGCGGAACGCAATTCTTCGATTTCGTGGTCTCATGGCTGGAATATGGGTTGTGGTTTCTTTGGTTGGGCGTGTGTTGGTATCAACAGCGGAAGCACACATCCATGCCCATTAATTTCATCTCCTGGCGAAGTGTGCCTGGTTTCACAGAATCGCAGACGACGTCGAGCGTAGAATAAATCGATCGAGAGGAACAATCTTGCCCCCAACGGAGTATGGCGGATGAATAACTCAGCTAGTGTTGACGATCGCTCGGTAGAAGCTTCCGTCTATGAACGATATGCCAAAGCCGCGCAGCAGCGCGAGCAAGCTTTGTGTTGCCCTACCGAGTATTCAGCGGATTTCTTGTCGGTCATTCCCGAAGAAATCCTGGAGCGGGATTACGGCTGTGGCGATCCGACCCCGTACGTCCACGAAGGTGAAGTCGTCCTCGACTTAGGCTCGGGCGGTGGGAAGCTGTGCTACATCCTGTCGCAAGTGGTGGGCGAGCGGGGGCGAGTCATCGGAGTGGACTGCAATCTCGATATGCTGGCGCTGGCTAGGAAGTTCCAGCAGCAAGTTGCAGATCGAGTTGGCTACAGCAACGTCGATTTGCGGTATGGGATGATTCAGGACTTACGCCTCGATCTGGACCTACTCGGCAGAGAGCTGGGGCAGCACCCGGTCCGCACGGCCGCGGACTGGGTGACTCTCAGGCACCTGGAGGAGCGACTGCGCCGCGATCAGCCAATGATTACCGATGAGTCGGTCGACTGTGTGGTATCGAATTGCGTCTTGAATCTGGTGCGTCAACAGGACCGTCGCCGGCTATTCGAGGAAACATATCGGGTGCTGCGTCGGGGCGGACGTGCGGCGATCAGCGACATTGTTTCGGACGAGGACATCCCGGACGATCTGCAGCGAGATCCGACCCTTTGGTCAGGGTGTATCTCCGGGGCGTTTCGAGAGGATCTCCTTTTGCAAGCATTTGAGGAGTCAGGGTTCCACGGCATTGAGATAGTCAAGCGGCAACGCGAGCCGTGGCAGTCGATTCGGGGTATCGAGTTTCGCTCTGTGACGCTTGTCGCCCACAAGGGAAAGGTAGGGCCGTGCCTGGAACGAAATCAAGCCGTCATGTACCGAGGACCGTTTCGTCGAGTCGAGGACGACGATGGCCATGCGTACGATCGCGGACAACGAACGGCGGTCTGCGACAAGACGTATCAGCTATTGCGACAGTCGCCTTACTCCGAGCACTTTTTTCCTATTGAACCGTACGCAGTCGTGGAAACCGAACATGCTGAGGCATTTGATTGTCGTCGTGCCAAAATTCGGCACCCGCGGGAATCTAAGGGACAAGCATTCAGTCTCACGACCCCACCCGTCGGCTCTTGCTGTACTGACGGGGAATGCTGTTAATCGGATGAGTTTGGAATCGGACGCTCGTATGCACGGAGGATTCGGAAGAATGTTGGTCTTAACACGACGAATTGGTGAACGAATTGCAATCGGAGATGATACGTTCCTGATGGTACGATCAATTTCTGGAAGGCGAGTCCGGCTTGCGGTCGAGGCTCCACGTCATACACCAGTTCTGCGCGGGGAACTTACGATCGACGATAGGATTCGTGGAAGCGACGAACGAGTCGCTTCCGATTCGGCCGCGCCAACAGAGGCTCTTGCCCCTCCGCTTCGCGCCTACCTCCCATCGAAGCGGGTGAAACATGGCTGAGCTAACCCTGTTGCGACGAGGCCACCCGCTTGCCTCCGCTGATAAGCAGTGTCGAGTTCTGTCCGCCGGAAGTGAGCTCCCGACGTTTGAACGAGCGATCTCAAATTCGGGGATTGAGGCGCTGCGCCCCAAGGGAATCTTCGTACTGCAAGTCAACGTCGGCCGACTCTGCAATCAGACTTGTCACCATTGTCACGTGGACGCGGGCCCCGACCGCCGCGAAAGCATGTCGCGCGAAACGGCAGAGGCGTGCATCCGCGCGCTCGCGGCAACCGAGATCCGTACGCTGGACATCACTGGTGGCGCGCCAGAGATGAACCCGAATTTCCGCTACCTGGTCGAAGAGGGGCGTCGACTAGGCCGTCATGTGATCGACCGATGTAATCTCACCATCCTGACGACGCCCGGCTTTGAAGACCTGGCCCAATTTCTGGCGACGAATCAGGTCGAGGTCGTCGCGTCGTTGCCGTGCTACTTGGAAGACAACTGCGATCGACAGCGCGGCAACGGCGTTTTCAAGCGGTCGATCCAGGGTCTGAAGCTACTCAACGAGCTCGGGTACGGACGCTCGAACAGTGAGCTGAAGCTGACGCTGGTATACAACCCCGTTGGTCCAGTGTTGCCACCGCCGCAAGAAACGCTAGAAACTGATTACCGCCGCGAGCTCTCAATCCGTTATGGAATCGAGTTTACGCGGCTAATCACGATTACGAATATGCCGATCAGCCGATTCCTCGACGACCTGCTGGTGTCGGGCAGTTTCGACGAATACATGCACACGTTGGTCGCGGTGTTCAACCCCGCGACCGTGGAGGGCTTGATGTGCCGCTCGATGATCTCGGTCGACTGGCAGGGTCGGCTTTTCGACTGTGATTTTAATCAGATGCTCGAATTGCCCATAGGATTTGCCGAACCTCCAACTATCCACGATTTTGACCTGGGTAAGCTACTGTACCGCAGAATCGCCACCGGGCGCCATTGTTTCGGTTGCACTGCTGGCGTGGGTTCGAGCTGCCAGGGTTCTGTTGTTAAGCCACAACCATGAAAGGCGAACGATGACCAATCTAGAAATTAAAACCGTCGAAACGGCGCCCAATGAAATCAAGCCGGAGCTGCGCGCAATTCAGAAGCGGTATCGATTCATTCCTAATCTCTTGGGTTTGTTGGCAAATTCGCCTCCGGCGCTGAAAGCATACCTGGCGCTCAACGAGTTATTCGAGCAGACCTCTCTATCGCCTTTGGAGCGCCAGATCGTGCTGCTGACGACAAGCGTCGCCAACAAATGCGAGTATTGCGTTGCGGCGCACAGTGTGGCCGCCCAGATGCACCAAGTTCCGTCGGACATCATTGCGGCCATTCGCGAGGAACGCCCGCTGACAGTGCCGCGCTGGGAGTCGCTACGGTCACTGACCGAAGACATTGTTAGTCAGCAAGGCTGGCCCGATGAGGAGATTATTAACCAGTTCTTTGACGCAGGCTTCGAGCGGGCTCAAATCCTAGAAGTAATTCTCGGCGTAGCGACAAAAACGCTCTCCAACTACGCCAATCACGTTTCGATGACACCATTGGACCCACAGTTCGCCTCGGCCGCTTGGTCCGCGCGTGTATCCGTTGTCGAATGACGCTGCGTGGGGCAACACAGAGATCACTCCCCAACGGAATCCGTTCAAATTGAGGACTCCTATTCCATGGAAGCTTGGTCGACGCCCCCCTTTGCGCGCCAGTCGTGTCGCGCGCATCGCGGCTTTACTTTAGTTGAACTGTTGGTCGTGATCGCAATCATCGGAATCCTGGTCGCACTACTACTTCCGGCGATTCAGGCGGCGCGCGAGGCGGCGAGGCGCTCCCAATGCGTAAACAATTTGCGCCAGCTGGGCGTCGCGATGCACAATTTTGAAAATAATCGCGGGCGGTTTCCATCGGGAGGACAGGGCACTGACTTTCCCCCTAATTTTCCCGCGACAAAGGCTTCAACAACTTTCGACATTCATTCGTTCTTCGGCTACATATTGCCCTTCATCGAGCAGGGAAATCTCGCTGCCGACTTCGATCTGACGATTCCATACACCGACTCGCCTACCAACCAGGAAATTGCCAGGCATTCCGTCGACGTGTTCCTCTGTCCTTCCGATCAGTTCCGCGAGTCGGCAACGGACAGCGAAGGGTACGGAGCCTCCGACTATGGGCCGACTTACTACACGGATCTTGATCCTGTGACCGGCGAGAAAAATAGCCTCGCGCGAGCCGACGGAGCGCTGGTTACCGGCGGGACGCCCGGCCGGAAGATTACCGATGGTTTGAGTCAGACAATTGCACTTTCGGAAGATGTGGGTCGCAGGGAGGAATTTGAAGGCTTGCCGATGGCGACAGAATACGTGGACGGGCACGGCGTACTGCGAAAATTCTGGCGATGGGCCGAGCCCGACAATGCGTTTGGTGTGTCAAAGCCAATCAATAACAACGCGAATCCGCTCGGCGGCCCGAGCGAATGCAAGTGGACCTCGAACAATTGTGGTCCAAACGACGAGATGTTTGGCTTTCACGTAGGCGGCGTCAACGTCGTCTTCTGCGATGGCCATGTGACGTTGCTGCGCGACGACATCGATACAAGACTCCTCCGACGTTTTGTCACGCGAGCCGACGGTGACATCGTCGACGAGCGGAATTAACGAGCGTGCGTCATGCAACCACGGGCTCCTCTGAGTACCAGAATTTGCATCGGACATAAAGTGTCAACCAGCGACGGCGGCGGTCGCACGATCTTGTGAGGTCGATTCAAGTGCTAATCGCAATTCTGCTAGCCGCCGGCGTTCTCCTGGCATACGCCAACGGTGCCAATGACAACTTCAAGGGCGTGGCGACGCTCTTCGGCAGCGGCACCACCGATTATCGCCATGCGCTGGCCTGGGCCACCGTGACCACGTTTCTTGGTTCGTTGGCAGCGGTCGTGCTTGCCGGCCAACTCCTGAAGAACTTCAGCGGCAAAGGACTGGTGAGCGATTCTCTGGTAGCAAGCCCGGAGTTCATGGCCGCGGTCGCACTCGGCGCTGGGGCCACCGTGCTCCTTGCCACGCGAATCGGAATGCCGATTTCGACGACGCACAGCCTGGTTGGGGCCTTGGTCGGAGCTGGCGTCGCAGCCGGATCGTCGATCAGCCTCTCGCAACTCGGAGGCACGCTTTTTCTTCCCCTGCTGATAAGTCCCGTGCTGGCTCTTGCCGCTACAAGTTCGGTTTATCCAGTCCTTCGGATTCTACGTCGCGCGCTTGGCGTTACTGCCGACACCTGCCTCTGCGTCGGCAATCAGTTGGTCGAAACTTGCCCCGCGACCAGCATGACCGCTTCGCTCCAGCGAGCCAACGAATTAACTGTGTCGATGGGCGACGTGGTGACTTGCGAATATCGCTACGGCGGACGAGTGCTCGGCCTGGAGGCCGCAACGGTACTGGATAGATCCCATTTTTTTTCCGCCGGTGCGGTCAGCTTTGCGCGAGGGCTCAATGACACGCCGAAGATCGCCGCGCTGATGTTGGTCGCTCCTCAACTAGGCGGGATCATTGGAACGGCTTTGGTCGCTGGTGCCATGGCCTGCGGCGGGGTCCTCAATGCTCGCCGAGTGGCTGAGATGATGAGCCAACGAATTACGCCGATGAACCACGGCCAAGGATTCACCGCAAACCTGATGACCAGTCTGATCGTGATCGGCGCGAGTCGGCTCGGCATGCCCGTCTCGACGACGCATGTCAGTTGCGGCGCCCTGTTTGGTATTGGCGCTGTCACTGGTGAGGCCCACTGGAGGACGATCGGCAAGATTCTGCTGGCGTGGCTAACGACACTCCCGCTCGGTGCGACACTCGGTGCCGTAAGTTTCTGGGCCATCCGCTCTTCGTAAGGCCGGTGGGCGGTAGCGGATTAACATGCCTCGGTGCCTGTTGCGCGGGGTTTGGCGCAAGTGATTCCTGGCATATACACCGCTGTTTGCCGTTAGAATTTGTGGCCTCCGGCGCTGCGCGAAGGAAAATTCGGACCGAGTTCTTGACGTAAACAGACAGGTCTGTATACTTCATGCATGAGTCGCACGAAGGCCAACTCCGAAGCTCGCGAGCGAATCCTCGAAACCGCCGACCGGCTGTTTTATCGAGACGGGTTCCGGGCAGTTGGAATTGATCGGATCATCGCCGAGGCCGAAGTCGCCAAGATGAGCCTTTACAAACATTTCGCCTCGAAGGACGAACTGCTCCTGGCGGTACTTAAGTACCGTGAAGAAAAAGTATTGGCTTTCTTCGTGTCCGCGATGAAGCATCATGGCAAGCGAACTAAGGATCCGCTCCGTGCTTTCTTTCTGGCGCTCCAGGACTGGTTTGAGAGCCCGGGCTTTCGGGGTTGCGTCTTTCAGAATGTCGCCGCGGAACTGGCCGATGCCAAACATCCGGGGATGCATTTTGTTCGGGAACACAAGCATCGGTTCCAGCAATTCTTGGCCGGACTGGTGACCGAGGCTTTGGGGAAAGCCGGCGCAAAGGTCGCCCCGGCGGTGGGCCTTCTGGTAGAAGGGGCGATCATCACGGCGATGATTCAGGGATCGCCGGCCGCTGCCACCGTGGCCCGAGACGCCGCGCTGAAAATGGTGGCGGCAATGAAGGGTGAATAACCCGTGTCATTTTATCTGGAAATAGACAGACCTGTCTGTACATTATGAACAGTCATGTGTCGCAGTCTAGTAGACGAGCCGCTTCGGTGAGTCGGGCTGCCGCAATGTGTGAAAGAAACCTGGAGAGCTAACCATGCAACGAATCCATTCCGTCAATTCGCAAATTGCCCAAGGCCGTACCAAGGAACTGCTCGACACAGTGCAACATGCCTTCGGGATGATCCCCAACACCGCGAAGGTGATGGCAAACTCGCCTGCGGTACTTGAAAGCTTCCTGGCCTTCGGCACGGCGATGGGCAACGTGCAGATCGGTGAAAAGCTCCACAATCAGGTGAAGCTGAGCACCAGCGAAACGAATTCATGCGACTATTGCACGTCGATTCTTTGTGCGATAGCTCCTTCGGCAGGACTGTCGACCGACGACATTCTGGCCGGTCGCACCGGCAAGTCGGTGGACCAACGCACCGAGGCGGCCCTCGAATTTGCCGCAGACGTGTTGGCGAGTCGGGGTAAAGTTTCGGATCAACAACTTGCCGCTGTGCGGGAAGCGGGCTTTGGCGATGGTGAAATCGTGGAGATCGTCGCCAGCGTAGTGCTGGGGTGCTTCACCAACTTTCTCAACAACGTGGCGGACACCGAACTCGACATTCCGCCAGCCGATCCGGTCGAAACTTGCACGACATCGACCTGCGTGACGGAAGCTTGCTCCGCGCATTAAGCCTTCTGGAAGCCCGCGGGGTGCTTGGCGTCTGCCAGGCACCCTGCCTGTTTTCGATCACTTCTACGTTCAGGGGTAAAAGCCATGACTGCCATCAGACCGCCCTTCACGCCGGACACCGCCATTGCCAAGTTGTGTGCCGCAGAAGATGCGTGGAAAGTGCGTCAATATCCCAGCGACGTCGCCTTTACTCCCAGCGTGAAAGCGGTCCAGACCAGGTACGGTTCCCGTTCTGCCTACTCGAAGGTGGAAGAGGGAAGGGGTTGGCAGACTTCGGTGACTCCGGAACTGGAATCTTTCCTTGCCGACGTAGACATGTTTTATCTGGGGACGGCGAACGCCGAGGGCCAACCCTACGTCCAGTATCGGGGCGGACCGCCAGGATTCCTCCAAGTCGTAGACGACAAAACCCTGGGCTTTGCGGACTTCGCCGGCAACCGCCAGTACATTACGCTGGGGAATCTTTCGGATAACCCACGAGCCTTCATCTTCCTTATGGACTACGCGCACTGTCGACGCATCAAGCTCTGGGGCACGGCCCGCGTGGTCGATGACAATCCGCAGCTGCTCGATCGATTGCGTGATCCCACGTATCCTGGAAAGGTCGAACGGGCGATCCTTTTCAGCCTGGAAGCGTGGGACGTCAATTGCCCACAGCACATCCACAAGCGATTTTCCCAGCGGCAGATCGCCCCAATTATCGAGCAGCTCCAAGCTCGAATTGGTGATCTCGAAGGCCAGCTACAAGCACTGCAATCGCAGGAACGCGCCACATGAATCCCACGCAATCCGTTCACGAACGCCATCTGCGTCGCTGCATCGAACTGGCCAGCCTGGCCAGGCAACAAGGCAACACGCCCGTCGGGAGTGTGGTGGTCCTCGACGGGCGAGTGATCGGCGAAGGGGTCGAGCAATTGCCAGCCGGCCAGCTCCTGACGGGACATGCGGAAATCATCGCTTGCCAGCAGGCGGTCGAAAAAACTGGGAGCCGAATTCTGCGCGGGGCCACGCTCTACAGTACCGCGGAGCCGTGCTTCATGTGCTCCTATGTCATCAGGCAGGCGGAAATCGGCGAAGTCATTTATGCGGTTGCCACGCCCAAGATCGGCGGGGCCACCTCCGAGTTTCCGATATTGATCGCGAATTCCTTAAACGAGTGGAAGCCGGCCGTCCGCGTTGTCGGCGGCGTACTGGCCAATGAATGTCGCTAATGCTGCTATGCGAGCAAATCACACTTTGCGCTCGCAGGACTCGGCGTGTTCACTCATTCAACGAATGGACTCAGTCGCTCCAGTCGGTGAAAGCATCGTCCGTTCGTGTGTCGATCCGTTCGACGATCAGGTGCCAGGGCCAATCGTCAAGCAGGGCCCGCATGATTAAGCTATTTGGACTTACTGCAAAACGCATCGCCCTGGCGATGTCCTTGGGCGATAGATTCAGCGATTCTCCAAGTGCGTCGAAGCGACTGCCCCGGCGCAGGCGATTTATTGCATCCTTGCCAACCAGCAAATAGAACTCTGCTTCGCTGAGGATGTGGATGTCCTCGAACGCATCTTCGCGACAAGTTGGTCTACGCATCATTTGGCGACCGCCGAGAGGAATTACAAACGCTCCGGAAACGCCGATGAAGACCAGGATCAACGCACTTGGCTCAGGTACGATTGCGCCGATTGAGAATCCCCCCACTGCTCCACTGCCATCGCCCAAGGTTTCACCAAAGTTACTCTTCCATACGCGGTAATCGTCGGAATCAACAACGCCGTCACGATTGGCATCCGCCAGCAAGTCCGCACCGTGTTGACCGAGCGAGTCACGCCACACCGTGTAGTCTGCCTCTTCGACGACGCCATCGCCGTTGTAGTCGCCTGGCAGAACCGTCGATATCAAGGGAGAATTCTCGGCGATCACGTTGTCGATCCACGACAAGAACTGCGATACGCGTGTGAACGCGGCACGGTCGCCGTAATCAGAGTTTACCGATCCGTCGAGCGTCGACGTAAGCGAATTCACGCCAGCGAGCAACATTTCCCCGCCCACTTCGATAAAGAGTCCGCCGCCGCTGTCGCCCGGCGCGGCCAGATACTCCAGATTGAGCGGTGTCGAGTTTCCAAGCGTCGACGCACTCGGATTGCCTGGCTGATCGAAATCGATAGCAAGCATCCGGTTGTTCCTGATGGAGACGGTGCTGCCGGGTGAAATTTGCTCGCCGGAAATGTCCACGATGTTGTTACCCGCGCGCTTTGTGCCGGCCGAATTAGGCTGGGTACCGGTCAAGCCTGTGCCAGTCGAGCCATATCCCACGATCGTGGCGGCCTGTCCTAACTCACTGCCGCCTGTAAACAGGTTTGCCGGGGTGAGGCTGCTCACCGGTTGATCGAGCCGCACCAATCCCAGATCCCAGCCGGCGAACAGGTTGCTCTCGCCTCCCGAAGTGGCCCAATTGGGGTGGACAAACCACTGGGTCGCCTCGAAATTTGCTCCGCCGACATGGAATCGCAGGTTGCTCAAACCTGCCCCGTGGCCGTCTGTCCCGTCAACAACGTGGGCGGCGGTGAGTACCCATTGATTACGGATGAGAGTGCCGGAAGCTAAGAAGGCCCCGCCGGGCTCGCTGCCCGTGATCTTGCCGACGGCAGCGAATCGCGGATCGGCAGCGAGTGTGGTATATGCTGCGTCGGTGCGATCATGACGAATGACGCCTCCCCGCGCCGCACTACCCGAGATCGCCCAAAGTGCGGTCCACGTCACAGCGATGCATTTTAGACTCCGAATCATTGGAATACCTCGGTCTGTGGCCGGAACGCGTGCCAGGCAAACCACAATGAATACATACATTCGACGCCTTCCTCCGCGTCCGCGACGCGGAGCGATTGAGCCGTCGGATCGAATTCGATGACCACACGCTTGCCGTCGATTTCCTGGACGATTTGTCTCCGGTCTGTTCCGAAGGCCGAGACGGGATACGCGCGAGCTACGCCATCGGTCCACACGCCCAGGACCCGTTCTTTCGTCGGCAATCGGTCACTCGTGGGACGGGCCGGAAACATTAACTGTGGACGATGGAAGTATCCGGCATACGGATCGCGGTCATAGTTACGTGCATGCCCCGTCTGCGGCGAGAGAACGAGCGTCTCTGGATAACGAGCGACCCAATCGCTCCAGGTCGTGAGTTGCAGAGGAAGCGCCTTCAGTTTGGTCTTCGCGCCGGGACCCGAGACGCCTTCGGCTTTAACCTGCGACCAGAGGCTGTCCACCTGTCCCGACCGGTCGTACATCAGCACATTGCTGTTGTAAAGCAGCCCCGAGACGCCGAATTCCCGCTCACCCAAAGAGGTGCGGCGATCGAAGACGGCTGCCGAGTCACACAGCGGACAATAGGTGATCGCCACCGGCGCGCCGCCCACTCGATCGTTGACGATCTCGTGATAATTGAGGATCTTGAGTGGATATGCCCGGGCCTCCTGCCCGCGCGAGAATCCGATCACGCGATCTTGCGATCCTAGGTATGTCGCTTTCGTCGCCGCAATGAATTCCGGCGTCGAGAGTGCAGGTATTCCGTCTTTTGGCGGACCGCCCGACACAATTTCATTGCGCGGGATCGTGGCGCCGGAAAGGTCGAACGGCCCACTGGTGCCACTCCGCATCGAGGACTGCGCCAACGTGATCCGTTCTGACCCGTCGATTGTTTCATCGCTGATGCCCGATGATTGGTCGGCCATCCACAGTTTCGAGCAGATAAGAAGAAATATCGCCAGGGGAACGATCCAACCGGCCATCGAGTGCCACGCACATGCGCAGGCAGCCGAAAGATAGGACTCCCGGTGTGAAGCCAAATCAGGTTGATCAGAACTCCGCCGTTGATCGTCTTCGTACGTCGACATTGAAACTCCTTCTCTACTCCCAGGGCCCATGATCGACTCGAATCCGTACGTCAGCATACCTCCGCAAATCGTTTTCGACTGTGAATCACACCACACTCGGCTCGCTGCCTGATCGACCAAAAAGTCGCGACAGGATGCTAGCGCGCATCTGTATTGTCACTCACAGTCGGATATGTCGTTCCGGACTAGGCTTGGAAGCGTGAAGGGGCGCTCGCGACCTTCCACAATCCGAGGCTTCGGCCCGGGCAACTAGAAAGGACAGGAGGACAGAGATATGAAGATCGTGCATCGCCGACGCGGAGAGCAAGTATGTATTTCGGATTCCCTCGACGTCTCAGTACTGACGATCAGCCCGGACGCCGTGACTTTCGCCATTTGCGATTCAAATCCCGAAGCATCGGTGCAGAACCTGTCTCGTCCCATGGCCGAAGCCTGCAAAAACAAGGCCTGCTATTTCTGGTTTCCAAGCGGCGGACGTTGTATGCTCGTCGCGCGATGTAACATTGGCCAAAGTGGTGTCGCACTGGGAGCGGCTCGCCTCCAGTTCCTGGGGCATTGCGGTGATACTGCCAGAATTGTTGTTGACGAGTCTTCTAAAATCACTGCCGAGACCGCCACCGCGAGCGTTGCCGCGGGCGGGTCCGCGCCTTTAGCAATGCAGACGAGTTGCTGGCCAGAGCAGCGTCGCAGGAACTCGACAAGGATCTCGTTGCCAATAATTCGGTCTCGATGGGATCGAGTGCCACGATTACTGCTAGGGCAGTTGGCCGCCTCTCTCGCGGCGATAGTACACCGATAGTGTTGACGGGGCCGAGGTTAGTTCATCCCGATCATCTGTTGGGCATTTCACGGACGGGCTGATGGCATTGAAGCTACGATCGGAAGGATGAGGGCGTTCATTCAATGGTCGTGCGAAGAGAGTGAGCTCACTATGGATACAAAACGGCTTTGGACATCTCGCCTGGTCTTATCGCTCGTACTCGCCGCTCCCTGTGGAATTGGTTGCTCGTCAGGATCGAATCCTGGTTCGAAGCCGGAGGCTCAGACGAATCAGCCCGATGATGATGGAGAGGGCTCCGGCTCGAAATCGGCAGCTGCTCAGCCCGATCAGGGTTCAAGTGGCCGATAGAGAAATGGCCGTCATAGGTAGCCAGTCGTTATCGATGAATGTTTTTCGCGTCATCGCTGGGCTCGTCGCTTGGTCGGCAACCCTGACCACCACGCTCTCGATCGCAAACTTGTCCGGCAATTGGGGACACGCGATCTGCGGACCTTGGGGATGCGGCCCGCCGCTCCAGGCGTTAATCTCTTGCCATCTGTCTTGGTTCGTCGTGCTCGTGCCCGCAGTGGTCCTGTTTCAGAAATCAGGTTGGTTGTCGGGGCATTCCCTGCGGCGTATTGGCACGACTCTCTGTGTGGCGTCGGTCGCCATGCTTGTTGCGATCATCGTCTATGAGCGCTTAACTTGGTGGCCGTTGGTGGGAGAGTCACAGCGAGACTTCTTTTGGAATCGCTGCGGGTTTGTAGTCGCCACGACGGTCGACGTCCCGACACTGCAGCTCTTTGCGATAGGCGCGTACCTCTACATTTATCAAACGGTCAATTCTGACCAATCCAAGTTGACGGCTGCCTAGTCGACTTGGGCTGTTTGACGCGACGTGTCCAGTACCAATGCCTGATTGTGGCGCTCACTGGCTCACCTCGACGTGGTTCGCAGTAATTTCCGGACGCGACATGCGTTTCATGAGTCCGGCTGCCTGGAGTGGTGTCAGGTAGCCCGGCGCACCCCCAACAAATTGAGCGTCTGAGGTGAAAAGCAACGTAGTCGGGAAGGCGCGGATTCCCATGGCCGCGATCATCTCGCGATCTCGCTCGGCGGTCAGCTCTAAAGGAATGAAGCCTTCTTCAACCATCGAGATTATTTGCGGATTGCTCCAAGTTTCACGCTCCATCTTTCGGCAATACCCGCAGTGTTCCGAGGTGACATAGACCAGAATTGGCGTATGGAATTGGCTGGCCAGTTGCGAAGCCTGCTGCGGCGACTGCAACCAGTAAATCTGCGGCGGCTGAGCGGGCGGGCTCTGTGCGGTCGCGTCTATAGTGGAAATAAGACTTACGAACAAACAGATAATCGCCTGGATTTGCGTTGTCTCGTTCATGATCTGCGTGCGTCCAATTAGTGACGAAAAGCGACCCAGAAATGGTTCTCACCAATTGGATCGGCAAGTTTCCCAATCCGAAACGTGAACTGGGACACAGATCGCGGTGACTCTTGTCCGCACCGCGTCATTGGTGCAGGCAGGGGCGGTACGGAGTCAGCCGCTGAACCGCACCCCGCTCTGCACCTGGGCCTTCAATTTTGCCCAAAGACGGCCGGCGTTACCGGTCGATCGACCATCGACAAAAGCATGGCGAAAGATTTCCGTTCCGTCGTGGCGAATTCGATCGCCAATTGATGACGGCGCTGGCAGTATGGACAGTCGCAAGGCTGGCCCCAGCCCGCCGCATGAACCGACGCCTGGCCGGCCTCCATCTTCCGCATGGCTTCTTGGCATCGTGAGCAGTGGCGCAGATGCTCCTCAATCTTTGCTCGCAGCTCGTCCGAAACTGTCCCTGCCATCATCGCGGGCAGACTTTCAGCAACTTCGTGGCATGCAATCCCACCAAAGTAGTTTTCCTCAGTTCCCGACCTCAATCCGGAACTCCAGACAGCAAGGCTCACAGCCAGGAGAACTACCGCGGCCCCCGCAGACACCCACGTGGCAACGCGCTTGCGCCGCTGAAATCTGGCCCGCCGTGCAAAGCGAACGAGGTACCCCGAGTCACACGGTTTCCACTCTTGCGAAGATTGTTGGTCGGCGCTCATGGTGAGATCATTTCTAAATCGGAGCAAAGCGTCCCGACTTACGCACTTTTCGGTTGGAACTTCGCTCTTCGTCAAGTTTCGCGTATCTGGGCCGATTTCTCTGTGAAGGAGCCAACATTCGCAAAACTAAATCAAGGCCCGGTACCCAGCGGAGGCTGGCCCGCTCGTTCCAAACTGGTCAGTTTTTCCTGTTCGGACGGCAAAGCCGGAGGGCGCATTTGCACACATTTTGCCAGTCGGCCTAAATCTCGAATCACGAGCCGCTGTCGCGCGACCTTCAGCAATCTCTCTAATTGTAGTTCGCCGAGCAGGGTAGTCACCGTTTCGCGCGTCGCTCCAATAATCGAGGCCAAGTCCTGATGTGACAACGGGATAGCAAGCAAGATACCGTCCTTATCCTGCTTGCCATATTGACCTGATAAATCCAGCAGCAGATGAATCAAGCGGTCGCGGTTTGAGCGAAATAGGAGAGACTTCAAGCGCCGCTCGATTCTCTTCCGTCGTAAGCCAATTAGCTTTGTGACGCCGAGTGCTAGCGCGGCAGATTCGTTCATCAGCCGTTCGAGAGCGTCACCGGGCAATAAGACCAGCGTGGATGCCGCCATCGCCTCCGCGTGCTCCTCTCGCTCAGATTCCCCTAATATCGCCAGCTCACCAAATAGCTCACCAGGTTCGATAAATGCGAGAATTGCCTGCTTGCCATCTGGCGTGATCGAGCACAGCTTGACTCGGCCGTCGGCTAGCAAGAACACGCCGCTTCCAGCGTCCGATGGAAGATAGATCGTGGCCCCCTTTGGAAACCGCCTTATACGAGCGCTACGCTCAAGCTGAGCAAATTGCCCATCCGAAAGCTGATCGAAAAGTCGGCAGTTCTTGACGTACCAAATTTGATCAACCATCGCCGCCGCCTCCAAAGAACATGAACCTGATTTTAACTACGAGGAATCGTTGCGAATAGCCGACGTTACCCCCTTAATTGACTGCCAGGCTGATCACACATCGTTGGTACCGCAGTTCCCGATTCTTGTAAGTCATGTACGGTCTGGTCGCCAATGCCCTGAAGAGGCGGGTCGGGAAGATTATCGGCTATCCAAATCGAACCGCCGAAGCCCCTGACCAGCCCTAAATTCCTGCCAGTTGCTATGAAGGTGTTGGGACTGTTCCGCTGCACTGCTGGAGTGGAGAAGTTGCTTGAGACGTAGCCAAAAGCAACTTCGTAGCGGAGGCGGTGCAGCGGGCCGCGAACTCGACGGGGGCAATGTACCCGAGCGAGCTGTGCGGCCGTTAGTGGCTATAGTCTTCTCTCCAGCTCACGGTGAGCTTTCGTACCGTAGCTAGCTCTAGAATTTCTCGGTGGCTAGGAACTCGTCACGCAGCCGGGTGTGGGAGCTTTCGGCGTAGCCGTTCTTGTATCTTGTTCATGCCCTCTCTTTGAGGGCAGCCCCGCCGTTTTCTGGGCGCGCCCAGAAAACGGCGACCGGGCCGGAGTTCGGTAGCCGTTCGGGCGCGAAGACGCCGGTGGGAGCTGGAACACGGCCTGGTTCAAGGGGTTTCCCGATCAGTCGCCAGAGCCGCACTGCGAGCTCGCATGCAAGGAAGGGAGCGTCCTCGTGTCAGAAATCATTGCCGTTGGAATCGATGTGAGCAAGGCTTTTCTGGATGTCCATATCCTGCCAAGTGGCATCGATCTTCGTGTCAACAACGATCCGTCCGGCGTCGATGAATTGGTCGAGCGGTTGATGGATTGTTCCGTGGACCTTGTCGTCCTTGAATCCACCGGTGGTTACGAGCGTGACGTGCTCTACAAGCTGTTCGAGGCCCGCGTTCCCGTGGCACTCGCCAATCCGCGTCAAGTTCGGGACTTCGCGAAGGCTTTGGGAATGCTGGCGAAGACGGACCGGTTAGACGCCGTCGTTTTGGCGCGATTCAGCATGGCTGGCGACAGCAAATAGCATCGCCCTTGTCTTGCCGTCTCGGTCCCGGTGCAGTTCAATGAACGAATGCGATGGAACTCCAAAGCGGTCACAAAACTTGGTACGCTTCGCTCGCGGTACTCACACCAAGTTGCGTAACAGTCAACTCAATACACGTGAGGCGCAAACGCGATCTATGAATGAGATGTTCGCTGATGGCGGGCTCGAAGCTGTCCAATTCGCCGACAAAGAAGCGCGGCAATTTCATCACGACTCAATTGGGACTGAGCATTTACTGTTGGGCCTCATCAACGTACGAAATGGCACCGCCGTGAAGGTGCTTCACAATCTTGGCGTCGAACTCACTGATATTCGACGTTCCGTAAAAAAGAGCGTCGGTTCTAACCCGACCGTCCCTATGATCGAGTCGCTTGAGTTCACTTCAGGCGCGCAGATGGCCATCGACCACGCCAGGGACGAAGCTCGGCAACTGAACCACGAGTTCGTCGATACCGACCATATCCTGCTCGGCCTGATGCGCGAGGGGGAGGGCATCGCGGCCCAGGTATTGACTCGTCTCGGTCTTAAGTTGGAAGAGGTCCGTGAAGAAATTCTGCACGTGCTAAAGCATTCTCACTAGACCGCCGCGCCCCACTGACAGCCCGCCGCTAGCCGGCAATACAGCATGAGTGTCGGCCACGTATTCGCTGGTCAAACACTCAAATGACGCAGCCATCGATCTCAATCCCCGGAGCTGTCAATGTGCTTCTTGAGAACCTGATGTGTATCACGATGCAGGATGCGAACGACATCAACTCCCGATTTAACGGATGCCAAGTAAGCAACGCGGGCTATCGAACGCCCAACCGGACACATAGAGAGTCCCTGCGGTTTGAAACCCGACATTATGAAGCCTCCGGACGGTTTTCGACCGATAGCGCTCACGGTCCGAACTACCGACTGCAAAAACCGCTTCGCAGCGATTTCATTATTCGGTGCAACTTCCGCGACGAGCGTCATAAGATCCTGGGCCACGATCGGTCGGCAACTAACTGGCCAGCCGTCGCCACAATCATTCGCGCTATCCTTAGCGACAAATCCTGGCAGAATCTCAGCCCAATATTCAGCGGTCACGGGCACCGCTGGCCCACTCTCCAGCCCTTGACAAATCAAGCACTCCACATTTTCTCGGATCCTATTCCGTCGTTCCCGTTGGATGAGCCACCGCAAGTACTCGCTGACCGATCGAAACTCGTCCTCCGCAAGTGCCTCTACCACAAACTCCTTCAGTTCCTCATCCAACTCAAGGCTCGCCAGCAATTGCTGATCATGTGATTCCATAGTACGCCTCTCGATCAAGTCCAGTTACATGGTGGGCGCGATCCTGTTCGCAAAACGGATCAATTCGCCGAGGCTCTCCGCCGTCGAGTAGTCCGCCAGCCGATGACCGCCTGCGCGCAATCGAAATACTTCGGCCTGCGCGCGATTTGTAAGTAATTCACAAACCTCTCGGTTCGTCGGCTCGCTGCAAACCGTGTCCTGCGGTGTCACATATAGTCGCAGTTTCTCGTTCCAGTGTTCCGGGCAGGCGAAACCTCGCGGCAATCCGTCCGCCCCCATTGCGGCCGCTCCAAAGCACCGTCGTTCAGCATGTAGACCGTTGAGCGCCAGCGCCGTACCGCCTGAGAAGCCTGCGACGAAATACGGTAATTCCGGCCACGGTTCCAGCAGCTCTGTCAGCACATGCGCGTTCCATGTCACTGCGCTGGATGGCTCGGTCGAAAACCGATTGAAGGGCACGTCGTACGGCGCCGTCACGTGCATCAGAACCAAGCGGATGCCATCCCTGGCAGCTCCCTCCAGCACTCTTCCGAACACGGGAATGACGGTCTTGCTCCGCTCGACATACTCCTCTTCGTCCACTCCTGACCCACCACACAACACGAACAGAAACCGCGGCTTTACTCCGACCTCAAAAACATCTGCATGCGCTGCACGCTGCAACACGCGACTCTCAATACATCGCTTGTACGACTTGATCTCCTTATCCGGCCGAAGCCTGTTACCAAAATGTTGCATGTCGTTCTTGTCGTCCTCAATTCGCCAAACCGGTCGGGCCTGGCTGAAAAGTTGGTCGATCGGCCGTGTACTCCCGGCAGCTTATCGCCACGGATTGCCGATCACAAGCAAATTCTCGTGTTTGACTACTCACTTTGCATCCAAAATCGTCATGCCAGCCCTCGAATTAGGCAACACTCTAGTCCATGGTCTCCATAACCTTTTCTGGAAGTTCTTTTCAGACTCAAACGACGAGTAGATGCGTATTCCACGGTCCTTGCTGCAGGGGTGCAGTGACGTGTCTTTGCGTGGAGAGGTCGATGGTGCATGCGGGTTAATGTGTAGCTATTTGCCGCTCGTTCTTCATGATGGCCCGAACGTTGGCTTCCTAAGTCGATAGGAGCCATCTTCTGATGCGATCTTGACCGAGAGGATTGTTGGGACGGCAGCACCGACCATAATTACCAACGAAAGGAGATATCTTGTGCAGCAGAACATTCGACGCGCAACTTGGCTGACGGACATCCACCTCAATTTTCTGTGGGACCAGGATCGAGGCGCGTTCGATCCCGAGTATCACGAGTTTGTCCAAAGCGTACGGCAGTCCGAACCAGATGCGTTGCTCGTGGGGGGCGACATCGCCGAAGCGCCGGATCTGATTCAGTATCTGGGGCAGCTGGAACAGGACCTGCATGGTTGCCCGTTGTACTTTGTCTTGGGAAACCACGACTGTTATCGGAGCTCGATCCGGGCTACTCGACAACGGGCTACGGAATTTTGCAGCGGACGATCTGCGTTGCATTATTTGAGCGTCGATGATCGACCCGTGGCCCTGACCCAGTCGGTGGCCCTCGTTGGCCACGATGGTTGGGCCGATGGCCGGTTTGGGGAGCTGGAATGGTCGCAGGCCAAAATCAGCGACTACACCTATATTGATGAACTGCGCGAGGCGGGTGAAGACGGACGACGACGGCTCCTCAGCGCCCTGGGAGATGAGGCGGCCGAGCACTTGCGGAAAATGTTATCCCAAGCAGTGGAGGATTTCCCCCAGGTGATACTGCTGACGCATGTGCCACCGTGGCTTCAGGTCGCATTACATCGAGGTAAGGTATGTGACCTGGAATATGCGCCTCACTTTGCTTCGCGCGCTGTGGGTGAAGCCATTCTGGACGTGATGGCGCAGGCACCCCAGTGTCAACTCACCGTGCTGTGCGGTCATACGCACAGCCCTGCTGAGTATCATCCATTGCCGAATGTTGCCGCGTTCGCCGGGGTAGCCGAGTATGGCCAACCCCGGGTGCAGCGAGTCATTGAACTTGCAGATTAAGCTGGAGCACTTTGCTTGACGTGTATCTTGCGGCGATATCGATTGGCGATCCGCGTAGTTGCCTGCAAAGGACCATTTCCTGCTGGTTTCTTGTTGCATTCTTAAGCAACATCCCTACGGTCCGCGCCCATAACGCTTGTTAAATCGTTCTCTTCAGACGGCTATGGGTAGAGGGGCTTCATTCGGCCAATCGTTGCTGTGACGCGCATCTGCGTTCCTGCGACGAGAGGCCGGTGGTGCAACCAGGTTTTTCGGCAGTGTTCCACGTGGGAACACTGGCCCGCGAGGTTTTGTCGTTGTTGGTAACTCTTTGACTTGAAAGGACAAATCGAATGACCCAATTGCTACGTGCGAATCAGGAACTCTTCCGGCGGACGCCGGATGAATGCTTCGAATCGCTCGAATCGTTGGCGACCCATTGCCAACGCCAGAAGGACGAGTCCCAGGATTGTTGGAAAGCGCCCCTGGACTTGGCGGCGATCGTCGGTCGTGAAGGCCGACTATCCCTGTCGCTGGGCACGGACGGCGATTGTCTGATGAATGACTGGAGCTTTGGCCAACTCTGTCGGCTATCAAGTGTCGCCAAAGAGACCGTCAACCGGCTCCGTCCGGAAACGGCCTGCCAAGTCTTTGCTGAGACGCTGCCGCGGACGACCAAGCCGCTGCAACTTTTTACGCAGGGAGACTTGATCCGGTCGATTCATGGCACGAGCTACACGCGCTTGTACAACTCCGACGTGGTGGAGATGCTCCGCGGAACCGCCGCGGACTTCGAGCCACCTCAACGGGCGTTCAACGGCGCGACGGGACTCTATGTCGGGGAGCAAGATTTATTCTGCTTCCTGATTGATCCCCTCGGCTGGACGGAGATCGAGGGCGAGGCTTTTGCCCCAGGGTTCTTCGTTTGGAACTCCGAGGTCGGCCGGCGGTCGTTTGGCGTCCAGACCTTCTGGCTCCAGGCCGTGTGTCAAAACCACATTGTCTGGGATGCCATCGAAGTCGTCGAGTTCTCACGCAAGCATACGGCGAGTGTGCAGAATTCGCTGGACGAAATGCGGCGGCTGCTTGCCGCTCTAATCGCCAAACGGGACCAGCGGAAGGACGCCTTTGTCCGTGTCGTTGCCCAGGCGATGAAGCAATCGCTCGGCGAAGATGCGGACGAGGCACTCCAAGCATTGGCTGCTCACGGCATCAACCGTGGTCTGGCCAAGCAAGCCCTGGCGATCGCCCGCGAGCGAGGCCGGTTCACGATCTTCAGTCTGGTCGATGCCCTGACGCGGCTCTCCGGCAAGCTGGAATGCGCCGGAGACCGGTTGGAGCTAGACCAGAGGGCCAGTGCCCTGTTGGCGCTGGCCGTGTAAGTGAGTGTTTTGTTCGAGGTTTTACTTTAGATGAAAAGGAGAAAGTAGTTATGAATGGTAACAACAAGCCTGTCCATGAAGTACGGCTGGGACGTATCAAGGCCGCCATTTGGGAAAATGAAACTGCCACTGGCGCCCGCCACAATGTGACCCTGCAACGGATCTACCGTGATGGAGAACAGTGGAAGACCAGCGACAGCTTCGGTCGGGATGACTTGCCGCTGGTGATCAAGGTGAGCGATCTGGCTCATTCCTGGATTTACCAGCATGCGCAGTCGGCAAACGGACAGGAAAAGTCCGAGCAGTTCTAGCTGCCGGCGTCCAGGCTTTGGCGACGAGAGGTTTCGCTTGAAGGTTTTTGCACCACCGAACCTCTCGTTCCTCTTGACGGTTCTTTTCTCTTCTGTTGCCGGGAACTCAAGTTGGCAGAAAGGAGCTGAATGTACTATGTGCAGTGTCCACGCTGCGGCGGTGTGGTCGACCTTCCCCCGGAGGCGATTGGCCATGAACGCACGGACCCGTGGAATGTTGCTCACTGTGAAGGTTGCGAACTTGGCTTCGATTACGACGACGAGGAAGTGCAAAGCACTCCCGACGCGTCCGAAGTGTCGCCAGGTTGAAGGTTGATGCGAATGGTTGAACCAACCAGTTTGCCCGCTGGAAAGGAGCGGGCATTTTTATTGCGTGTCGGATCGCTGAATCGATGGTAATACAACTGACATCAAACCAGTAACAGCCCATGGGCGGACGAGCCCCTCGAAATCGGACCAACAAAGGCCCGGCGAAGATGGGATGGAGTGGCAGCAGCCAGCAATTGCGGACGCCGCCTTCGCCGATCGGTCCTCATCGGGGCCAAGGGCCTCCGGCCTCAGCGGGCGAGCCCCGACGATGACCGACCGACGAAGGCAGGCAAAAACCAATGGCGAGGGCTACGATATTTGGCCAGATTCTTACGACGTGGCAATCGGATTGCTACTCGTTTCTACTTTGGAAGTTGTCACACAAAGCTACTGAGAGGTGGGAATGCAGCTGTTAGCCAGTTACAATCCGTGCGCTAGACGAACAGGCATGCGGGGATCTGGTGCCGACGATCAGCGACTGCGACCGGGGTCGCTTGCGCGTTGCACGGCCGTCAAAATGGGACGATAGAGGAAAGCCATGGCAAAACGCCCGACCATCTCCCTGATTCGCGACATCTTGTCTCGCTACAACGAAATGTCATGTGACTTTCCCGAACGCTATGACGATGATGTTCGTCAAATCGTGAACGCATTTCACACGGCCTCGACCGGTGTCCAAAAGAAGATGATCGAGTATCTTCGGCGAGCGTACTGGATTCCAGGCCGCAATGCCCACAACGGTCATCTAACTTTGTTCTTCCCGGACGACAATTTGTATCTGCCCAACCGCAGACTTCAGTTGCTGTTTCAAGGCGAGCCCAGAATATGGTTCGTCGATCGCACCAGGCGGAGCCTCCGTGGCAAGAAAAGCCAAGCCGTATTGGAGGCCTGCGGGGTGGCCCCCTATCTCCAGCGAGCCGAGGGGTACTGCGAGCAAATGTTGGAGAAGCGAAAGGAGATGCGCGTCGAAGCTAGATTGCCGCGCTTTAGACGCAGTGAGTGGAAAGACTACGAAGTTCCACACCTCGAACGACTGCTAAAGCGCATCAGTCAAGCGGAGTCGGGCTGGCAAGATCGGTCCCTGTTACTTTGGGAGTGTCTGCACGAAGCACTCGATCATCATGGCGCAGATTTCTTTCATGGTAAGTACCGATGGTGGTACGGCCGTAAATCACGCTCCGTATCGTTTCCCGCCGTGTTTCTCCGCCAACTACGCGCTTACGCTTGGTTGCCGGGCGTGGAGGACGTGCCGCAGAGGCCATCGCAAATAGGTATCGCCGAATTGCCCCGAGGCTTTCGCCGCATCGCAAATTCCGTGCTTGTCCAACTCCTTGAAATCAAAACGGACAATCGGGCTCACCAACAATGCTCGGAGCCGGCTGTCATTCGCAAATCGCGCAAGGAAACTCGTCGATCGAGGCGAGTGTGATGACAAGGGCGAGCTTGCAAAGACACCCTTTTCTGTCGCTGGCCGCAATCCTCCTCAGGCTGAATGCCCAACGCTTGTGCTTGCGAGATCAATCTCTCGAATTGAAGTGCGTACTCTTCTGAAAATGCATGGGGGGCCGCCATCGGACCATCCTGAATCGCTGCCAGATTCGTCACTTGGCAGTGGTTGGCCTGGCAGCCATCTCAACAGCAACTACGCATAACTGGCCATACAACGGCCAACTTCGATCTACTTTTGCTGCCAACTTCACCCACCCTGCATCGGCCGGAATTTGCCCAGTTCAGCCTGGGTTTTCCAATTCCGGCCCGCCGCTGCGCGACGCCGCCCGCCCCGCGATTTCACGGGTAGGCCGATGTCCGCTGCGAACATCGAGCCAGACGTGAAAGAGGTCACGATGTTCCAGGCCGTGCCGCAGCCACGGGCCGCCTTCGTAATAGGGAGCGAATGTATTTTGTGTTCTGTCCGCGTTGTGTTGGTGAAGTCCCGATTCCCAAAGATGCTGTCAACAATCCTTTTCTCGATTGGACCTGGGAGTGCTGTCCGCATTGCGGCCTGCTCTTTGAATTTGAAGATAGCGACATCCTCCGCTACGATAGCCCGCCGGAATGGATGAACGACTAACGTGTGAATCTCTGATTTAGTTCGCCGCTGCCCGCTCGCCAAGAGCGGGCAGCTTTATTTGATAGTTGAATATCACAAATTGCTACTCACCACAGAACAGTCAGTGATCCATCCGCCGGCCCATACTCTCCTCCTGGCCAGCGTGGCGGAGCGGCAAAGCCGTGACACGCGATGCCGAGTTTCCCCGTTCCGTCCTCATCCGGGCTAAGGGACTTTGCCCCATGGGGCAGCCCGGTCGATGACAGGCCGACGAAAGCAGTAGATGTTCCCCCGACCGAATAGTTCGACGTCATAAGCGGACGACTTTCTAGCGGAATTACAATCTCATACATATACTGTAAGGTTCACACTCTACCTCGGGTATGTGGTCAATTTGGGCGCTAGACATGGGACAAGTTTGGTACTGTCTGATAGACGGAACGCAGCTTGGGCCAATAGACTCCAAGCAACTTCGCGACCTTGCCGACAGAGGACAGCTTCGTCCGATTCATTTTGTACGCCAAAATGTGGGGCATAAATGGACGAGCGCGGCGCAGGTCAAAGGTTTGTTCCAAGACACGATAAAACAGGACGGTCAATCGCACACCGAGCAATCTCCTCAATCGCGCTGGTTCGTCCGCGTTGCCGGACAAGAAAGTGGTCCCTACTCGGACAACCAGCTTCGGCATTACGTAGCGGCGGGCTTGGTCCTTGCAAATCACGATGTCCGGCTGAAAGATCGCACGGAATGGATTAAGGCCGATCGAATCAAGAATCTCTTTCCTGCCCCCGTTCCACCAACCCAGCCCCTAATGTCGTCGCCAACTGCGACGACAAAGGTACGATTTGCTTGTCCGTCCTGCGGAAAATTCCTGCAGTGTCAGCCGACGCTTGCTGGCAAATCCCTTCCTTGCCCAGCCTGCCGGGTGCTCGTCCTTGTGCCGAAACCGGGAACGGACGCGGACACGCAATGTTCCAAATCGACACCGAGTCTGCCGACACCCCGCGCGGCACCGATCGCAACTGACAACGACCCCGTGACAATTCAAGTTCCGACGACCAGGCCAGCCGGTGAAGGAATTGGTGGATTCAGTTTACGAAACATCCTGGGGAATCTGAAGTTCACCGTTTCGTCCGGCTCCGAAAAAGATGCGCGTCCTAGCAAAGAGTCGATCAAATTCTACGGACCGCAAAGCGTTGTCGATTTGGGGTATGGACCCCTTCCTGCCCCGCTCGTCTACGCGACAACCCACCGCTTTTCGACGGTGTTCGACGCATCGTTAATCGAGCTTCCGCTTTCGACGACAAATAAGTCATTCGAGCCTGATCCACTGCCTTACTGGCCGACATATCATGACTGCACGCCCCACCAGCGAGCCAAATATCTGGAATGGTTGTACCAAGGTCGGTCGGACCCGGCGATCGAAATTGGATACGTCTTTCTATTCTTCTACGGACTTGAGCGGCGAGTTCTGGTGGATGGACAGGACCATTATGTCGTCGTCGAGGAGTTGCTGCGTTTGCTGTCGATTTACACCCACTCGCGTTCGTTCATCAACTACACATCGGCTCTACTGTGGATCACGGTCTATTTGAGCGCCGACACCAACAGCCTATCGGATGATTTGGTGATGCGGGTCGTGAAAGCTACGGCCAAATGGAATGAAGCCGTATTTCGCTATTGCCTCGGCTATTTTTCCCGACAAAACAAGCCGCTTCCACGGGAAGTCGTGTATGCGGTTGCCAACCACGACGAGCGATCGAGAAACAGCGTGGTCACTCGCCGCCACACAGCACAATTCCGCGAGCTATTCACTGCTCGATTTACCAATGCGTATCCAGGTGGTTTCACTCTGCGCCCCGGCAGTCGCGAGCGAAAAATCGAATACCAGCCGGCAAGTGGGACTTTGTTAGCATCAAGACAAGCCACTCGTGAATTGGCGACGCGGAAAATCCCGGACGTCTTGGCGGCACGGGCTCAGTTTTCACCCCTGGTGCAGATCTGGAATGACTGCGTCGATGAACTCAAGGCCTACGACCGAGCGACTCGCCAAGGTACGCAGCCCGCTACGACCGGCGCGATGTATGAAGCACTCCCGGCCGAGTTGCGTTCGGGGGACCATCCGGAACTCGCCGCATGGCAGCGGCTCATCAGCGAATCGGTCGACGAAGGCGGCTGGCCTGTCATGCTGCTATCCGAGCTCGCAACGATCAAACAGATTTCTCGTCGGCCCCAATTGACGAAGAAACAAAGTCTATCATTGCTTGTCACGGCCGACACGATGGGCATCGCCATTGAACCGGATGCTCGCCTCACCAATCGCAACTACCGCTGGGACGAGCCGATTGTCGTTTTTCGCGACGAAGGTGTCGCACCAAGCGACACTGAACTCAAAGCCTATCACTCCGCCGCAGTCTTGCTCCGTCTGAGTCTATCGATTGCCCAGGCTGACGGACAACTCGACGAGACGGAACTCCGCAGGATCACCGAGCACCTCGAACAGGAATTTAGCCTCGGGGCGCGGCTGTCCAAGCGGCTTGACGCGCTCATGCATCTATTGGTCGTACAGAAAGCCAGTGAAGTCGTCATCGGACGAGTGCTGCAGAAGTCACTGCCTATGGAGCAGCGAAGATTGGTCGGGCAATTTCTCCTCGCGATCGCTGCCGTGGATGAAGTTGTTTGCTCCCAGGAGAAGAAGATCCTCCGCAAGGCGTTTCGGACGCTGGGTATTCCCACTCCAGAGTTGGACGCCCTTCTTGCCACGTACGATCAGCAGATTGCGGAAAGCACGATACGCGTGGAGGAGGACGCCTCTCTATCCCCGCCTCCGCTGAATCTCGCACGCATCCGAGCCATTCATGAGGAAACCGCTCGGGTGCAAAGTCTGTTGCACGACGTACTATCAAACGTCGATATCCCAAATGAACTTGAGGATGACTCGGCTGATTACGAAGCAGTGGCAACTCTTCCTTCGGCGGACGCGGCTACAAATGCCCACGAGGGCTACCACACGGCCCTTGCGCAAGACGTGTCACTGCCTCTTGATCGGCTTCCCGAGCGATATCGAGACTTTTGCTCGCTGATCGTATCGCGCGATCGTTGGCCCCGCGATGAGATCTCAGAACTGGCCCGCGAACAGGGGCTGATGCTCAACGCCGCCCTTGAGGTTCTCAACGAATGGTCCACTGACATCTATGGGGACTGGTTGACGGAAGAATTCGACACTGAATTCGTAGTGCGCAAACAACTCATCGGAGTGCCATCGGATGCCTAACATTACAACACGTGAACGTGAGGCCATTCTTCAATCGTTGGCTGCAGGGGTCGTCCCCGCAATCGGCCTTCAACATATCCAGGTCGGCCGGCTCGACGAAGTCAGTACAGTCGTCAAGGATCTTGACCACATTGAGCAAGATGCAGCTTCCGTGCGTTTCATCGTCGGTCGCTACGGTAGTGGCAAGACATTTTTCCTGAACCTCGTTCGCAATGTCGCCCTGCAGCGCCGCTTCGTCGTGATTGAGGCGGACATTACGACCGATCGGCGGCTCCATGGAACGGGAGGCAAAGCGCAAGCATTCTATAGCGAGTTGATGCGAAATCTCTGTACGCGTTCCAAGCCGGAAGGGGGAGCGCTGGCCAATCTCGTCGAACGTTGGGCCAGCGATATTGATCATCGCATTCGCTCCGCCGGAGGCAATGACGAGGATGTCACCGGCGAATTCGCCAAAGTGTTAAGGCCCCTCCAAGAGTTTGTTGCCGGTTTCGATTTCGCCGCGGTACTCGCCAAGTATTACGAAGGCTTTTTACGTCACGACCAAGCGCTGCAGGATGCCGCTCTGCGATGGCTCCGCGGAGAGTACTCGACCAAGACCGAGGCCCGCAAGGACTTGGGTGTCCGCAACATTATCGACGATGATTCCTGGTACGACTACACCAAGCTTCTTGCGGCGTTCTGCCGGATTGCAGGATATGCGGGCCTAGTTGTCAATGTCGACGAGCTGGTGGTTCTGTCGCATCGGCTCTCCAATACCACGGCGCGAAACAACAACTATGAAGCCGTGCTCCGAATCATCAACGACTGTCTCGGTGGTCGTGCCTCCGGCATTGGATTCCTATTCGCCGGTACACCCGACTGCCTTGAAGACCGGCGACGTGGTCTCTACAGCTACGAAGCCCTGGCCACACGCCTGGCGTCCAATAGCTTTGCTTCGCAAGGTTTGAAGGATTTCACGTCCCCCGTGATTCGACTCGAAAACCTCGCACCGGAGGATTGCTTTGTACTCTTGAGCAATATTCGCAAAGTGCATGCGCTCGACGATCCCAACAAGCAGCTTATTCCTGACGAGGGAATTGTTGCTTTCCTGGAGTTTTGTCACCAGCGTATTGGAGCCGCCTATTTCCAGACTCCTCGTGAGACCGTGAAGTCGTTTGTCGGGCTGTTGCGAGTCCTGGAGCAGAACCCGGACAAGAAATGGATGGACTTACTTACGGCGGATGCTGCACCGTCCCAAGCAGAGGCAGATCCGACTGCCCAGATAGCGGCCGAAACCGATGCCGATCTGGCCGAATTCAAACTTTAATGACCCAGCCTGCCTTCGAATTACTCTCCGAACCGATTCGGCACTGTCTCTGGCGAATGGGATGGACGGAACTTCGTCCCATTCAGACAAAGGCAATCCACCTCATTCTTGAGACAATGCAGGATCTGATCATTTCTGCAGCCACTGCCTCCGGCAAAACGGAAGCGGCATTCCTACCAGTGATCTCCGACCTTGTGGAGCGGCCGGCCGAATCCATCACCGCTATATACGTCAGTCCGCTGAAGGCTTTGATCAACGATCAATTCCGCCGGCTCGACGAGCTATGCGAACATGCAGAACTTCCCGTCCATCGCTGGCACGGCGACGTGGGACAAGCGGCGAAGGCACAGGTGATCAAGGCGCCCGCTGGTATTTTGCTAATCACGCCTGAATCCCTAGAGTCCTTGTTTATTAACCGGTCAAGCGCCATCCCGCGGATATTTCGCGACCTGCGATACGTTGTGGTCGACGAGCTCCACGCCTTGGTCGGAAGTGAACGGGGTACTCATTTGCGGAGTCTGCTCCACCGCGTGGAAAAGGCAATTGGTCACAGCTATCGTGTAATCGCCCTATCGGCAACATTGGGCGATTGGACTGCAAAATATGCCGCCTGGATTCGTCCTGGCAATGCTCAAGCGGTCACGCTCGTCACGGACGACTCAGATGCACGAACCATTCGCCTGAAGATCTATGGATACACGATTGGAAAACCATCGTGGGGCAATGGCGATGAATCACCTGGCGAAGCGACCGACGAGCCAGAATGTAGCCATACGCTCGATGAGATGCTCCGCGCCTTTGGTGGTCACAAGAACCTGATCTTCGCCAATCGCAAGGACCAAGTGGAACGGTTTGCCGATGCTCTCAATGAGCGATGCCGCAGTATCGGGAGGCCGCCCGAGTTCCTCGTACATCATGGTTCGCTCAGTAAAGAGATTCGCGAGGACACCGAGCAAATGATGCGAGGCGATAGACCATTTACGACTCTTTGCTCATCCACACTTGAACTCGGGATAGATATTGGCAACGTAAAGGCTGTCGGGCAGATTGGCCCGCCGTGGTCGGTCAGTTCCGTGATCCAGCGATTGGGCCGCAGCGGTCGCCGCGAAGGTGAAGCATCCGAATTGCGGATGTTCATTGAAGAATTTGCGTTGGATGCCGATGCGGATCTCATAGACCGCCTCTATCCTGACTTGTTGCAGGCCATCGCGCTCACGGAATTGATGCTCGACAAATGGCTAGAGCCGCCCGACACGAACGTTCTTGACCTTAGTACCTTAATCCAACAAACCCTGAGTGTTTTGGGAGAAACAGGGGGAACCAGTGTCGCCCACGTTTTCCAATTGCTGGTCTCGGACGGCGCATTTGACTACGTGAGTAAGTCGGATTTTCTGGAAGTGCTACGCTGCCTCGGCCAGCAGGCAATCATCGAACAAATGGCTGAGGGAGATCTCATCCTTGCAATCGAAGGCGAGCGAGTGGTCAGAAGCCGTGAATTCTACAGCGCCTTTGCGTCCACTAAGGAATACGCCGTGTTGCATGCCGGACAACCGATCGGCAGTTTACCGGCGATTGATCCACCTCCCCCAAACGATCACCTGCTACTTGCCGGTCGCCGTTGGCGCGTTGTCGATGTCGACGTTCGCCGCGAGGAAATTCATGTGGTCCCGTCCAAAGGCCGCAAATCTTCGCGCTTTCACGGTTCGGGCGGAAACACTCATGACAAAGTCCGACAGATGATGCGCGATGTGCTGCTCGGCAGCAAGGCCATCAATTACCTGAATACGACTGCGTCCGATTGGCTTTCGCAGGCCCGAGCGTCCGCCGTCAGTGCCGGTATCTTCGATGGCCCTTGGCACCAATTCTCCAAGGAACACTGCTACTTGTTCACGTGGTCGGGTACACGAGTGCAGCGCACCATTCTATTACTGGCCCGAGCCGCGGGGCTTGATGCGATCGACCGGGATATTGCAGTTGAGTTTCATGCCTCCGTCGATGCCGCGCGAATGAAATTAGTCAAGTTCCTGGAAAATCCGATTCCGCTCGAATCGCTCCTCGCCCTCGTTCCTTTCAAGCAGCAGCGGAAGTATGACATGTACTTGTCGAACGAGTTACTTGATCGTTGCTATACGCGAAATGCATTGGAGATCGACGAGGCAATCAGACGATTGACTCGCCTGATGAGAAATGATTCGTGATCGGACCGCCACACGCCGTCACCGAGTCCCCGCAGATGCTACACTGATCATCACGAATGCGAGTTTCCTATGCTCCACAACTTTACAGGCTTTGCCGTCTTCGATCTGGAAACAACCGGCATTGCCGTCTCCAAGCACCATCGGATCATCGAAATCGGCGTCGTTCGCCTGGATGAGGATCTGGAGCTTGTCGAAGAGTGGGAAACCCTAATCAATCCCGAACGTGACATCGGTGCCAGCGATATTCACGGGCTGTTCGCTAGTGATCTGCGCGACGCGCCAACATTTCGGGACATAGTTGCGGATGTTTGGCACCGTTTCGAAGGCGCAATTCCCGTGGCCCACAATTTTTCCTTTGATCGTCAATTCATAGTCGCTGAATTTTCTCGTGCGGGGATTGAGCTCGAAGACTTTGATGGCATATGCACGATGCGACTCGCCGGAGATTGTGGACTGGCTTGCGGTGCGAGAAAGCTCGCCGAGCTTTGTCGACAGCTCTCAATTCCGACCCTCGATACGCACAGCGCCGGCAATGACGCCCGCATGTGCGCCAACATCTTGAAGTGCGTCGCCAACATGATCGACGTGAATTGCCTGGCCAAACCTGTCAGTTGTCCGATGCTTTGGAAGCGCCAAGCGACGCCCCTGGGCATCACGCGGAATAAGGCGCGCGAAATGCCGATCGCTTCCCCGCTACAAATGGTTTCTCAGCGACTGAACAGCCAAGCGGTCCATGGCACTCCGAGCGACGGGAAGCTCGATGAGTATCTACTCGTGCTCGATCGCGTGCTTGAGGACCGAATCGTGGATCCCGCTGAGACCGAGGAACTGGCCGCCTACGCTTGCGATTGCGGTATCGCGTCTGAAAGCCTCCAGGGATTGCACGAGCGATATTTCGCGGGTCTTTTATCGCTCATTCTCGCAGATGGAATCGTTACCGATGATGAGCGTCGCGACTTGAACCGAGTTGCCGGCCTCTTGGGCATTCCAGCGCAAACTGTCGACCGACTGCTCTCCAACCCACCCGAGTCGAATGGCGATCAACTCGAAAACCTCATCGGCAAGACCGTCTGCTTCACTGGGGAGCAAAGGTGCAGCCTCCACGGCGAGCGGCTCACGCGCGACGTCGCCGAAGCGATGGCGGAGGCAGCCGGATTGATCATTGCCCCACGCGTCACGAAAAAGGTTGATATCCTCGTCGTTGCGGATCCCGATACGGCATCGGGTAAGGCCAAGAAAGCGCGAGAGTATGGTATCCGCATCATCGCAGAGCGGCCATTCTGGCAAAAAATTGGCGTGGCCGTCGACTAGCCCGGGCCATACGTCACTGCAAGCTATGTATCTCTTTGGTGTCACTGATACTCATGACGCTGTCCAGTCGTTGGGCCGGTCGAACGGCTTGACGATTCGACGCCGGTAGCGAAGAGCTTCTGAACTGATCGGCTGTAGACCGGCGGATCTTCGCTTGTCGTTGATCAGCCGCAATATGTTGAGCATCTGTTGGCGCACGGGTGCGTACGGTTCATACGGAACGTGAAAGAGCGCATCAGCGATGGCCGCCCGCGACCAACGGATGGCGTGGTCCAAAAAGTATGATTTGAGGAGCAAGTACTCGCTTCTCTGAATCTGAACGCGGGCCCGCCAACGATTGTCCCGCTCCGGCAGAGTGTTCGGATCGACTTTGCGGACAAAGCCGCCCTTTTGCACGCTTAGCGAATAGCCCGCAAACAGGATGGGTGCCCTCCGCGCGTCGCGAATGTTATCTCCCTCTTCGTCGTAGAAAGGATGATGGCCGTGAGTCGCCAGTAGCAGGAATTCACTTCCGTAACGGATGTAATGAATGTTGGCGATACCGACGGCCTTGCGGCGGCTCCGCGATTGTCGCGAGACGCCGATCCCGTACTTGGCGATCAGTTTGGCGTCGACCAGGGTCGGGTCTTTGTCAGGGGGCACACAGCCCTGGACGAAGAACCAATAGCCGTGCGCCAGGTAGTGAACGGCCACTTGTTGCACGAAGCCAGTCGGAGACGCGGCCACACATCGATACTGCATACCGATTGGTCGCGCCAAGGTGGCGAAATGCTTCCGACATGCGCCTAAGTAGGCGCAAAGAGGGGACTGGCTGAGCGCCAGTCCCCAAGGAAAAAACCTTTGTAAAATCCTACATCCTGTATGGCAACCATCCGAAACCGGCACGCCACTGCGGCCTGCAACTTTCTTCCAAGTTGCAGGCCGCCAAATTTATAGGCGTACCGCTCCCGAACCTTGTTGGTGAACCTACCGTGTGCAAGTTACACGTCCATTGTGCACCGTCCGTTCACTGCCACAGGCCGCGAGCCTTCCCAGGCTCACCGCGTGTAGCCACTTGGATTTCACTCAAGAAAAACCGCCGTGCCCCAGGTCCCGATGGAATCGGGGCACGGCGATCGACGCTTCCAATCAGCAAACTGTCAGTCGGCCCTTTCGTCGTAGCAATTGTCCCCGGCACCACCCGTAGGACGCCAACGAACTGCGAGTGCCTTCCCGCGCATTCGCTCAGCATAGACAACAACTTCCGTTGTCGTCTGTGCCGACTTCTACTGAGGCCCCACTCCCAGACTTTTGGATTTCAAACACCTGCCCGACTCGGGCAGGCACCGGCGACCAAGCCGGCCCCAAAAGTCCTTCCTGCGTTAGCCATGTCCTTCGCATTCTGGGTCACGTGACTAGCGGGGGTTAACCCGCAGACCGTGGGCCGCATGTCCGACCTTCCGGTACGGCATACTTTCGGCGCGCCGACTTGCGGTGCGCCATTTCAGGGGGCAGAAGAAAGAAGCTCCTCCCTTACCGATCAGCCCAGGCCTTGTCATCATCGTCCGCAGCGTATCCGCTGGCGGACGACCGTTTCGGCATCGTCTCCCAGAACACTCACCCGCAAGCGCTTACGCGCCTTTCATGGTTGAGCTATTTGTTATCGAGCGTTTGACTCGAACACCGAGGATCGTCGGTCCCCGGTTCCGTGTGTCGCCACACGAAAACTCCCCACGCGGGCGCACGTTGAACGGACCTGAGTTAACTCAGGCTCCGAACCCCGTGGGCGGATTTGGTCGCCGTGGCGACCGCACCGACTTTGAAACATGACGGGTCGTCTTGCGACGACTCTGTCCGCATCGCCCTCATTCCTGAGGAACATCCATCGGATAGAACAACGAGATTGGGCGTCTGAGAAACAAAGTCAGACGTTTTACTTCGCTGAGCCTCCGTCGAGCACGGACAAGCCACTCTCATGGCATCCGGCTCTACTGACACAACGCTTGATGGGCGGTTAACTCCATCCCCTGCAACCAGTTGGTGGCTGGTTTTTCCGAGTGCGCTGCCTGATTGGAAAAGACACTGCCAAATGTTCGTGGAACGTGACAGTCGCAAGACCGACAGGTCGATCTTGCTGCCCTCATCTATAGGACAGCGTCGTCCAGTATCACAGGCTGGATGCAACAAAATGGGGCGTTTGTCATCAGCCGCCGCACTGCTTCTGGCGCCGGGAAGCTCATGACCAGGTGACTGATGGCGAACAGCCCACGTGGCACTGGCGTTGCAGCCAAAGCAAGGAAACGTGGCAACGGCGTTGCAGAGTATTGAGTTCGGCGTGGCAGCCGCGTTGCAGGAAGGTTCCAGCGAGTGCTTGCTCGACCCTTTAACCTTGCGAATTCATGGCTCGTTTTCTCGTACTTCGCTGTGGTGATCGGGCATGCAAAGAAGAATTTGATCAAAATTTAAGAGCAAACCATCCATGCTTGGAAGGATGAAGAGTCGAAATGCCGACGGGACGATGGATGCTTACGATGTCAGGAATCGACGTTGAAAGTGCTGTACGCACAACTGAATTGCTTTTCGGTGTGCTTGACTCGGAGTCAACCCTTCCCGACGGAGATCCGCGGATAACTGCTGGACGAGCCCGACATAGGTTTCGCGCCCTTCGCCCTGAAGGTATTCAGTCAAAGATTGGCCTTGCGGCTTTGAAGCCTTCGGTTGCGACGAAAGGCCAATCTGCCGCAAGAGCTCTTCGGCTGCTGGGGACTCCGCACGCTGCTCTTCTTCCCGCTTGTGAGCCCACCACCAATCAGGAGGCGTCCGACCGCCAGCGGCAGCTTCGCGCAGGTTGTCGATCAAATACGCTTGCGGACTCTTCTTGAAGAACGAGGCTCCGTGTCGCTCTTGGGCGGCCAAGGTCACATCCGCCCATTGTTGCACCAAGCCGTGCCGAAAATTCTTAGCTACCCAGCCGACAGCAGCGTCGTCCAGTCCGATGGCGCGCAACGGCTCATAAATGCTCAGCGCAGCCAATGACTCCCGAGCCGCGTCCGACCGATTCTTGCGGAAGGAGGGGCCCCGCCGCAGCCGCAAGATGCAGCTGCCGTCTTCGCGCGTGATGAACAGGTCACGCGTGGCCACGTGCCGAGGAATATTGACAATGCCATGCTCGGCCAGACGCAGCACCGCCCGCTTGACCTTTTGCTTCAGATTCCGCAGCGCCACATGTGGGCTAAACCCCAGCACGTCGATCGCCAGAGATTGGAGGTCCAGCCAATGCGTCCATTCCCGCCGCCAGAAGATTTTCGAGATAAACAAGTAGAGTCGGCGCGCGGCCGGATCGAGCGCCCGATAGACTGGCATATCGAACGCCAGAGAGCCGCCAGCGCCCCGGCAGTACTCAAAGAAGATGGGATCCCAGAGAATTCGCCAGGCCCGCGACGACGCCGGGTCGAAGGGCAGACTGTAGCTGAGAAACCCGAAACTGGTCTCGCGATGTTCCCGCCGCAGCGGATCATAGAACGCGCTGCACCAATAGTTGACTGCGGAGAGTCTCCGCAGCGCTGAGCGAAACATGCGGTAAGCGCTGCCGCCGCGGTCGGAATGGGTGTTGATGCAGCCCAGTTGTTTCAAAACAAAATGAGGCGTCGCACAAAACTCAAGTGACGGTTCCGGTTGTGCGAAGGTTAATCCCAACATGCCCCACAGGAATAGCTCGTCGCTCGGCCGGAGTCCGAACGGGGCAGTCAGGGAAGTCGTGGCGATTTGACGATTGCCGGCGGTGTCGACGAACTTGAAGGTGCCTTGTTGGGCCATCGGCACGGAGGGACTCGTCGTCGTGCTGAGTGGGCAGAGCGCGTGTTCGACGAGCGTCAGTTGACCAAGTCCCCGCACGTGCCCAATCGATTTCTTCCCTGGAGAGCCGTTCCTCATCTTGTGCCGATTCGATCCGCCACCTAGGGCCACCGTAGCGGCTGCCTGGGCACCGCGCAATCCGCTTTCTCAACAGTTGGTTCGACACGCTGCTAGTTCTCCGAAGGAAGCTTGATCGTCGTAGCCGTGCGATCTGCCTCGGTAACGACCCAAAAGCGTTTCCCGTTGGCGGCCAGGTGAATCGACGTGACCTGATAGCCTTGCGCCAGTGACAACTCATTTTCCCACCAATCCTCGGCTGACATCAGTCCCCATTCGCCGCAGGCGTGTGACCGCAGGCCGCCGAGCGCATCGGCAAAGGTCAGCATTTCGAGTGCCTTGGCCGAGACGGAAATTCGTCCTAGCGGAAATCTTGGTCGTCCATCGAGCTTGTACTGCTTCATGCTTTGGCTCCAGTTGTTGATCAACCTTATGGAGCCTTGCAGCAGCCATGTTGCATATCTCGTGAGGGCAGCGCGGTGAACCAGCAGTCGGACTCCTCGTCGGGAGCAGAACCGGCCGCGCATCTAGGCTGGATGCTTGGCCACACCGGCCGAATCCGGTTATTGGGGATCGCCCAAAGCGTCCGCAAGTTGATTCATAAGTTCGCGCTCGACGGACTTTCGGACCCGGTCCACTTCTCGCTCGTGGTCATCCGAGTTGGGGTCGCCTGAAACGCATGTTATGTAGCGGGCCGTCGCGTGGTCGGGCAAACCGGCCGCCGCGGTCAGTTCCGCAAGACCGCGCGGGACGCCTTCGCCGAGCGCTTGGGAACCGGCCGCGAGTGCCAACTTGAGTAAAGCAGTCGTCGCCGAGCCGTCGCCATGCAACTGTGATTCCAATTTCGCGTAAGACTCCGCGATCGTACCGCCCGCCTGTTCAATGAAGCTTGACAGCCAATCGCACAAATCTCGACTCGGCTGAGAACGGCAGTTGTTGTAGGCCGAGACGAATTCCGGAATCCCATCCACTTTCGCCAACGGCACTCCCAACTTTCCCGCGAACTTGGTGCATTTCAAGAATTCGTCGAGCAACGTCTTGAGGCTCGCAAATATGAGCTGCCAAGGCGCAGCAGCCTCTCGAAAGTCCGACTCCGTCACCAGACGAGCTAGCCGCCAATGCGCGTGCGCCTGACAGCGATACGCGTTTCCAAAGGACATCCCCGCCCGCCAGGCCCACAATCGACGCTGCGCCAATTCGACGCGTGCTTCGTCCACCGGAGGCAACGCCTCGCCCAGAAACCGGCGCAATTCGCGCGAAACCAAGCCAGCCGTATCGTAACGGTCGTCAGCATCGTCGGCCGCACATCGTTCGCAAATCATGCGGAGTGCCGGCGGAATCATCGAGCCGGCATCGATAAGCACTTTCTGGAACTCACTGGCAGCCTGAAGAGCGTTGGCCAAATTATTGTTTGGTAGCGGGGAGCGACCCGTGAGGAGCTCGCAAAGTAAAATGCCAAGCGACCAGACGTCATCGCGTGCGTCGATTTCCCGGGTTGCACCGATTTGACTCTCCACCGACATGTAAGCCTGTGTGCCAGCCGTATGGCGAGCTTGGTCAAACAATGCCGCTTGCGCGACACCGAGTCCAAAATCGGTCAAGTAAGGGACGTCATGCTGATCCACGAGCACGTTCGTGGCCGACAGGTCACGGTGCAACAATCCTCGCCGATGCGCAAATTGTAACGTCGTAGCCAGGCGAGCGACGATTGTGGCCGCCCGTTCCGGAGCCAGGGCACCGGACCGGCGCAGATCGAGCAACGTTTGGCCGTCGACGAACTCCCGTACCAAAACGGGCCGACCGTCAGAGTCTTCGAGTAACTCGATGAGTTGTGGAACTCCCGTCGTCCGAAGTCTGGTAAGTACGTCAGCTTCTTGTTTGAGCAGTGCTCGTGCAATCGGTTCGTGGTCCTCGCCCAGGACTCGAATCGTCTTGATGGCCACCTTCTGAAGTTGCGTCAGGTCCGTGCCACGATAGACGATGCCAAATCCGCCAACGCCCAGCTGCTGCTCGATGCGAAAGCGGCCCGCCAGCACTTGGCCGAGATGAACGGGTTCTTCGTCCGTGCCGAGCCTCATCCGATCAAAGTCGTGGCCAATCGCTGCAAACTCACTCCAATCAGGATGCTCGCCCGCTGCTAAACGGTCCGCATAAATGCCGCGAATGACGCCCGCCAAGCCCGTGTCCGAGGGGTCCTGCCTGGCGTACCATTGCAGGCGGTTGCGGAGCGATTCTGGATCCCAGCCGCGCTGGCTTGCGTCGATGCGGATCATGTCAGCGCAAAGCTGCGCCCGGCTGGCGTCGTCCGGACATTGACCAATCAGAGTCTCCCAGTCGGGATCGAAGCCCCCAGCCAAATCTCGATCAAATTGCCAAAGTAGTTCGGCGTGATCGAATGGACTGCTGACTCTATTCATCGGCAAAATCCTTGACCAGCTCATCCGCTACCCGCTTCCTGGTCGCGCTGAGCCAGGACTGGATCGTGCGAATCGCGGGCGGCTTCGCGGCGGGAAAAGCTTCTGCCAGCGCTCCACGTATCTCCGCGCTGCTGCGCTTCTCGTGGATCCCCAAGACGGCCACCAGCTGCCGGTATTCGTCGGGCTCGTCCAGCAACAAGGCAGCCACGCGCTGGCCCAAGTCTGCGGCGACCAAGTGCTCCAACGGGCTCTGCCGCTCGCGAGTGGCCTGATCCGTGAGCTCGGCCGTCCGCCGAGTGTCGCGACCCTCCGCCAAGGCATAGCGTCCGGCGCTGGCCGCTTTGCGCTGAATGATGGTGACCAGCAAACGCCAGAATTCGTCGCGATCCTGGACGCTGGATTCGGCGCTGCCGACGTGGCTCAGCGCACTTCTTAGCGCCGCATTGGCTATGTCGCTGCTGGCGACCAAGCGGCGAACCGGTGGACTCAGCCGCCGCAGAATTACCTTATTCGCAGACTCCCAGTAGTGCTCAACAATCGGGCCGGCGGCATTTGTGTCGCCGGCTTTCACCTGCTGGAGAAGTTCCGAAATCGGGGGTGTTTCGGCCATGCTGCGAACCTCCCTGGAATGGAATCGCCGCTCATTTTAGGCCCCGGCAGGAGCCACCGCATCTCTTGCTGCTGCGGCTTCTGCGCGGGGCGGCTCGGGCGGCGATTTCATGGTTTGAAGCACACCTGATGCACCTCATCAGTGTGTGCAGACCGTCCGGCTGCAATGCCTAAGTCGTTAGTCCACAAGCAATTCGGGTGTCGACGAATTGTAAACGAAGCTGGTCCAGAACGCCACAAGCCGTTGGCGGACCATTGTTTACAGCACAGACAAGGAGAGCCCCATCGTGGGAGGCGTTTCAGAGCCTGTCAGTTTTCGCCTAGCGTCACAATTCGCCCAACGGCTCGACGCCGAGGCCACCAAGCGCGGCATGAGCCGAGGTGACTATGCCCGGCAACTGGTCATCGATGGCCTGTCGGGTCGTCGGGTCGACGAGCTGTCCGCCGAAATCACAGAACTGCGGAGCACTTTTCAGCGGGTCGCCGATCGCCTCCTCCAGGGACAGAACCATCTGTCGGAGAGCGGAGAGCAACTGGCGAACTTAGTGGCCACGCAAGCCGCTCAGCACCAAGACCGTTCCGATGAGCTCGGCACGGCCTTCGCCGCCGTCGACGAGAACGTGATCAGGTCCCGCGAGGATTTCGCAACCGGCCTCGTCGCCTTGCTCGTCCACGCCTGCCATTGGGAACTGGACGAAGCGGTCCGCTGGGTGGACGCCAAACTCATCAACCAATAGGAGATTCAACTGCCATGTTATCGATCGGAAATATGGCCGCTGGCCAGGGTGACTATTACTTGGGGCTGGCGAGCGGAGACTACTATCTCTATGGCGGGGAACCGGCCGGTCGCTGGCTCGGCCAGGGCGCCGCCAAACTCGATCTTGTCGGCCAGGTCGCGGCCGACGCGCTTCGATCTCTGCTAGAGGGAAAGTCGGCCGACGGCCGGAATCTCATTCAAACCCCGGCGCGCGGGGAACATCAGCCAGGCTGGGACCTCACCTTCTCCGCCCCCAAGTCCGTAAGCGTTGTCTGGGCCGTCGCCGATGCCGCGACGCAACAAACAATCCAAGCTTGCCAGGCCGCCGCCGTGGAAGCGGCGATCGGTTACCTGGAGGACGCGGCCGCCTTCACCCGCCGCGGCAAGGGCGGAGCGATCCGCGAACCGGTCGGATTGGTCGTCGCCAGTTTTGAGCACGGCAGTAGTCGGGCGCGGGACCCGCAGTTGCACACGCACTGCCTCGTCGCCAACGTCGCCGCCCGACAAGATGGCACGACGGGAACCATCGTCAGCCAGACTCTTTATCAACATAAGATGGCGGCCGGCGCGCTCTACCGCGCTGAGCTTGCGCATCAACTGCAATCTCGGCTGGGTCTCGCGATCGAACGGCAGAAGAATCTGTTCGAGTTGAGCGGGGTCCCAGCGAAGCTCGTGGATACCTTTTCTAAGCGCCGTCACGCGATCCTGAAGCAACTGGAGGCCACGGGATTTCACAGCCCCGAAGCGGCGGCCGTGGCCGCCCGCGTGACGCGCGACGAGAAGGAACACCGATCGCGGGCCGAATTATTTGCGGAATGGAAGCAGATCGGTAAGCAGCATCGCTTCACCGACCAGTCGGTGGAGCGGCTGCGGGTCGGCGTGAAACACAACAATCCCTCTCAGGAGTTGGCCACTTGCTGGTCACAGGCCGTCCAGGAAATCATGGCGAGCCAAAGCCACTTCACGGAGCGAGACGCAATGCGACGTGTCGCGGAATTGGCGGCGGGACGGGGTTTTGGCAGTCAGGTCCTCGTCGACGCGGTACGTAACGAGCTACGCACGTCCGATTCACTTGTTCGGTTCGAGAATCAGCAGGGGGAACCGCGCTATACGACCCAGGAGATGCTGGACATTGAACGCCGGATGTTGCACTCAGTTCGCAAGCTGAGCGCGAATCAGCAGCACACGGTATCGACGCAGAATCTGGACAAGGTGACCAAGGCCCGCCCCACGATTACGCCCGAGCAACTGCGGGCCGTCGAGCACTTAACCCGGCACTCCGGCAGCGTTGCGGTCGTGAGCGGCATGGCAGGCACCGGCAAGACCTATCTGCTGGATGCCTGCCGTGAGGCGTGGGAGCGGCAAGGATACCAGGTGCATGGCGCCGCGCTGGCAGGTAAAGCGGCCAAGGGACTCGAAGAAGGCGCCGGAATCAAGAGCACGACGATTGCCGCGAAACTTCACGACCTGGAAAAAGGATTCGGCGACACACTCAAACATCGTGCCCAGCAGTTAGAGCGTGCAGCCCGCGATAAGACGACCTACCGCGAAGAACGATTCACGATCACGCCCAAGACAATCCTCGTGATTGACGAGGCCGGCATGGTCGGTACGCGCCAACTCGCCAAGCTCGTCGAAGCCGTAGAGCAAGGCGGCGGAAAGTTGGTGCTCGTGGGCGATGCCAAGCAACTCCAACCGGTGGAAGCGGGCGGCGCATTTTCGTCCGTCGGACGCCGCGTGGGACAGGCTGAACTGGCCCACATTACTCGGCAGAAGGAAGACTGGGCACGGGAAGCCGTGCATCAGTTTGCGCGAGGCGATGCGGCCACTGCCCTCAAATCCTTCGCTGAGCGTGACCTCTTGTCCGTATCAAACTCACGCCATGAAGCGATGCAAAAGTTGGTTCTCGATTGGAAGCGAGACGGGCTGGCAGCGCCCAAGGAAAATCTCATTCTCACAGGCACGAATCACGAGGCAGCCACCATCAACCAGCAGTGCCAGGAAGCGCGACTTCAAGAACCGTATCATCACGTCCGTTTCTCGGCCCAAGTTGGCCCGACCGAAATCCATGAAGGCGACCGAGTCCTGTTTACCAAAAACTCGCGCCAGCACCGCGTCTGCAATGGCGACCTGGCCACCGTCCAGCGGATCGACGAGTCGGGAAAAACGATGCTGGCGAAGTTAGATCGCGGTGACACCGTGCTCGTGCCTCTCAAGGACTACCAGCACATCCAATTGGGTTACGCCGTTACCACGCATAAAGCTCAAGGCATGACGGTCGACAACGCATTCGTCCTGCTGGGTGGCCCGATGCAGGACCGCGAGATTACCTACGTGCAAGCCTCCCGCGCGCGTGGCACGACACGCCTCTACGCCACCGCGAATTACGTGGGCGGCAAGCTCGCCGAGCTCGTCCAGCAGATGGAAAAATCGCGGGCCAAGGACTTGGCCCTGGATCACATCGACAACTTGCCAGCAAGCGGACCCGATTGTCGCAAAGACACCGCAGCCCGCCATGCCAAGGACGAACAACGACAACGAAAAGGCGAGCGCAGGACTCCGACGAAGTCCACCGAGATGGACCGATCGAAACGATCTACCTCTGACCAAGTGTCACCGCCCGCTGATCGGTTGAACGACCCAATGCGCCACGAAGAAGTTGAACGGCTCAGACAACAAAACGATCCCCGGACTCAAGACAGGAGTTAATAAGGGACATGAATGGAAACCAACATCACGACCTGTTCGGCCAGAGCGTTCGCCAGCGTAACTGGCCAGTCATTTTCAAGGAAGCTGCGATTGGTGTCTCGGCAGTTGTCCTGTGCCCAGCCGTTACCACCACGTACATTGCCACGACCGTCGCCTGGTGCGGCTGTCCGCAGCAAATCACCTGGATCCTCGCCGCCGTGGCCGCAGTGATCTTGATGAGTTTGGGACTGCTCCGATGGTATCGCTATTGGGCCGGGGATTATGAATTGACAGAGTACGACCCGGCCATCCAGTTCCTTCGTGCTCTGTGGAGCGTTCATGGAATCCTGGCTGGAGTTGCCGTAATTTCAATGCTTGGACTGCCAGATGATTTGCCGCCGTCGATCGCTTGTCCGGTGGTACTCACCACTTGTTTCTTGAGCGTGGTGCGTGCCGAGTGCGCGCTGTTGAGTCAGTCGTTCCCGACGATATTCGCGGTCGAATCTCGGCTGCTGCCGGAACCGGTACCCTACGTACCGACACCGAAACCACCGACCCACGAGCAGAAAGTCATTCGCGGCCGAATCCTGGAAAAATTGTCGAACGTACAACGGAAAGCCAACCAAGATCTGGAGCAGGAACTGAACTCTTTGCCGTGGGGTGGCCTCCAACTTCCCAAATCCAACGCCACGCTCCATTTCGCGGCGATTGGCGCGACCGGCAGTGGAAAATCAGTTACCCTCACATTGCTGATGAACGAGGCGTTGCGTCTTCACAGCTTTGGACTCCTGAGAGGGTCAGTGAGGGGACTGGTCTATGATGCGAAACGCGATGTCGCCTCCACTCTGGCCGCGATTGGAGGCACCGACGAAGTCGCAATCTTGAACCCATTTGATGCTCGCGCGCTGGCTTGGGACATCGCCCGCGACATCACCGATGAGACATCCGCTCGGCAAGTGGCCCAGACCCTGATTCCCAAGAATGAGCGCGAAAACCAGCCGTTCTTCAATGACGCCGCACGGGACCTCGTGAGTGGGGCCATTATCAGCCTGCAACACTTGGCTCCCGAGCGATGGACGCTGCGCGATCTGCTCCACGCAGTTACCAGTGAGTCGGCGCTTCGCTCTATCCTCTCTGCGACGGAGGCGACAAATCACTACCTCGACCAGTACTTTGAGCCGACAACCACGCTGCAGAACATTCTGTCCGCCATCGCGACGCACATGGCTCCTTATCGTGCCATCGCCGCCGCCTGGCATCGGGCATTGCAGGAGGGCCGCACCTTCAGTCTCAACGACTGGATCAGCGATCCACGAGTTCTCATACTCGGCGAGGATGAAACCAATCGAGCAGCACTAGCCGCCGTCAACCGCTTGATTTTCACGCGGGCAACCGAGCTACTGCTCAATCAGCCGGATCGATGCGGGCCGCAGACGTGGGTGTTTTTGGATGAGCTGCGGGATTTGGGACGGCTCGATGCGCTCAATCGCCTGCTACTCAAGGGACGGTCGAAAAATGTGTGCGTCGTTTTGGGGTTCCAGGACATGGAAGGCCTGCGCGAGGTGTACGGCGAAAAAGTTGCCAATGAAATCGTCGGCCAATGTGGCCACTACGCCTTCCTAAAGCTCAACAGTCCCACCACCGCCGAATGGGCATCCCAAGCCATTGGAGATCAGGAGGTTCTCGAAACGATCCGGCATCCGTCGACGATTCCGCCCTTCGTGGACGATCCAAAATCCCAGCAGGTCAAAACGCGCCGCGTCGTACTGCCATCGCAAATTCTCAACATCGAACCGCCCCAAGGACTGTCGCAGTTGACCGGGTACTACCTCACGGCAAGTTACGGACTCTACCACTCGACGCTATCGGCCGCCGACATTCAGCACCTTGGCTGGTTACGCGATGATCGCGTGCCGAATTTTGTGGCGTGTCCGCCCGAATCTCAAGTTCTGGCTCCTTGGAGTGAGGCGGACCGATTGCGCGTTGGACTCACGCCAAATTCAGAATCGTCGACCCGGGCGCAGTCGTCGCCGCGTGCCGCCGATGTGCCGCGTGAATCTAAGATTCCCGTGGTCCCTCGACCTGCCCCAGCCGACGAGACTTCCCAACTCGATTGCAATCCAGGACCGAAACCGGCCACCACTAAACCGATGGACATCCCGCGCGTCCGTATCGACCGGAAGAAGTCGTAGTGCTTCGACATTCAAACAACCCAGTAAGTTCGCCGGTTCGGCGCTGCGCACTGGGTTCGCGGCAGCGATTCACAGGGTAGTGGCAGCCCGCGTAGGGCTGTCCGACCCAAGTCTGTTTTCAACTTCTTACTTGCATGGCCAGTACCAGGAGTTCGCAGAATCCGCATAACACGACGTCATCGACGACTGTACCGCCCGGGGCCCCGGAATGGGTGACCTCAGAGTTAATCGAATACACGATCCGCGTTTGGGAGCGCTACTATTCCGCAGCATTGACGCCTGAGGACGCGCTGGAGATCATTCAATCAAGCGCCCGATTATTCCAACTACTGTCGCAGGACCCACCGACATGAAGAATTTCGTTGCTCTCGCCCGGGTGAGTAGTCGAGAACAGGAGCGAGAGGGATTTTCGCTTGAAATCCAAGAAGACGCCCTCAATCGTTATGCTGAGAAACACGGCGGGACGGTTGTTCGACTGTTCAAGATTGCCGAAACGGCCAGTAAACGCGATGAGCGCAAAACGTTTAAGGAGATGGTGGCTTTCGCCAAAAAGAACTCGGCGACACTCGATGGGCTGCTGTTCTACAAAGTGGATCGTGCCGCCCGCAACCTCATCGACTATGTGGAGTTGGAACGGCTCGAATCGGAATACGGCGTGCCGTTCATTTCGGTGTCTCAGCCGACCGAGAATAATCCGGCTGGTCGCATGATGCGGCGCACGCTCGCCAACATGGCCAGCTTCTTCACCGAGCAGATGGCCGTCGACATCAGCCAGGGCATCAACCGGCGGGTCCAAGCAGGCTGGTTCCCTGGCAAAGCGTCTTACGGCTATCGGAACGTCCGATCGAACGGCCGGCGGATCGTCGAAATTGATCTGCCGGCCGCCGCCAATGTGCGGCGTATTTTTCAGCTGTATGCCTACGAGAACCAGACCTTGGAAGGCGTGGTCGCCCGGCTGCACGCTGAGGGGGCCAGCTATAGGCCTTCGACCCCGCGCTTTAACCGCACCTCAGTCCACAATGTCCTGAATGATCGATCCTATATCGGCGAAATCAAATATCGAGATCAATGGTATCCGGGAAAGCAAGAGCCAATCGTCGATCGCGCAACTTGGAATCGTGTGCAAGCTCTGCTAAGGATTGGCAACAATCAAACGCACATGATGACGTACGCCGCCGGGCTCATTCATTGCGGGCATTGTGGCCATCAGGTGACTGGGGAGGTCAAAGTCAAACAAACCAAGCGCGGTGAGCGGTCTTACTCGTATTATTTCTGCACTCATTACAGGGAACCTGGACATTCGCGGGCTCGTGTTACTGAGGCTCAACTCGATCACCAGATATTGGCACTTTTTGACAAAATGCGAATCGCAGACGCGACGATACGAGAATGGTTCCGAACGGTACTCGTGTTGCAGTCGGAGGGCGCTCAGCATGATTGCGCTGCACAACGAGCAGAATTACAGCGGCAAGCGACTCTCCTGGTAGAGCAGCAGGACCGCTTGCTCAATCTCCATTTAGCGGACGGCATCGACCAGGACGCGTTCGCCCGCAAGCAGACAGAGTTGCGCGATCGTCTGGCATCGATCAAACTTCAACTGGACGTGGTCGACCGCTCGCACGATGAAATGGCCGAATTGGCAGTCAAAGCGTTCGAACTTTCGCAAACGCTTACGGAGAAATGGCTTACTGCGGAATATGACACGAAACGAAGAATCCTCGAAATCGTCCTATCGAACTGCTCGCTCGTCGACGCAAGTCTTTGCCCCACAATAAGAAAGCCCTTCGACGTGCTCGCCGAAGGGCTCGTTTTGAAAAAAAGTGGAGGCGGCGGGAATCGAACCCGCGTCCCGAAATAGCTCCACGCCCGCTTCTACGTGTGTAGTCGACTGTTTAATCTCACCGCCGTGCGCTCCTGTCGACCGGATCGCCCGACGGCCAGCCCGGAACAAAGTTTAGCTGCGGGCGTGCCAGGCGATGACCCGCGGCGAGTCGGATTTAGCGTCGAACTTTTGGACCATTCCGACGACAGTCCTCAGTCCGGGCTACCGTTTATTAGGCAGCCAAAGCGAAATTGCCGTTGGCAATTAAAATTGTGATCAGCTTTTAACGTGGCCAACTGATCAACCACGACACGCCACTTGCGCTTCGACTACCCGGTCGAACCCTGTTCGCCCCCGGAAACGTCGCACCGAAGTGTGCTTCAGGAAACTATTATATTCGGTCCGGCACGGGGGGGAAAGCGAGGGGAATCGGCGACTTTTCTCGGCGATTCACTGGATCGCTGGAATCAAGAGCAAGACGCTGGCGGCGAATAGCGCACAGCCCACAAAGGCTGTCTGTTGCGAAATGCGATTCATCAACGCGAGGATGAACATCACGAATGGGCAGACTAAGATACCAATGACCGCGAAATCGAATGCAGGTGCGGTTAAACTTGCTGTTGCATCCAGAAACGGTTTGAGGGGCCACAGCGTCTGCGACCATTGGGCGCGTTCTTTGAGAGTCGCGCTGGAAACGACGAGTACACAAATCAGGTATGCGTAGACGACTACTCGTTCAAAATGCCAGCGCATGCGCATGGCATGATCCGATAGTGAACAGCTATTCTTCATGGCCCGAGCCGTGTTGTTGTTCCTGCAGCAACGCTTCCAGTTCGGCGATCGCGTCCAAGTCCTTCTTGCGAGCGGCCGCACGCTTTACCTCGATGAGCTTCTTCAGATTGAGGCAGCGACATGGGATTCCTGCCACATCTAGGATCGTCGAGTGTGGCAACAGTTCTTCGTAGATTCTACCACCGGGAATGTCGCCAAGAATGTCGAGATCGCCTATCGACGTCGACAAGGTGAAGTTTAGTCCCGCGGTGACCGTTTCCACATCCCAATGGAACGGCAAGCCCGGTGGCGCGCCGCGCAAATAGGGATGGATTGGCAAAAGTGTTGAAACCAGTCGTTGGATGTTGGCAGGTGACCGATCGTAAACGATGTCAAGATCGTACGTGACACGCGCCGCGCCGTGCGCAATTCCCGCCATGCCGCCGATGAGGATGTAGTCGACGTTCCCGTCCGCAAGGAGCTTCAGAAGGCCTTCGAAGTCAGTCATTTCTCAGCACGCATCGACTGCCCGGCGTTGCTCAGCTGTTCCACAAAGACGGCAATTCGACGATGTTTGTGAAATCTTTCCGTCGGAGTTAGCTTCAAGTTCTCGCGCAGCAGTGATCGATCGACTTCTCCTCGACGGGAATCGATCTCGGCATTTATTTCAGACTGACTCAGAAGGGGCTCAAATGAGAACATGGCAATATCTAGGTAGAATCAATCGATAACCAAGTCCTGATTTAATTATCGCTGCGCCGCGGCAGACTGCAAATCCTCTCCCTTCAACTTCCGCCGAATCCACCAGTTCGGATCGTAGGGCTCGTCGCACCAGTCGAAGGGCCGGCCCAGCCCGGGCAGGTTGTCGAACTCGCCGGCGCGGATGGCGGCCTGAATCTTGTCTTCAGCGATGATTCGGATCGCCCGGTCGGTGAAGGCGAAACGTTCGGTGGCCATGGGTCACTCCTCCTTGTTGGCGGCGGTCAGCACCTGACCATGTTGTTGCAGCCGTTCGGCCAACCGACGGTACTTAACATCTTGCACCGCCACGCCATCGTCGATCGCCTGCACCGCCGCTGTCGCCGCCGACTGGCCCAGGATCATGAACACCGGTTCCATCCGGATTGAGCCGTAGGCGATGTGTGAACTGGAGACACACACGGGCACCAGCAAGTTCTCGCATTCACCGCGCCGCGGCACGAGCGAACCATACGCGATCTGGTACGGCCCGTCGGTGCTCACGCCGATGTCGCCTTCGTTCTGCACGAAACCCTCCGCGGTCACGTACCGCCGCACGTTGTGCGAATCCATCACGTACGATCCCATGCCAATCGGTTGCGGCGTCTCGCGGCGTTTGAGCAGCTCGTTCTCCGTCATCACTAATTCGCCAACCATTCGCCGGGCCTCGCGGATGTAAAGTTGGTGCGGCCAGTGGCCATTGTCAACGAACTCGTCCTGCGCCAGGCCCCACTCGTTCACTTTGGCACGCACCTCTGCCGGCACCTGCGCGTCGTTGGCCAGAAAATACATCAGCCCTTGCTGATAGTCGGCGTGCTCGGCGATGATCTCTCTCCGCCGTGCGTACGACGCCTCCGGATAGTCGTAGTTGTAGCCAATGTTGTCGGTGCCGAAGGGACCGAAGTTGTTGGAGTCGGTCTTGCTGTTGGGGACCGGGTCGGACCAGTACGGCAGCCCCCGCCACGACGTTTCATAGATACGGGCCAACAGGGCGTACTGGTTCGCATCATAATTCTTCGGCCGCGAGAAGGGGACGCGATTCTCGGCGATATTGGTCAGGCACATGCGGAAGCAATAAGCTTGCACGCGCTTATCGGCCGCGGCAAGTTCGCCCGGCGGGTCGCTGCTGATTCGCGGCAAGAGACCGCTGGATGGATCTCCCTTTAACTTGTACGGATCGATGCCGCGCTCCAGCACTCCGAAGTGATGTTGGTGATGGAGCACGCCGACCTGGTTGCCGTTCCATTTCTCGCCATATTCGTCGCTCGATTCGCGACCGACCGTGTAGGTGACCCCGGCCGCCGCCATGAGATCGCCTTCGTACGTGGCATCGATGAACATGCGGCCGGCGAACGTGGTCCCCTGCCCTGTTCCGCTTTGCGCATTAGGGTGCGTCGTAATCGAAACGATGCGAGAGCCATCCTTTGCAACGCCCTCTTCGCGATCGAGCCACTCGTCGCGGCGGACGTCGATCGCGTGTTCACGGACCAACTTTTCGAACACCTGCTCGGCCACATGCGGCTCGAAGGTCCACATTGTGCGACTCGCGCCATCCATCGCGGGCGTCCCCTGGCCGCGGTTGCCGAACGCAGCACGATCCTGCCACCGCCAGGACTTTTCTTGTTGATAGTGTTGCCAAATGCGGTGATAGAACTCCCTCGCGAGGCCGCCGATCACCGATTTGTCGCCCGCATCGGTCCAGCCCAGCCCGCCGCTCGACAGGCCGCCGAGATGCACGCCCGGCGACACGAGCACGACCGACTTCCCCATCCGCTTGGCCTCGACGGCGGCGATCACGCCGGCCGAAGTGCCGCCGTAGACGACGACGTCGAATTCTTCAGCCGCCGCCAACGGACAAATCTGCACGGCCAGGAAAATCGCCGCAACAAGACCTCGCAGCATCGAGGGCATCGACTAAACCCGCCCCTCGGCCGCGCGGGCCAAATCTTCGAGGTCGGCCCCCACGCATTTGCCCATCATCTTGCTGAACATCATCTTGCCGATGGGCGACATCAGCCGGGCCAGAAAAGAACGGGCTTCGGTCCGGGCATCGAGCGTCACGATCGTGCCATCGCCATCTGGCGCAAAGCGAAACGTCGTCTCAAAATACGCTCCGCACGATTCACAGCCGACCGAGTAGCTCCGCGGCCGATCGAGCGCGACAATTTCCAATGTCTCGGTCGACTCGTGTCCCATCATCTTCCGCGTCTCGCGCCAGCGTGTGCCCACGCGCGTCGGTCCATCCGTGAGCAGCTCGATCCGCTCGATGCCGCGAATCCGCTCGGCCGCATGTTCCAGATCGGTCGCCACGTCGAACACCCGGTCCACCGGCGCCGCCACTCGCTTTGTCATCGAGAATTGAGCCATGCTATGTCAACCACGACGGCGCTACGACACGACGAGTAGAAATCCCGTCGATCGGATCCTTATTGTAGCAAAAGTTTTCTTCGTGCCGTCGTGTCGTCGTGGTCAGCCGCCGACTGCTACAAATCTCGCAGCATTTCTTCCGCCGCGTTCTTGCCGCAGGCCCCCAACACGCCGCCGCCCGGATGGCTCGCCGCCCCGCAGAGATAGAGTCCCTTGATGGGCGTGCGATGGTCGGCCCATCCCGCGACTGGCCGGAAGCAATAGAGCTGATGGGCGCTCATCGCGCCCTGCATGATGTTGCCGCCCGTGATGCCGTACACCCGCTCCAAGTCAAGCGGCGAGAGCACCTGTCGATGCTCGATCGCCCCGGGCACATTCGGCGCATATTCGGCCAGCGTTTCCACGCAGCGGTCGGCAAATTGTTCTTTGATGTCGTCCCAATTTCCCTCGGCCAATTTGTACGGTGCATACTGCACGAACATGCTCAAAATATGTTTACCGCGCGGCACGATCGTCGGATCGACGGCCGAGGCCATCGTCATCTCCAGGATGGGCTGCTCGCTCGGCCGACCGTACTTCGCGTCGTCGTATGCCCGCTCCAAGTAATCGAGCGACGGTCCAATGTGCATCGTGCCATGATGATGCGGGCCGATCCCTTCGGTCGGCAGGCAGGTAAACCGCGGCGGCTCCGCCAGCGCCAGATTGATCTTCGCCGACGCCGACGCATAATCAATCCGCGCCACCGCCTCGCGGAAATACTCCGGCAACTCCTGCGGAGTCAAGAACTTCTCAAACGTCAGGTGCGGATCGACGCTCGAGGCCACGAACCGCGCGTCGATCTGCGTGCCGTCTTCGAGGCGCACACCGATTGCCCGCCCACGATCGGTGAGGATCGACCGTACCGGCGACTCCCGCCGCACTTCGACGCCCATGTCGTGGCAGGCCTTGTCGAGCGCGGCCGCCAGGCCGCCCATGCCGCCTTGCACATAGCCCCACACGCCGCGAGCCCCACCCGCCTCGCCCATCACATGGTGCAGCAGCACATACGCACTCCCCGGCGAGCTGATCGACAGAAACGCGCCGATGATCGCATCGGTCGCCAGCGTCGCCTTGAGCACATCGCTCTCGAACCAGCGATCGAGAATCGGCCGCGCCGCACCGGTGAGCAGCTCGACCGCCTGCGGCAAATCGCGGCCCAGCTCGCCGAGCGCCTTGTACAAGTTCCACAGCTTCTTTCCGTCGCGGATTTTCTTGCCGAGCCCGATCCGCCGCCAATCTTCCGGCAGCGGCAAGGGATCGGGCGCCGCCTGGCTCAGCACCGGCTCCAGAACCTCGGCCACGCGCTCCAAAAACGCGTTGTACCGCGGATACGCCACGGCGTCGTTCATGCTGAACTTGGCGATCTCGCGGTGACACAGCGACAGGTCGGCTCCCATCGTGAGACTTCGCCCATCGGGGAGCGGCGTGAACGACGACGGCGACCGCGGCAAAATCGCCAGGCCGTACTCCTTGAGCCGCAGCTCACGGATGATCTCCGGCAGGAACAGACTGATCACGTACGCCGCCGTGGAGACCTTGTATCCCTGCCACAGCTCCTCGGTCGTCGCACAGCCGCCCAAGACGTGCCGCCGCTCCAGCACGCAAACTTTTTGCCCGGCCCGGGCCAGATACGCGGCACACACGAGCCCATTGTGCCCGCCGCCAATTACGGCCGCATCAAACTTCCCTGAAGACTTCATCCGCACCGCTCCCTGTCGCCACCGCTCCAAGCGGCAAGTCATTATGCTTCAGTAACTTATAGCAGATGACCGCGGTCGCGCACATGCCGCCAAGCCACGGCGAAAAGCGCTGAGCATATGAATCGGATGCCGCCAAATCGTGACACTTCGTCCCATCCGCGGCCTAAGGGATTAGCGGTCGCACGCGATCGTCGATTCCACACCGTAAGGAGCTGGTAGCGAAACGGACCAGAACTACACGATATCCCATCTTTTCCTGTCACCGAGGTATTCTCATGAACTTGCGCCAGGCCTCGTTGCTCGCAATTGCCGTCTTCGCGATTCCCGTCCATTCAACTCCCGTCGATGCATCCAGCCGTGTGGTTTCATCGAATCATTCGGGCCATCGAACACGCACGCTCGTCGTTCGCATCTCCGACCTCCGCTCAGCGTATTTCATCCGCAGCGGCCAGGTGCGGTACGATGTATCTGACATGTCGCCCGCCGGCCTGCGACGCCAATTGCAGCGGCATTTCGACACGGTCGTCGCGCTCCTTCTGCTCAATTCGTCGCAGAGTGTCGAACTAGCTCTCGATCGCCTGGAGGCACAGCACGACGAAACCTGGTCCTCCGCCGAGCGCGACGTATGGCGTGAGCGCTTGCTGGCCAGCCGCCGCATCCAAATCGTTCGCCTCATCGAATACCGAAATCGCGGACTGTTTCCGCAAAATGAAGGCCACTCCGCGACGCCGGTACCGATCTTCGTCGACGATCACGACACCGCCTGCGCCATCGGACACCTGATGCGCCTCTCCGGCCGCGGGCGCGACGTCGCCGGCATTCAGAGCGAAAACAACCTAGTCTACGTCCCGGACGCGATGGCCGGACCGGTCGTCGCCTGGACTCTCACGAGCGGCCTCACACTGGAGGAGGCAGCGCTGATTCAGCCATCTTATGGCCCAAACCTGCTTCCCAAGCCCGACCATGCCATCGAAGTCGTGGGCCAGGATGCTTCGTTCGAATTCGAAAATCTAAGATACTCCAACTTCAGACTCTTCGCCGGCGATGATCCGGCGGCGCCGAGCGTCAACATTCCCGTCGCGCATGTTGCCTGTAGCTGGTTTGGATGCGGATCCATATTTCCTATTATTATCGACGTGGACCCGATCCGGGACGTCACGCAGCTTCCGGATGTCGAACTAACGCTCCGCGATGTCTCTCCGCTGGCGCTGGAAGAGAGTCCGCCGCTGCTTACGTCGTTTCCGCGGATAGTCGTGCAGTTCGACGTCGAGGTCACAGCGCCAAATTTGCGAATTGCCCACCTGCCTGGTGGCGGCTCGCTGATGTCCAACAGTTATTTCTACGGCAATCAGTTCCGGCTGTTCGTCAACAATTCCCGTGATCGCTTGTGGATCGATCAACTCCACAATCCGGAGCCGCCATGCCAGGGCTTTCTGTGTGGCGGCCTGCAGTTTCCGGTCGAAGAATCCCAATTTGAGTTGATCGGCAACGTCAACCCACCGGACCCGAAGAGCGCCAACTTCGAACCGACCGATCGACTGACCGTAGTGACTGAGATGTACTTTCCTCCCGAGCAGGAGTTCCGCGGCCAGTTTATCAATTTCTCGCTGGTCGCCGTGCCCGAACCCGCCACGACAACGCTCATCGTCGTGGCGATCGGAATATGCGGTGTGGCTTGGTCGCGCACGCGAATCGGCTAAACTCCCAGCAGCTTTGCCGTGGCCAGCCAGTACAGCTCGCCGCCGCCGGCGATCACTTCCCGGTCGCACTCGATCGCCGCCACCGCACCCTTGGCGAAGCGGATCGTCGCCGAACTGTCGCCGATCATCATCGCGGTGAACCGCTCGACGTCTGGGCTGTGCCCAACCCAGCACACGTCGACGCCTCCTTGCTCGTTGGTCCATTCGATCACGAGGTCGAAATACGAGCCGGGCTCCAGCGCTTCGAGCTCAATAATCTTTGGTACGCCGGGAACGCGCCGCGAAATGATATCTGCCGTCTGCCGGCAGCGGACGTACGGGCTCGTGGCAATTCGCTCGGGTGCGAACCCGCGCTTCACCAAGGATTTGATCACCTCGTCGTACCGCTCGCTGCCTTCCGGCGTCAGCGGCCGCTGCGAATCGTCCGGCCAGCGCGGATCGCCGTGCTCCCCCGCCCAGGCATGTCGCGCGATATAGATGAACATGGCTGCAGAATACTCGATGCTCGATGCTGGATGCTAGATGCGGCTTACCAACATGCTCTCATCCAGTATCGAGCATCCAGCAACCTGCATCAACTTCACCGCTCCCGCCACATCACCCGGTCCTCGATTCCCAGCTCCTGCTGCATCGCCGTCACGTCACGCCGGAACCGCGACGAGTCGCCGTAGTAGCCCGCCGTCGGCCGCAGATTCGGCACCCGCGCGCACCAGAACTCGTTGAAAGCCCGCATCGAGAGCTCGCGCAAATACTTGGCCGTCATCGAGGCGAGCGCGGTTGGCAAGAACGCCTCGCCCTTGGTGCGAAACACGACCTCGATGTGTTCTTCGTCAGCGCCCCACTCATAGCGGCTCTCCGCCCGGCTCTCGAACACGCTCCGCACCCAATGCTCCGGAAAATGGTGCTGCAGCAGCGCGGTGTAGAAATTCCGCCCGCCATGCTTGTCGCACACCGCCATAACGGGGCGCTGAGTACCGAGTCCTGAGTGCTGAGTCCGCGCCTCCGCCACGACTTCGCGCAATAAACCAATCGTCAGGTGCGACAGCGCCTCACCTTTGCTGCCGTAGTGTTCACAGAGCTCGTTGAACTCCGCCGGAAACACCAGCCGCGCCCGCACCACGAGCGGCCGCACGCCCGCCTTTTGACAGCCGCGAACCAGCTGCTCCCCGCACTTCACGAGCTCGTCGCCATCCGCATCCACCGGGAGCGAACAATTGAACCCATCATGCCACGAGAGTTCGCGGTGATGCCCGTTCGGATCGGCCGCCACTCCCTCGACGAGCGACGCCCAGCAAGCGAACGACCGTTCCATCGCCGCGAGGACCGCGTGCAAACCGCGCTCCAGCTGCCGCAAACCCAACCCCGGCTTGTAGAGCTGTTTTGAATCCGCAATCGCCACTTTGCGATTCGACGGCACACGCGATACGACGCTCTTCAGCGAGCGATAAAGATCAACCGGCGAAGTTGCGGATTTCGGATTGCGGATTGCGGATTGAATCGCGCCGTCGTCCCTCAATCCGTGACACTCAGATGTAGTTCTTACCCCCAGCCCCCTGCTCCCAGCTCCCTGCACTATTTCCCACGCCGTCGCCGCCACCACCAGCGGCCCCAGGTGCGGCCCATACCCGGCTTCATCCGTGCCAATCAGAATTTCCATGACCGGCAGTATAGCGGACGATTTGGCTCAGTCCCATGCAGCAAAAAAAATCGCTTTGGACCAGCGCTTCCCCAAAGCTACAATTAGAACATGCAAACCGAAGTCGCAACTCACATCGAAATCCGACAGAATCGCGCCAGTCAGGATCGCGCCTACGTCGCCGGCACCCGCATCCGCGTTCAAGACATCTATGCGATGTCGGAAGTGCAAGGCCTCTCTCCCGACCAGATTGTCGCGGAGCTACCCCATCTCACTTTGGGTCAAGTCCACGCGGCCTTAGCTTATTACTTCGACCATCGCGAGCAAATCCGCCAGGAGTTCCGCGAGGACGACGAGTTCGTAGAAATGCTGCGCCGCCAGACTGGTCCCGGACCGCTCGAACAGCGCCTCAAACAACCGTCTCCCAACGATGCGGTTTCATCTTGACGAGCACGTCGCCCACGCGGTCGCAGCGGGACTTCGCCGCCGCGGTATCGACGTGACAACCACTGTCGACGCGGGCCTGCTCAGCCGGCCCGACGAAGAGCATCTGGAGTTTGCTCGTCGCGAACGACGAGTCATCGTCACACAGGACTCAGATTTTCTGCACTTTGCCGCAAACGCCATGAATCACTTTGGCGTTGTCTACTATCCGCATGACAAACGCTCGATCGGCGACGTCGTTCGCCATATCACGCTCATGCATGATGTTTTGGCGGACGATGAGATGGTTGGTCGCTTGGAATTCCTCTAAGAACACGCGACGGTTCAGCTCCACTCAAAACATCCCGCCGCCCGAGCCAAATCCCGCCGGGGAAAACATCACCTTCGCCTCGCGCTCCAGCCTTGGCCGCAAATCGTCAATTTCCTTCAGCCGAGCCTGCTCACCATCGGCGGTCAGCAGCGGCTTCTTTGCATTCCAGAGGGTATCCAATAATTGGTCGGCGCTGAAATTGCCCATGGTCAGATTCGCTGTGATATCTAGGTTGTTAATACTGGCCAGGGCGACCAGCGCTGCGATCGTCGTATCCTCATCCTTGCTCTCCAGAGCGATTTTCTTCAACTCGGGAGTGGCCGCCACCGCCGCCGGTCCCATTGCCGCGATGGCGCGGATTGCTTCGACGTGATCGGCCGTTCTTGCGTCATCGTGCAGCACGGCGGTCAATTTTCCCAAGATCTCACCCGCATTCTGGTCCTGGACATGGCTCAATTCAAAGCGAGCTTGTTGGCGCAGCGACTCATCCGCGGCGAACAGCAGCGGGACGAATTCGGGCAGGTAAATTAGCTGCATGCTCGGCCCAATTCCACGGCCAAGCCTCCAGTTCGGGTAATTGGGATCGTAGAGCAGAAGCGGTAGTCCTTGACGCATCTGAATTGGATCCCTGCTTGATAACGCCGCGGCCAAGAGCGCACGAGCGCTGTCAGACAGCTTGCCGCTATGGCTCGCCAGTCGCTCCGATCGCACCAGCGCGCCGAGGGCCGCCAGCCGCACGTCGTCGGGACCATTTTTGGCGAGCGATTGCAAGGTTTTCGACGCATCCGGACCCGCCTTCAGTTGGTCGAGTAAATAATACGCCAATGATTTCCAGCGCGCGGGCTCTTTTTCCAGCCGCGCCGCCAGGTCCGGCAGCCAGAACTCCGCCATCACCTGCCGCCGGTTCTCCGGCGCCAACACGTCGATCACCGTCCGCTTCAATACCCCTTCGGGATCGTCGGCGTTCTCAATGATGGTGAAATCATATTCGCTGGCCACATCTAATATCACCACCGCCGCCTCCTTGGCGTAGCCGGCCCGCCCAAACGCCGCGAGCGCTTTTACTGCCTCGATCCGATTGTCGGTGCTTAATTCCGTCTGCCACGCCGTCCGCCATTCCTCAAACGTCTTGCCGTCGTAGCGGAGGGCGGAATTGCCAGCGCCGACCGAACTTTGCGAGGCCGCTTCCTTCATCTTGAACCCAATATCGTTGACAGCAGATTGAAGCTGCTCTTTTGTTACGTTCCCGATATATCGGCGAAACTCCCTTCCACGATAATAGACAATGCACGTCGGTGGTTTGACGATCCGAAACGACGCAGAGATTTGTGAGTCGTTCGCCAAATCGATTGTAGCGCCGTCGATTTTGCCCGGGTTCAATCGCTTCAAATCCGGAAACACCTCAGCAAACTGCTTCATGGGACGTTCGTCATCCGAATGATAGGCGAAAAGCAAAAAGATCGGCCGGTCGCGCATTGCTTGTTCGGACTGCATTCCACGAATCGGCGAATCACGCCATTCGCTCGAATTCAGGGTTTCAGCACCATTGAGCACGGGCTTCTTTCGACTGATCCCATCTGGCCGAGCCAACACCGAATATCGATCCTCAGCAGCAGGCCGAGGCCGCTCGCGTGAATTCAAATTCAGGGAAATCCGCCCGCTGCGCACGCGATCTTTCCATGTGATCTGATCGCCTCTTCCTCCACCTTGGGATTTCTCATTGGCAATCGCTTCCTGTCGCACGGAATAGAATTTCAACGGATTCAGTTGCTCCAGGTCGTCCCGACGCAAGATCGCTGCCACATCCTGTAAACTCCTGGTCGGCCAGACATGCAGCCCCACGAGAATTTCACCGAACGCAAAATTCGGCGCAATAAATTCCACCGATCGACGCATTGCGTCGCGCGAACCAGCGATCCGCAAGCCACCCTCGTACCCCAGCGCTTGCACTCGTTTCAGCTCCGCGTCATCGATCGCTTCGAGCTCCAGGCCAAGCTGGTCCCAAGCCAAGTCCGCCAGCTTCTGCTCCTCCAGCGTCGGGAATTTGCCCTTCGCACTTTCCGTCGTCCTGATCTGCAAGCGCAGCCGGCCAGATTCTGATTCCGCAGTCGCCGTCTGGTTTTCACGGATACCCAGCGTCACCCTCCGAGTCTCCTCGTCGGATCGTCGCGTCTTCGCGTTTTCTGCAATTGTGATGGGAGCCAATTCGGCTCGCCCCCGTTCGGCCGAATGTGACTTCTCAGCCAACTTCGGCGGGACGACGAACTCAATGCTGCAAGAGAGTCTGCCTTCGGAGTCCGTCTTCCACGTCAGGAAAGCCTTCTTCCCAGGCGGAGGCACGACACTCGTGACGAGCATCTGCAGGTCATTGGGTGCGCGCTTGATCGACGCACTGCGGACCGCCGGGTTCTGCAGCACCTCGGCGACAATCCGCCGTTCGTCTTCCTTGCTCACTTCCACGGGGAGGTTTCCGCCTACACCGATCCGCCTGTCTGCTACGGGCTCCGTCAATTCCGCGTTTGCTGTGCTCTCCGCGGTGCGATCCTTTTCGTCCCACCACGTCTTCAGCACCGTTTCCCCTGTGCCAAAGTACACCCCACCAAAACTCTTCCCGCCATCGGCCGGATAGAAGCCTACGTGAGGCCAGCCCTCGTGCGACATCGGAAGCAGTAGCGTGAACTCGCCGCTGCCACGTTCGAAAATCATCAATGTCTGCACCTGACGTATCGGATTCGTACCATCGGTCGAATGCTTCGCGCTAATAAGTGCTGACAATTCAGCCCGATCGCGCGACGCGAGCGTATATTTGCCTTGGATCGAGTAGTAATTTCCCGGCGTGAATTCCGCGGCTGATCCTCGCACCTTGGTGATCTCGATGCTGTCGCCTGCGGCAAAGCGTGTCGCGCCTTCGATAAACGCAACGTCTTTGGTGGCATCCTTTGTTTGCTCCGTCCCATCCGTGCTCTCAGTGGTTAAATCCGGCTTTTGCTCCGCCTCCGATCTTGCTGGGAGATTCAACACCACCAGCGTCGCCGCCAAGAGCAGCGAGCTCATCACGACGCCCAGCGATTTGCCGGAAATCAACATCGGATCGTCCTCCACGGCCAGAATTCGTCGAATCCGCCCGCGCAGCGGCCCCGCCGCCATCGCACTCGATGCCGCCGGATGGAACAGCACGCTGCGCGGCAACTGGGCCGCGAGCGCCACGAGCAATTCTGCGTACGCCTGCGGCCGTTGCGTCCGCCCGACGACCACGGCATCGCAGCATGCTTCCCGCTCGCGCCGGACCCACCCGCTCACCAGCCACACCGCCGGCTGAAAGAACAGCGCCGCCTCGACCAGTCGCTGCAGCAAGTTGATGAGGTTGTCCCACCGCCGCACGTGCGCGAGCTCATGCAGCAAAACCATCTCGATCTCGTCCGGCGACCAACCCGTGAGCGCCGCCGGCGGCAGCAGAACGAGCGGCCGCGCGATCCCGACCAACACCGGCGCCGCCACCCGCTCGCACACTGCCACCGCCACGTGCCGACCAATTGAGAGTGAACTCCGCAACCGCTCGACACACTCCAAAATCGGCCCATCGGTACAAGGCCGGCTCTCCCGCCGCAGTCGCTCCGCCCCGATCACGCCCGTCGCCAACAACAAAAATGTCACGGGCGCGCCGACAATCCAAACCCAAGGCAACCACCGCGCCGCGATTTCGCCCACTTCGCTCCACGGCACAAAAGGCCTCGCCGCAATCGGCTCCACATTCTCCGGGGCTGGCGCGACGCCGAGCGCAGTCTCCGGCGCAAAACTCTTCTCCATCGCGTCGCCCATCGCTTGCGGTTTTGCAAGAGTGCAATCGCCATGTGCCGGCGCAATCTCCTCACGTCGCGCCGCAACTCCCGCCCCTCGCGGCGTAGCGCTCTCATCCGTGATATCGATGCCACCCCCTTCCCTGACCCCTAACACCTGATCCCCGACACCCATCCAAATCCCAATCCCCACCGGCAATACCGCCAGCGCCGCCAAGCACACGAGCGCCGCCCCATACCGCACATTGGCCGACGTCCGCCGCAGCGCAAACCGCAACACTGTGGCCACGGCGCCCACCGCAAGCCCCAGCCACAAATAGTGCAGCATCGTCCAACCCGCGACTGTCCACCAATCCAACCCCGCGAGCACTTCGAGAGCGTTCATGGTATTGACTCACTGCCGTTAGAAAGTCATCTCACGCCAAGGCGCAAAGAAATCCAAAATCCAATCGCCACGAAAATGCACGAAGAGTCACAAAAAGCAATGTTTCAAACATTTACCGCCGTCACTTCCTCTTTCGTGCCTTTTTGTGCCTCTTTGTGGCCATTCCGTCTCTCACGATCTTGACGCCTTCGCGCCTTTGCGTGAGACCTGATTCGCGTTGACATCAATCATTCGCCGCAGTTCGGCCAGTTCTTCCGTCGATAGCTTGCCACCCTCGACGAGGTGCGACACCAGCCGGCCCGCCGAGCCGTCGAACACCGTGTCGACCAGCTTGCCGACCATCCCCTTCGCCGCGGCGTCGCGACTTACGGCCGCCGACCACTGGTAGCCGCGGGCTTCCTTCTTCCGCCGCACGAGCCCCTTTTCGAGCATCACGCCGAGCATCGTCGCCACGGTCGTGGTCGCTACATCCCGCTCGACACGCAGCGCCTCGCATACCTGCCCGAGCGTCGCCGCGCTCCGCTCCCACAACACGCGTAGAATCTCCAATTCTCCATCCGTCGGATGCACACTCGCCGACCGTGCCATCGCACACCAATCCTTTCCAAGGAACCCCGTTCACGGACCCACCCGCCGCGGCTCGAATTCTAACGAATTAGAATCAAGTCCGTCAAGTCGATTTTTCGTTGTTTGCTCGATCTTGCCACGGGCGGTCACGCTGCGCGAAAGAATGCTCGCCGACTTCTGAGCGCCTCGAAGAAATCCGCGCGAATTTGCGCTGCCGAGGTCCCGCCGACTTCTGAGCGCCTTGACGACAAGCGGGCTCGTGCCGTCGTCACTCGAAGATTAACAATCCATACCGGTCGGGCGAATCGGCGCTGCTTGTCGCGCCCGCCCACGATTCCTCGCCGCCCCCGGGGATCGAACGCACCACCGACACCGCCCAGACTTCTTTCGCCGTCGGCGCCGCGGACACGAGTTCCGCCAGCGGAATTGCCGCTTCGACTCGCCACGCCGCTTCGTCTGCCTCCGCCGCGACGAACCACTGCGGGTTCCAGGTCGCATCGTCCCAGCACGCGTCATGAGTCCACCCCCGGCAGTCGACTGCCAGTTGCAAGGCCGTCGTGTAATCGCGGTCCACGTCGAACCGCAACGTCACGCGATCATGCTCCGCCAGATTTGCATCCCGCGCGCGCGGGCTTGCGTCGGTTGAATATTCGATGCTCGGCGCTTTTGGGCATTCGATCGCCAGATACAAAAACTCATCGTCGCGCACGAGCCGCACCGCAGGCCCGACATTCTTGTCTGTGCCGGCCGCTTTCTCTGATTCTGTCACGTCGGCAGCCAATTGCAGTCGGTCCGCCGATTCCCAAAACGCTTCGTCAAGCTTTCCATCCAAATGGGGCCGCGCGTCGATGTGCCGGCAGTTGCCCAGCTGCTTCGGCGGCGGCAGTCCTTCCGGCTTTGAGAACCACTCTTCCGTCGCGCCGCAGCGCCGCCAGGGATCGCTTTCCGGTAGCGAGCGAAGCGCGAGAAAGTAGCGCTGCGCCGGATTGGGAAAGCCGCGCTGTCGCTGTGACACGACCAAAGGAAAGCGGACATTTGGCTCGGCAAACATGGCGGGCCGTGCTTTTTCCAAATACTGTCCCACCGCCGCCGCACGCTGCAGCCGATCTTCATTCGAGAGCGCGATTACCGGTGTGGCGTCCTGCGCCTTGGCCTTGAGCATTT
>JBFWSG010000001.1:0-255805 GCA_050248495.1 Pirellulales bacterium | reverse complement strand
GAATCGAACGCTTCTTCGGCCGCGTTAAGCAACGCTGCCGACGAATCGCCACCCGCTACGAGAAGAAAGCTGCCAACTACGCCGGCTTCCTCTGGCTCGCCGCACTCTTGGTCGACTTGCTATGAATGTCCGTACTGCCTAGAGCTCGGTGTCGAGCTCGACGTCGCCGTCGGCCTGCATCGCGTGGGCTTTGGCCGCGATTTTCTTGGCCAGCTCCATCTGCGGCGCGGGCAGGCGGAGCGGATCGATGCCCGAGAGCAGCTCGAGCGCTTTGGCGGGGCGGTCGAGCTGGACGACACAGAGCTGCGCGAGCTTCACACGGACAGCGTCGGCGCCGTCCGGAAAACGGCGGATCAATTCGGCCATCAGCGGCGCTGACTCGCGGAAGCGGTTGGTCGCCTGCAAGTGCTTGATGAGCGCGAAGAGCTCGTCGCGATCGAGCACCAGGCCGCCGCCCACGTGGCGCATCTTTTCGTACAGCAAAAGCGCCGCGACCGGATTCTTTGCCTGCAGGTAATGCCGCAGCTGGGCTTTGGCTTCGACCAATTGATTGCCGTCGCGCGCCTGGTTCTTCTCGGCCAGTTCGGCGGACTCCTTCAGGACGTCCGGCTCCTTTTTGAATCCGCCATAGTCGCCGCTCCAGACATGAAACGCGTCCCACCCCTCACAGTCGACCGCTTTGAGTTTCAAGAGGGCGATTCCCAGCGGCAAGCCGACCAGGAAGCCGGTCAGGTGCAGCAGGCTGCTAGCCGCCGCGGTGCCGAAGATGACGACATACGCCAGCTCCCACATCGTGTAGCAGAAGGCCATCACGGCGATGCTGACTTCGAACGTCCCCGTGCGAAACGCGGCGATGTAGAAAAACGTCATCTCATTGAGCGGCGCCCAGATCGTCGCCAGCGCCATGATGCCGAAGATCGCGGCCGACGCGCCGACGGCCCCCGGCACGTTGCCCGTGTATTGCAGCATCACCATTTGTTCGAGCATCGAGTGGACGACGCCGATGCCCAAGTAGCAGCTCAGGAATTTCCACCAGCCGAGCTTGCCTTCGGCGATGATGCCGAAGATCCACAGAAACAGCATGTTGCCGATGATGTGGGACAGGCCGGAGTGGGTGAAGATGTTTGTGACCCACTGGATCGGGTGGAGCCCTTCGCCGTACCAGAGGACCCATTCGTCGGCGTTGGCGATCATGCCGTTTTGCATGCCGACGAAGATGAGCGCGTTGGCCATGATCAGCCCCAGCGTCGCAAAGGGCCAATAGTAGACTGGCGCATCGGTAGTGTAGGGAAACAGGAAGAACATGGCGTCGCGGTCCCGCTCGGCGAAGGCGTTGTCGACTCGCCCATTCTAATCAGCGGAGCGCCGGCTTACATCGCGTCGAACGGAGATTGCCAGAAGGCGATTTTTGGAAATAGAGCGGCGACGCGGGCGGCGATTTCGTCGTCGCGGAAGAAGACGCGGCCAGTCTGGCGAGCCTCGTCGAGGTCGAGGTTGCCGAGCATCAGCGCGCTCATCGTTGAGGGGGAGCAGGTGACGTCGCTCGGCGACGCGTCGTCCAAATGCAGGTGGCCGCTGCGGCGGGTGAGCTCGAAGCGATATTTGCGCCGTCCAGTGTCGAAACCAATGGCCAGCGGCCGGGCGAAGTCGGCCGACTTGGCGCGTTCCAGGAGCACTGGATAGAGATTCTCGACCCACCGCACGGGATCCACCAGCCTGGCCAGCCACGTGCCACCGTACCGCGCGCGGGTCGACCAGCTTCCGCCGGCGGAGACGAGCACGTCGTGCAGCGGGTCGGCAGGCGGCACATGCAGGGAAATCTGGCGATGATCGCGCTCGATCGCATCCTGGCAGGCGCGGGCCAGGAGCGGACCCGCGGCACGGTGGAAATCGTGACGCGTGCCGAGCTCGACAAGCTGCGAGCCGCGCGTTGCCGCGTAGCCGACGATGTGTGGCGGCGCGGCGAGCGAGTCCCAATCATCGCGGCCTTCGATGGCCACGATCAAGGCGTCGTGCGACTTGCGACCGACGAGCCAGCGCCAATACTGCTCATTGCGGTCGAGCCCGCCCCAGGTGGCGGCGGCCCCCTGGCGACTCACTTCGAGTAGCGGCTCCAACTCGACGTGCCGCCAGTGACGAATCCGAAACGGGCGCTCGCGGCGCGTGAGCGAGCAGGGAGCCTCTTCGCCGGCGGAGAGCCGGGCCAGCACCTCGTTGACGTTGGCCACGGTGTGCCGCGGGGCCGCGATTTCGCTCCAGCCGGAGGTGCGAAACAGCTCGACCCGATCGGTATGGGCAAAGCTGACCACGGCCGGTGAGCCGCGGAGGGATTGTTCCGCCGCGGAAAACAACAGGGGGTCGTAGCCGGCGTCGCGCAATTCGGGGAGTGTCGCCAAGCCTTCGATGCTGGCAACCGGTAGCTTCACGCCGTGAAACCAGGCCGAGCGGTGGACGACTTGCACGTGGCCCAGGATCTGCGTGCCGCGCTTGACGAGCAGCCGGTCCGTCGGCTCGTACGACGGTTCCTCGAGCGCCGCGGAAAAAGCATCAGCGCTCGGCGCGAGCGGACTCGACTTGAGCAGCTCGTAGATCAACCGGTGGTCGGCGGCGTGACCGGTGACGAGGCGGACGGCATCGCACTCTGGCGGCTGCAATCCACTTCGCAACAAGCCTCTCGAAGTTCCGCCAGTATCGAACTCCATGTTCGTCAGCCGTCCGTGTCACACGATTGCCCATGGTCCGCGCTGCTGCCGCCAGAGAGACGGCATAAGGGTAGATTAGAGAATCGCCGCAACGGAGTCCAGTAGCGCGCTCATCGAGTGCAAAAGAACTCACGCTTGTGACAGCAATTGTGCGAAATGCTCGCGCGGAAACAAGCAGAACGAGTATTCACGCGAATTCAGAATTGCGTCGACCGACTGCCGGCGCTCGATTTGCTCGCGTTGTTCGCGGAGCGCGCTGCGCCGCGATTCGACGTAGGGCTGCAGCGCGGCGTTGGCGGATGAGATGGCCTCGTGGCGCTCGCGAGCGTTGGCGGGAGTCTTGGTAATTTGTAGCGTGCGAAGTTTGTCGCCGATTGCCGCGGCGGCCGGCGCGGCGGCGCCGTTCCCGGCGACAAAGCGTTCCGGATGGTACTGCAATTCACGCAACTGCCCTTTGATGGCGCTGAGCGAATCGTGCTCGTTCGCGCCGTGAGCAATTGGCAGCCGCAACGTGGCCGAGGCGGTCGCGTATTGCGGCAGTTCGAAGCCGCAGAAACGCCGGGAGATGTCGTCGGTAACCTGGTCGTACTTGGCGCCGCCGATGCCGTGGAGGAACAAATCGCCCAACACAAGCCGGGCGAACAGCGTCGTGGCCAGTGCCCGTGTGCGTAGCTTGACGCCGCGCTCGGCGGCGGCCGCCAGTTCTGCGGCGGCAAGGGCGGCGTCACTATCGGCCGAGAGCGTAAGGGCAATCGTTTGGCAGTGCCGATCGGTCAGCTCGATCACGTCATCCCGCTGGCGGGCGAAGACCGGGCGGCGTCGCGGATCGTCGGCCGACCACATCCAGAATGGGGCTTCGAGCCAGCCTTCGATCTCCGCCAGGTCGGGCACCGGCTGGGCTCGGTTTCGCAGGTGATGGGCGCGGCGATATGCGGCCAGCGAGCCGTTGTAGGCGGCCTGGAATCGGGGCAGATGCGCCAACAGGTGGGCCACGAACCAATGAAACTCGGGCAGCTGGCACACGCTGCTCTGAGGCAATTCAAGCGTGTCATTGCCGAAAGTTTCTTCGAGTCGGTGCCGGGCCTGGGCGATGCGGAGGCCGAGCGTGGACGGCGATTGGGCCGGAGGCAGTAGCGACCATAGCGGCATCACGAGTGGATCGGCCACGAGTGATTGCAGGCCGCGCCGCACTTCACCGGCAAAAGCGCCAAATACCGCTTCGTCGTAAACACCGCGTTCTTCGTAAGGGGTGTCTTCTCCTGCAAGATCAAAGGCGACCGTCTCCAAGCGCGGCGCGCTCACGGTACCCGCGGGCACGCGAATCGAGGCCGACCGGCACAAGTCGCTGTCGATGAGCAAGTGAATCGCCGCCCCGTCGACTTCTGCGGCCAGCGAGCCGAGCACGAAGTTCTTGTACCACACGCCAGCGTGGAAAAGTTGCGGCTGATGGCCGGAGAGAATCAGCGGGCTATTATTCGCAGCGGCCGCACGGTGGCGGTCCGAAACGTCGCGATACTCTCGGGTGTAGTTCCAAGCCCGTACGACCAGGGAGCGACGGGCCTTCGCTGAAAGGTCGGCGAGAGTGCGACCCTGGACGTCGTATTCGATTGCCGAGAGCTGTTCGCGGTTCCGCTTGACGACGTCTCCCAACGTGGCCCGGGGCGGCTCGACGAGCGATTGGCCGTCTTCCTGAGGCGCCCGAAAACGCCGGTACGCATCAGTTTCGGCCATCAGCATGGGAAGAAGGGACAGTAGTCGTCGACGGCCGGCGTGCCACAATCGACCGCGACGCATTCCTTGGCCCGTTGTTGGCGAGCGGCGTTGAGCCGTCGATCGGTAAGCGTCGCCGCGACTGCGCGGTCCAGCACCTGGTGGTAGTACTCCATCCGCTTCGCTCCATCGTCGAGGCTGCCGCCGAAGCTCCGCTTCTCGTCGAGATAGATCAACGGCACCGAGACTTCGACGATTCTAAGTCCCAAATACGCCGCCTGGACCCAAAGCTCCAGCGGCATCGCGTAGCCGGGGTCAGTGATCGATAGCTTCGCCAGGGCACAGACGCGATAGGCTTTGAATCCGCAAAACGCATCGGTGAGCGACAGGCCCAACCGCTCGTTAATCTCGCGGGTGATCATCTGATTGATCTGGCGCCTTTCGGCGGGCGCCTGGCTCTTGGCATCGGCCGCGTCTAGATAGCGGCTGCCGGAAACTATGTCGGCGTCTCGGCAGGCTTCAACCAGCATGGAGATCCGCTGCGGCTCGTGCTGGCCGTCGCAATCGATCGTCACGAGCACGTCATACTTGAAACGAACTGCATACTCGAACGCCGTCTGCAGCGCCGCGCCGTAACCGCGATTTTTCGGGTGCCGCACAACGAACACGTCGTTCCGCGCTGCGAGCCGCTCGGCCGTTCCGTCCGTCGAACCGTCGTCGACGACCAGGACGTCGCCGGCGTATTGGACAACTTCATTTAGCACCGCATCGACGTGCGACGCCTCGTTGTAAACGGGCAGGGCAGTGAGAAAGCGCAGCGGCGTGGGAGTCATGGGAGAGCCTGCCCTTCTTCTCGTATTTCGGCGTTCCGGAGTTCCGCAAGTAATCCATTTTAGGCGGCCACTGGAAGGGGTCAACCAGCCGATGGAGGCCGCGGAGGCGTGCCGCCCTAATACGCCGCACCGCGCGGAAAGGTTTGCGCACGCGGCACGACAGGCCACAAAACTCGCTGGCACGATTAAACGCGGTCCTGCGGCTCTGACAATGCGTCCTGGAACGTCTTGCGGCCGGGCGGCTCGGCTTTCGCGTCTGGTTTCTGTGGTGCTTCGGGCGGTTTATCAGCCACCATGAACCGACACTTGAGCACGCGCTCGCCGCCGATCTCTTCCGCCTCCAGCGTGAGTTCCTTGCCGACGAGCGTCGCGCCATTACGGAAGCGATACGTCGTGCGATCGGGGGTTGCACCGAGCCGGTACACCTGCGCTCGCTGTCGCCGATAGCCCTTCGCGTACAAGAAACACTTAAAGTCGACCGGCTGCGGGGCGGTGTTTTTCATGATCTGCTCGACGACCAGCGAGCCGTCCTTTTCCAAGTGGGTCTGGAAATCGACGCTGATCGTACCCGAGCCGACCCACATCTTGCGGTATACGCTGAAGTAATATTTCTCATCGGCGTCGACGACGAAGTCAACGCGAACCGGCTGTTCGCCGAAGATGGCGTTCTTGAGTCGAACGTCGAATGGAAAGGTGGCCGACTCGTTGGCGGAGAGGCTGATGGTCCCCTCCGGCGGGTCGAACGTCCAGCGCTCATTGTCGCGCAGGAGACCTTCGCTGCCTTCATTTTCCGCGCCGGGCCGGTTGTGATCGGTGCGTTCGGCGACGATCGCGATCGTGCCGCCGACGCCTTGAGGAAAGTAGTTCCTGAAATGAACCGCGTTGGGATGCGGCTTGGCGAAGATGCTTTCCACATGGTCGTCCTTGAAGGCCAGCGCCATTCGCCAGCGAAGGATCGGCTCATTGACGCCGATGACGAAGCTGGGAACCGGGCCGACGCGGACGGTTTGCTCGTGGTCGCGAACCTTTAGCGGCGTCGTTCCGCCCCAGATGTCGATCTGCTGCACGTCGTTGCCGAGGAATAGCGTTTCCTCTTCTGGCGATCCGCTCCAGACGACCATCACAACCTTGCCGTCCGGGCGGAGGAAGTTGCGGTTCTCGCTGCCATTGGGCAGTTGCACGCTGCCGATGTATTTCGATCCGCCCAGCATCGCGGCCGACGTCCGCCACGGCAGCAGCAACTCGGCGGGCATGCCGTTGGACCGCATCAAACCGACGTGATCGTCGAACGGGCGCGAAATCAAAATCGCGTCGATCCCGTGTTCTTTTGCGGCGACAATCTTGCGGACAAATTGTGTGGCGCGGGCGTTGAGCGCTGCCAGTTCGTCGATTTTTTCGTCGCTCGACTCGTGCCGCGGTGGAGGCTCGATCGTCAGCCAGCGCTTGATTTTCCCCCGCCGAGGCTGAGCGACAAAGGCCTCGAACTTCTTGAGCGACAGCTTGGGATCGGGCATGAGCTGTTCAAACTCCCAGGTGGCGTCCTGGGGCGGCATAATCGCGGCGTCCCAGACCCAAGGCACTCCGAGTTTTACCTGCTGGCCGAAGCGGAACAGCCGCTCGCGCAGCTCCGACATTTTCTGCGGCAACTTGGGATCGCCGACGAGACTCATGTCCTGGTCGTCGCCAAGCTGCCAAAACCGCAGTCGCATCGAGAGCCGCGACATCACCGGATCAAGCGCCGGCAACCAGGTAGCCTGATCGAGCGCAAGCAGGTCGGCAATTGAAGCATTGAGGCCCATACGATCGCCGAGCTCCGATCCGGCAGGGGGATGGTCGATCACGCCAATCACTTCGATGTTTGACGCGCCGAGCATTTCGACGAAGCGAATGATGTCGTCGCCGCGGTGTGGCTCGGCGGCGTCATACCAGGCCGGCAGCTTGACCCAGTGGATGCCGACCTTGGGCAGCAACTTGGTCAGCGCCTGCAGGGACAGGGGGCCGTCGCGATTGGGGAGCGACCAGCCGAAGTCGCCGTCGGTCGACATCGGCAGCGGCGGCACGATCGCCAGCCAGATGACGCGGCGGTCCATTCGGCGTTCTTCGTCGGTTTGCTTGCCCGTGGCGTCGGAGCTGAGCATCGTGACGACGACGCTGTAGAAGCCGTGTTGCTGGATGTTGGGGCGCCATTCGGTGGCGCCTTCATAACCTTTGGGAGTATTGCCGACGCCGTCGATGATGTCCGACGCGCGGCGCGTGTCTTCTTCAATCAGCCGCCCGTCGAGGTACACGCTGCCGCCGTGCAGCTCTTTGCTCGAAGCATCCAGCAGCTGGAAGCGGATTTCCGGGTTTTGCTCACGAATGCCGGAGAGCTCGCAGCGGACAACCACGTCGTCCTCGCTCGAATAAACGTTGTACGGACTGTTCGCAAAAACGGTGATTCGCGGCAGGCGAGCGAGCCAGACGTCGTCGAGGGCCACCAGGCCGTGCAAATCACCCCGACTACCCCGCTGCACGTCGAGCGTGATGATCCCGCGGTCGATCGATTGGTCACCGGGGTCGATCGATTCGATATTAACGGTATGCCAGCCGTCCCGCTTGTTGCGGAGCTTTTCCTGACGCGATTGCAGTTTCTTGCCTTCGGCGTTGTAAAAATCGATCGTGAGTGTGACCTCGCTATGTTTGAGATTCTTGACGTAGAGCTGCGTCGTCAACAGGTAGCTGAAACGAGAGGTCACGCGGATCGGGGGACTGGAAATGGCAGCGGAAGAGCCGTCCGGCTTGATCTGTAGGAAACGCCCGCCTGTGGAGCGTGGATCCTCAGTCGGGGCCATGCGAACGTCGACGTAGTGGGGATAGTCCTCGCCGGTCTTGCGCGTCCAGCGGTCAGGCCAGTCGTCGTAGTTCGCGTCCCAGGCTTCATCGAACGCACAGTGGAACACTTCGATCGCGTCGGCGGGACGCTCGATTTCGTTGGCCCGCGCGGCGAGTGCGCTCAGCCAGAACAGCGCCGTCAGACCGCAGAGCTTCGAAGCCCGGGTCGCGTGACAGCCAGTCGAGAATCGGCGATACTGATTCATCCGCAAATGTACCGCATGGCTTATTTTGACGCGGTTGCCCGCCGCTGGCCGAAGCCGCCGGATTTGGGCGGCGGCGCTTCCTTTCCTCACGCAGCTCCCTATAACCGTGCCAGCCCTAAGAATCGGAATTCAGACTCGCAGCTTGCGGATGCCCTTGCGACGGGCACTTGAGGCGGTTGCACGGCTGGGTGTCGAGGGCGTCGAAATTGATGCCCGAGGCGAATTGCCGCCCGGCGAGCTTTCGCAGACCGGGCGAAGGCAGTTTCAAAAGCTGCTCGGCGATTTGGGATTGTCCGTCGCCGCGATCTCGTTTCCCACGCGACGAGGTTACGATGATGCCGACGAATTGGAACGCCGCGTGGCGGCGACGCAGAATGCCATGCGGTTTGCACAGTCGCTTGGCGCCGAAGTGGTCATCAATCGCATCGGCAGCGTGCCGGGCGACGAACACGATCCCCGCTTTATTCGACTGGTCGAAGTGCTCACGGGGATCGGCGCCTACGGCGAGCGGGTCGGAGCGCGGCTCGCGGCCCAGACGGGTAGCGACGACGGCGCCGACCTGGCGCGGTTGATCGCGGCGCTGCCGGAGCAATCGATCGGCGTCGACTTTCACCCGAGCGGATTGATCCATCACGGGCATAGCCCGGCGGAAGCCGTCGAGGCGCTGGGGCGCAACATCATCCACTTTCACGCCTGCGACGCCGTACGCGACCTGGCCCGGGGACAAGTGATCGACGTCGAAATCGGGCGCGGCGCGGTGGACCTTCCGGCGCTGCTTGGACAATTGGAAGAGTTCAACTATCGCGGCTGGGTGACGATCGATTGCACGACGTCGGAGCCGATTGCCGAGGCGGAGAATGCGGTCGCGTTTTTGCGGTCGTTGTGAACATTCAGGCAGCGGTCGCCGTCGCTATTCAACCGTGGAATGTGGTAAAATAGACATATGGCCGACGCCTCCGAATCATTGAATTCGACGGGAGTTCCTGCCGCGAGCGGGGACTTCTTCACACCGTCTTTCTTGGAACAGCGCCGCCAGGCGATCGCCGCCGCGGATGCGGCCGCCGGCTTTCAGGGGATCGACGAGCTCGATCCAAAGCTTCCGTCCGGCCATGCGTATGCGATCCGCAAGAGCACGAGCCTCACCAGCTACACCAAACGCCACCAACGGAAGGCCGCCATGGACATCACGCCGCAAGAGGTGATCGACGTGCTCCGCGCCGCAGGCGTCAAGAATTGGGTGTTGATGGGGCTGCATGGCTATGTGGGATACATGCCCAGTCCGCGCGCGACGCAAGACGTCGACGTGATGGTGCCGTACAACGAGCGCGTCCGAGCGAAGAAGGCGATCGCCGCCGAGTGGCCGCAGCTCGTGATCCATGAGCTTTCGCAGGTGACGAGGTTTCTCGATCCGCTGGACCTCGATCATGAAGGGAAGCCGAAGCCGGTTGTCGACATCATGCATCCCTGGTCGCCCTTCCAGGAATTGATCCTCAAGGAATACGTACTAGTCGATGGGGAAACGCAGCATCGGATTCCAACGATCGAAGCGGCTCTGGTGTCCAAGTATGCGTCAATGGTTTCACCGTATCGCGATCGAGATAAGAAGGAGCAGGATGCCGTAGATTTTCGACGACTTGCGCGGGCCAACCGCGAACAGGTTCGCCTGCCGGACTTGCGTCGCCTGGCAGAACTCGTGTGGGAAGGGGGCGCGGCAGAGATCGAGCGCTTCGTGGAAATCGCGCTTTCCGATGAACCGTTTCCGATCTAACGCTGCTAATTCTGGCCGCAGTAGTTTAGCGCCAGCAGCGAATAGGCCGTCACGAGGTTCGGATCGGACTCGAGCCAGCGTTCGCTCGAGTTGGTCCAGCTGCCGTCGTCTTTCTGCAGCTTGAAGAGGTGCTCGGCGAGCTCGCGGCGCCAATCGTGCGACGTGCCGTCGGCGGCAACGAACTGATCCTCGCCGACGGCGTCGAGCGCTTTGGCGAACGTGTGGAAGTAATAGTACAGTCCGTCGGCGCCCATGCCGGGATTCTCGGCTAGTGTGTAATGGTCTTTGATCCATTTGGTGGCCGCCTTGACGCGCGGATCGTCCGGACCGACGCCACAATAGATCATGCTTTTGAGCCCGGCGTAGGTCATTGAGCCGTAGCTCCGCAGGCCGCCGTCGGGTGTGGAACCGGCCTGGCTGGAACCGCCCGCCGCGATCGTGTAGTAAAATCCGCCGTCGTCAATCTTCGCGGCGAATTCGGTTGTATTGTATGGAGACTCGAGGTTTTGGCAGCGCGACACGAAGACGAGCGCCTTCTGCAGTGCCTCGTCATTCTCTTCCGCGCCGACCGTGTGCAGGGCCTCGATCAGGAACGACGTATTGGAAAGGTCGGGTCGGCTGTGCGAGCCATAGCCCGCGCCGCCATAGCTCATGCTCTCTTCGCCGTGACCTTCTTCGCCGTCCCATTGAATTTTCTTGACGAACGCTTCGGCTTTCTTGAGCCGCTCGTCGTAGCGGCCGTCGGAGTTGGCGGCGTGATAGGCCAGGATGGCGAGCGATGTTTCGTAGTTTTGATAGCGGCTGCCGGGGGCATAGATGCCGCCGTCATCATGCACGAAGCCGTCGAGATACTTTAGCGCCTTGGCGACGACGGGGTCGTCCGCGCTGCCGCCGCTACGCACCAGCGAGGTGGCCACGATCGCCGTGATGCCTGGGCCCGCCTGGCTGCTGTAGGATCCATCCTCGGCCTGCGACTTGCCAAGGAACTCGACGGCATGATCAACCGACTTCGCCAGGCGAGCGCGGTCGGGTCCGGCAGTCGCGGCGACTTCAGTCTCCGCGTGCACGCTGCCGATGCCGCCAACGAACAGGAATAATGCAGCGAGCGACGCCGAGAATCTGATCGAGTGGTTACTTATTCCCATAGAGCACCATCGCCAGCAGAAAGATGTTCCAGAGCACGAGCAATGTGGCCGCCATCACTAGCGGCCAAGGGCGCGGCCTCATGAGCTGCGGCCCTTCGGAGTGTCCGATGTCAGCGGCCCGAAAGAGTCGCGGAACGCATCGCTGAAATCAAACACATGATCGAAGTCCTCGCGGCGATCGCTGTCGGTCTTCCGCATCTGGCCGATCGAAATCAGATTGAAAACGATCTCGCCGAAATCGCCGGTGGAATTCACGCCCCAATGGTTGAGGACGCTTTTGGCGAGCCCGCCATATTGCTTCATGGCGTAGAGGCGAATGGCCTCGCAGAGTTGCTGGCCGGTGATATGCCGGTCTTCTTCGATTTCGTCGGCGACGACGGTGTCCTCGATCGAGCCGGGCGAGCGGCCCATGCCCAGCTGCTCGTGCGCGTAGCGGAGCGCGTCGAACACAAAGACGTAGGCGTCGAGATGATATCGTTTATCTCGCCGCAGCAACTCGGCGAGCGGATGGGATGGATCAATCATATTTCCATTGTCGGCGGAAGCGTCGATTTAGGCAACCGGCCGGCACAGAAGTGTTCGCCTGCGTTCAATTTCCGCCGCGACCAACCGAAATTTATGCCGAATTATCCGGCTCATCTTCCCAAGCCGGACCGAGGCCGTCGGCCAGTTCGTCGGACGGCGGGCTCGCGTCGTCGTCCGGCGGGAAGTCGCCAACGCCGCGATTCTGCTCTTCCGCGGGCGCGGGGCGATCGACATCTTTCTCGGCAGCTGGCGACTGCGGAGCGCTCGCCTTTTTGCCGCGCGAGAGCACCGTCAGCACCTCGGACGCATGAATCATGATGCGGCGCATGTCTTCGGTTTCGATCAGCACCTGGCCGGAGAGAATCTCCTGCGCCAGCACACGGCCGCGGCCGTTCGACGTCACCACGTCGGCGCCCAAGGGGGGCAGGTCGCGCTGCAACGATTGGTAGGTGTCGTATTCGTAGCGAAGACAACACTTGAGCCGGCCGCAGCGGCCGGAAATCTTGCTCGGATCGAGCGTGGCCCGCTGCAGCTTGGCCATCTTCATCGAAACGGGCGGCATCTCGCTCAGATGAGTGTTGCAGCAGACGGGCTTGCCGCAGTCGCCATAGTCGGCCAGCAGCTTGGCTTCGTCGCGGACGCCGATCTGACGCATTTCGATCCGCGTCTGGAATTCCTTGGCCAGCACCTTTACCAGCTCGCGGAAGTCGACGCGATCCTCGGCCAGATAGTAGATCACCACGCGCTCGCCGCCGTAGAGATGTTCAACGTCGGCCAGCTGCATGTTCAAATTGAGCTCTTTGATCCGCTGCTGGCAGATGTCGAATTCGTGCCGCTGCTGCTCGAACATCTTGCGGAGCTCGCGAGCATCGTCGTCGGAGACGCGGCGGAGAATCTGGCCCTGTTTGGGGTCCACAAGTTGGGCCACGGCTTCTTCAGTGGCTTCGCAGAGAACTTCTCCTGCCTCCAATCCGCGATGGGTGCGGGCGATGACTTGCTCGCCGCGCACGACGGTGTCGCTGCCTCGCGTGTAGAACACGCCGAGGTTGCGCATCACGCCGTGGCGAACAACGTACTTGGGCATCGCAGTCGGCTTAAATCGGGAGGTAGATCCGCGCGGCACGTTGACCGCACACGGGTGGCCGATTCCAAGTATATCTGAACGACAGAATTGCCGACAGACTAAGCGTTGCAGGTAATCTCGGCGGAGATCGAGTCCGCCGCGCCGATTACTTCGGCTAAACGCTGACCAGACCTTCCCGGATCGCCAACCGGGTGAGATCCAGAGATTTGTGCACGCCGAGCTTCTTCATCAGCCGCGCCTTGTGATTGTCGACCGTACTGGGGGCGAGCGCCAACACTTCAGCACAGTGCTTGATCGAATGTCCCAGCGCGACGAGCCTGAGGACTTCCAACTCACGCGGGGTCAATGAAGCGAATAGCGAAGTGTCGCCGTTTTTGCGGAACTGCCAGCCGTGCGGCGTCTGGTGGACGTGATCTTTTACCGTCGACCCGAACGCCCGCTCCCCGCGGACGAGCGTTTCGATTCCATCCGCCAAATCCTCAAACGGAACATGGCGAGTAAAATATCCGGTACCCGGCTTCTTCAACACGGCGGCCAGCCGCCCATTCCGGATGTCGTCGTCGAGCACCAGCAAGGGAACACGCTCCAGGCGATCCACGAGCGCGTCGAAACCCTCATTGGCGTGCTCGTCGAGCAGCGCCCCGTCCATCACAATCAGGTCGGGGCGGCGATGCCGCACGACTTCGGCGGCAACTTTCAGACTCGTCGTCGTGCAGAGCACTCGAAATTCGGCGTGCGCCTGAAAGAGCGCGCCAAGTGCGTCGCAATCGAGGCGCCGGCGCGCGACAAGCACGAGCCGGATAACGGCAGTGTGCGGAAAATCTGTTCGGTTCATGGCGTTCACGTTGACGCTGCCCGAATTGCGAAACCATCTCGCAACCGTCACGCGGACGTTTGAAATAGCATTTCTGTGATTCGGCCGATTGGCAAGACCGGCTAAATGCGTAACCGCAGTTTGCGCGGCTTCGCCAAGCAGCGACAGAAATCCCCCATCGCCCTGAAATGACGGTATTGGGATAAGTCAATCAGTTTCTTGTCTGGCCCAGGCACAATGATGCGCGGACCGCGAGTTAATTGCCAGGGCCTGATCGAGGAGATTGAGTCAAGTAGGATTTTGAACTCGCGGGGATATATATTTCTTAGTCAGGCGGATAGGTCTTGGGATGCAGTGGTTTATCGCGAACCCGCGCGCCAAATCGAGGCGGATTGGAGTGTCAAGCTGCTGTCATTCTAAATCGCAACGTCGACCTAAATCGCAACGTCGACGCGCAGTTGAAAGCGTTTTCACTGTCGCGTGAGTTATTACAGCGGCAATCCCGCGAGTTCATTGCGTCGCTGCGGACTGCGAGTCGTCGACTGCCGAATCTGTCGCCGGCGGCGCGGAGATTCCCGCGGCCCCGAGCAAGAGGGCGAGCTCCGGAGCTGTACGGACTCCCATTTTCTCGAGCACGGCCTGCCGCCTGCGGTCGACGGTCCGCATGCTCAATTCGAGTCGATGCGCGACAGCTTTATTGGGTTGGCCCGTCAACATGCAATCCATGACCCGGCGCTCGTCGTCCGAGAGCGATGCCAGCCGCTCGAGCACAGACGATTGATTTTGCCTTTGCAGCCAGCGCTCGCGGCTGAGCGCCAGGCCCCGTTCAACGGCGCGCACCAGGTCGTCGTGGTTATAGGGTTTTTCGAGGAGGGTCACGGCGCCGCGCTCCATCAAGGACACGGTCGTTGGCACATCGGCCACGCCGGTCACGACGACTACGGACAAGGGACTCTGATCTGCAACCAGCCGTTGCTGCAGCTCGACACCGCTGATTTCCGGCATTTGCAAATCCGTGATGACGCATCCCGGCCGGTCGGCCGCCGCATGGCGGAGAAATTCGCCGGCGGTGAGGTAGCACTGGCAATGGTAACCGTGTTGGCTGAGCATCGCCTGTACCGACATCAACACGGCTTGGTCGTCGTCGACGACATAGATCGAATTGGTATCCATCGTAAATCTACTTTCGGGAAATCGGCAACCGGACACGAAACGTCGCGCCGCCATGGGCATTGGTGACGGCGTCGATGCGGCCGCCGTGTTCCTTGGCAATCGATTGGCAGATGCTCAATCCGATACCCATGCCGTGACGTTTCGTGGTGAAAAATGGATCGAACAAATGAATTTTGGCCTCATCCGACAGGCCGCTGCCCGTGTCTTCCACTTCGAAGACTACCGAATCAAATTCGGCCGCGGCGCGGATCGCAATCGTGCGCCGCGAGTCGGACTGTTCGACCAGCGCGTCGCGGGCGTTGGTCAGTAGATTCACCACAAGCTGCTGCAGCTGAATGCGATCGCCGCGAATGGGCGGCAATACCTTCGGAAGCTCAAAGGACACGCGAATGCGGCTGCGGCGCAGCTCGAAGGACATCAAATCGCATGACTCGTGCAGCAATTGGCAAACGTCGCAGTTGGCGTGAGTTCCGGGCGAGCGGCGGCTGAAATCGCGGAGCCGGCCCAGGATGGTGACGCAGCGCTGGTTTTGATCGAGAATCGCGCGGATGTATTCGTAGAGCGTGCTGAGCTGACCGTCGACGCCGCCCTCGAGAATTTTTTCACTGGCGGCGGCGAAGTTGCCGATTGCGTTGAGCGGCTGGGCCACTTCATGAGAGATTTCGGCGACCATTTGCCCGACCGTCGAAAGGCGCGAAGCGTGCAGCAATTCGGTTTGCCGCAGGGCAAGTTCTTCCTCGGCCCGCTTACGGTCGGTGATGTCCACGTCGAAGCAGAAGAACTCGGGTTGGCGGCCGGCGCGAGGGTGGACCACGCGGCTGGCGAATACGGTCAACTTGGCGCCGTCCTGGCGAACGACTTCCACTTCTTCTGCGCCCGGCGGTTTTCCGGTTTGCAGCGCTTGAGCCATGATCTTGCGTTCCCCGGCGCGCGTATGTTCGCCGTGGAGCAGCTCGATCAGATCGCGCCCCAACGCCTGGTCTGCGGTATAGCCATAGAAGAGCTCGCTGGCGCGATTCCAGAACGTAATGGTGCCATCCGGTTCATACGCCTGCACCGCCACCTTGTCGAGATTCTCCAACAGCGTGCGGAGGCGGGATTCACTTTCCCGCAGCGTTTCCTCGTTGCGCTTGCGTTCCGTGATGTCGCGGACGAGGGCCACGTGGAATCGTTGATTGTTGACCCAGAAGGGGCGGAGGCGAATTTCAACCGGAAATGTGGAACCGTCCTTGCCCTGATGCCGTGAATCAAAAGCAAGGACCTCCCCGGCGTCGAGCCGCTTCACCGTTTCGGCCACATATTCCGGCGTCACATCCGGATCAAACTCGTAAGGCATTTTGCCGATCAGCTCATCCCGCGTGTATCCCAGGCTGACGCAGGCCTGCTCGTTCACGTCGACCACGCGTCCCTCCTGATCCTGGAGAAACAGCGCATCGGTCGCGTGGTCGACAAACGTCCGATAGCGAGACTCGCTCGCCTGGAGCGCCTCCTCGGCCCGTTTGCGTTCGGTGATGTCGATGTGGATGCCCATCAATCGGGCCGGTCGGCCCTGGGCGTCGTCGATCAACGAGCCGCGCGAGAGGATCCAGCGCCACGAGCCGTCCTTGTGTCGCATGCGGAATTCGGACCGATATTCGGGGGTCCGTTTGAGAACGGCATTCTCGACGTTTTGCTGAGCAATCGGCAGGTCTTCGGGATGGACCCGCGATTCCCATTCCAAATTGATGTTGCGAATCTCGTCGCCGTGGTAGCCGAGTTGGCTCTTCCACTCTTCCGAAAAAATGACTTCGTTGGTCTTGAGGTCCCAGTCCCACAACCCGACGTCGGCTCCGCGGAGCGTGAACGCCAGCCGATGTTGCGCCTCTTTCAGCGCTTCTGCGGACCGTTTGCGGGCGCTAATGTCTTCGCAAATTGCCAACAGCAGCGTGGGCTTGCCGTCGCGATCGCAGAGGGGCAGCTTGCGGGTGTGGACGGTAATCGCGCCGCCTTCGCGGGTGGTGCTTTGCTCTTCTTCGACGACCTGCATCCGGCCTTCGCGCATCACCTTCTCGTCGATGGCGAGGTAGGAATCCGCCATGTGCTTCGGCCAGTAGTCGGCGGAGTTGCGGCCAATCATTTCTTCGCGTGGAATTCCGAAAATGGATTCGGCCGCTTTGTTCCAGAGTCGGATGCGAAACTCATCTTTGGGGTCTTTGACGAACACCGCCAGCGGAATGTTCTCGACAATATTTTCCAACAGCAGCGTCGACTGCCGCAGCGCGTCTTCGGCGCGCTTCTGTTCCGTGATGTCGCGGGCCGTGCCAAGCAATTTGATGGGCTTTCCGGAGGCATCGCGTCGAACCATGGCCCAGTTCGCGATCCAGCGCGTGCGGCCATCAGACGGCGTGAAGCGAAATTCCCACTGGCTAAAGGTCTCCGAATCAAGCGCTTTTTGGATGACCTCCCCCAGCGGGTCGAGATCTTCGGGATGGATCATTTTGGTGAACGAGGCTCCACGCCCATCAAAGTTCTTTTCGCCGTAGATGTCGTAACATTCCGGCGACCAAAATGTCTCGTCGCTTTGCATGTCCCATTCCCAGACGCCCATCCGCGACGCGATCAGCGCCAGCTCCAGTCGTTCTTCGCTTTGACGCAGCCGCTCCTCGGCCCGCTTTCTCTCCGTGATGTCGCAGACCAGCGCCAGGGTATGCAGCTTGCCTCCGATCCAAACGGGGCTGACCCGAATTTCGACAGGGTACTCGACTCCGTCCTTCCGACAATGGCGCGAGTCGAAGGCAATCGATTCGCCGGCCGCCAGGCGCGCGGAATAAGATTTGATTTCTTCTTCCGTGATGGCCGTATCGAAATTTGCGGGCGTCATCCCGATCAATTCGTCGCGCGTGTAGCCGAGCGTCTCGCAGCCGCGGCGATTGACGTCGACGACGCGCGTCTCGGCATCTTGCAGAAACAGGCCGTCGGTCACATGGTCGGCGAAAATGCGAAGCCGCGCTTCGCTGGCTTCCAGCACTGCTTCTCGAGCGAGGTGGGCATGCTCTCGCTGTGCCGACTGGAGCAGCGCTGCGAGCGCATCGCACATCGGTCGCAGTTTATCGATGAGCGCTCGATCAAATCCGGACGGCCGGTTGACGAGCGCCACAACTCCCACAATTGCACCGCTATCGTCACGCAATTGGAGTCCACAGCCATTGCAGAGTGAAACGTCCGACAGCACATCGGAAGACTTTTTCGTGGAGCTCGCAGCGCTTGTTTCAAAGCAGACAGGCTTGTCGCCCGCGGCGCCAAATTGCTCGGCCAACAATTCGCGGACCCGCTCGGCGAAGGCTTCGCTGGAAGCTGGCCTTCGGGCCGAGAGTCGGCCGTTTTTGGCAGCAACATTGACGGCGGCGTAAACATTCGACGGGGGGCAGCCGTTCGAATTCGGCGGACAGGTCCAGACGATTGCCGACTCGCTCTGCGTCTGGTCGCTGAGCCACCGCAATGCCCGCTCGACGGCCGCCAGCGGCGTCGAGTCGACGAGACACTGTCGCTGAATGGCGACTATTTCGTGCAGCTGGTTGTCTGTGTCTTGCCCCGTTGCGATCACCCGAACCTTCTCCCACGCAACCTGCTTGACCAGATCGGAGAACGGGCAAGGGCACAAGCGCATCCCCGCCCGGGCGGCTCAATGCTTCGCCGCGCGCATCTCTTCTCCTCACCAGATTGTTGTACCCCTAAGGCGGGGAGACCGCAACGTTTGTTCGCGCTTGGCGAGCGGCGCGAGTCAAGGTTTTTTTGAGCGGACTCAGTAACGACTAGTCGTGTAGCAGCCACGTTCGCCGCACACCCGCGACATTGGCCGCTGCCATAATTGACACTATCGAACTAGATGTTTGCGCGTGAACGGCGAATTCGCGCGACGATCCTGAATAAAAAACGACGGGCAGTGTCAATAGCTTGACACTGCCCGCTGGCGACAAGTTTGTGTCTGGCAGTCAGGGCTTAGATCAAATGTTCCGGCAGCGGCTCGGCTGCGGGCGCATTGTCCAACTCCGCGGCCACGTCGTCATAGAGCGCCGGATCCCACGCGGCCGGAACTCGTCGTCGGCGAATGGTCGCCCGCTCGCGTGCGGCCCGGGATTGTCCGTCGTCCCAGAGTGCGTCCGGGTCCGTGGCATAGGCATCGAGCCAGACTTCCGGCGCGACGCGTTCCACGTAGCGGTGGTAACGGCGCCGGCCGACGACAACGCGGCGGCGTTCGTTGCGCACGACGGAGCGCCAGGCCCATTTGCCCAGCAACGAACGGACGACCGTCAGCGGGACACCGCCCGTCGCGGCGAGAACCGTAGCCTTGGCTTCACGCCAGCGGGCGTCGCTCCGCGCCAGCTCGATAAACTCCTGACCTTCGTGAGTCAGCCGCACGCAGGGAGTTCCGGTCGATGTTTGACCGGCCTCTTTTAAGTAGCCAGCGTCGGTGAGCAGCCGCAGGTGATAACGGATGCGTTCGTCGCCGTCGTGCCGCACGTCGGCCCGCAGCGTGTCGATCGGGGACGTGGCGCCGCGGCGTTCGATTTCCAACAGCAGATGACGTAACAGGTCGATATCGCGTTGCATGGGTGCACCTCCATTTGCACGTGTGTGAGGGGTCGCAAGTAAGTGGCGCCGATCGGCGTCCTGCGGGGCTTCAACTGCGATCGGCCGTTTCCACGATGGGCGAGTTGGCCATGATCGAACATGCGAGCGAAAAGCGTCAAGACGAGTCCGATGAAAGACTCATGCTAGCAAGTCCAGCCGCGCCGTACGCTTACCACAGCTGCTCGTCGCTGCGTCCGCCGAAATTGGTCCACACTCGGTCGTCGATGTCGTACTCAACCAGCCGCACCGACGCGTCGCAAAAGGCCATATGCAGGCCTTCCACATGGGGGCTGCCAAAATAGAACGGGTACTTCTCGTTGCTCGCCACGTCACGCAGCGGCCGGTAGACGGTTGTCGAATCGGAACCCACAGAGGCCGTGTAGCCATTATTGTCGTTGTCGTGGCCGGCGAAGACGCACTGGTCATCGGCGTTGTCGGTCCCGGTGTCGTAGCGATCGGGATTGAGAAATTTTTCACCGACCAGAGCCGTCTTACTCGTCCCGTCGAAGATTTCGCCGCTGCGAATGCGGCTGCGTTGGAACGTAATTCCAGTCTGTGCGCGTTTCGAAAACCGCCATGGATACGACGAGCCAGGCCCGGGAAACGGCGGGCCGGGCTCGTCTTCGGTGAGAATGTTACCGCTGTTGGCTCGGTAGTCGCCGCGGGCGACCAGGCAGCCCGCGTCGACAGTACATGATGGCAGATTGCGAGCCAGCGTGCGGCGGTCGAAGAGCGTGCTCGGATCGAGCGGAAAGAGTTGACCCGCACGCTTCGATGGGCAGTTGAACAGCGGGACGGCGGTGGTAACCAGGGTCGGAGGAGTCGGCGAACTGCCGCCTTCGTTTCCGTTCAACGCGTCGTCGATTTGCTTCAACAGCACCGCGGTCCGCGGCCCGGACTCACGCAGGGCGGCCTCGTCGGCATAAGCGAGGATGTTATACGCCCAGCCACCGGGCTGATCGGGCCCGTAGCCGGCGCTCGGATCGCCCACCCACTTGTATCCCCAGCCGCTCGACGGCAGGAATCCTTGCGCGGTCTCGTGGTTCAGAAACGCAACCGCAATCTGGCGGAGATTGTTCTTGCACTGCGTCTTCCGCGCCGCTTCACGCGAAGCCTGAATCGCCGGCAGCAGCAGCGCGACCAGGACGCCGATGATCGCGATCACGACCAGCAGCTCCACCAGCGTAAAACCGCGCCGCGCGAACATGGCGATTCCTGCGAGGAAGTTTGGCCGACGAAGAGCGAAAAAAAACGAAGAGCGAGAAAGGAGAAAATGCCCCCGGCATGATTCGAACATGCGACCAACGGTTTAGGAAACCGCTGCTCTATCCCCTGAGCTACGAGGGCAGAATAGATATTCTAACTTGTCTGGCTGACGACGCGAAAGGCAATGTTGGTCGCGTCGTTAGGGAGCGTTGCCCCGATTTCGTCTCTGGCGAGTGGTATTTGGTCGGGCTATAACCACGTTGGCTCCGACTCGTCAGTTCGCGCTGCTGATCAAGTCCGATCCAGACTTCAGGCGGTCTATGAACATCCAGCTGGTCATCGTGCTCGTCCTGCTTGCGGCCGCAATCGCCATGTTCGCGCTCAACAGGCCGCGGATGGATGCGGTAGCGCTAATCATGCTCACCGTGCTGCCATTCACCGGCGTGCTGACGATGAGCGAGGCCCTGGCCGGATTCAGCGACTCGAATATCGTTCTGATCGCGGCGCTGTTTGTGATCGGCGAAGGGCTCGTCCGCACCGGCGTGGCGCGAAAGCTCGGCGATTGGCTCTCAGAACGGGCCGGCAGCAGCGAGACGCGCTTGATCGCGCTATTGATGCTCGTGGTCTGCGGCCTGGGTGCGACCATGAGCTCGACGGCCGTCACCGCCATCTTCATCCCCGTGGCGCTGCGAATTGCACAGACCATGGGCAAGTCGCCCCGCCGGTTGATGATGCCGATCAGCGTTGCGGCCCTGATCAGCGGCATGACGACGCTCATCGCCACGGCGCCCAACCTGGTGGTGAACAGCGAACTGGTGCGGCATGGCGCAGCCGGTTTCCGCTTCTTCAGTTTCACACCATTCGGCGTGCCGATTCTGGTACTGGGAGTCGCGTACATGCTCTTCGCGCGGCGCTGGCTCGCTGGCGGCGACGAGTCGGAATCGGGCGCCGCCTCGGGGCGGCCGCGGCTCACCGATTGGCTCGGAGAGTATCAGCTCGTCGAACGCGAGCATCGAGTCAAAGTGGAAGCGGGGTCGCCGCTCGCCGGTAAGACGTTGTCCGAGATTCGCCTGCGCGACACGTCGGGGGCCAGTCTCATCGCCATCGAACGCGCCGGCAAGCTGGAACAGCCCCACGCCAATTCCGAACTGCACGCGGGCGACATTTTGTTCGTCGACCTGTTCGCGCGCGATAGCGACGTCGCCCGTCTTGTCGAACAATACAAATTGCAGCCGCAGCCGCTGTCCGGATCGTATTTTGCCGACCGGTCGCAAGAGCTGGGCATGGCCGAGGTGATCGTCCCCGCGCTCTCGGAGCTGGTCGGCAAAACGGTGATCGATGCCGATTTTCGCTCGCGCTTTCGCTTGACCGTGATCGGCTTGCGCCGTGGGCAGACGACATTCAGCGGCATGGTCCGCGACGAACCGCTACAGGTGGGCGACACACTGCTGGTGACGGGGCCGTGGGAGGCGATTCGCGAGCTTGGGGGCGAGAACAAGGACCTGGTGGTATTCAATCTGCCCGTCGAGCTGGATGAAGTGCTGCCCGTCTCCGGCAAAGCGGTACAAGCCGTCGTCTGCCTGGCGATCGCCGTCGGGCTGATGATCAGCGGCCTGATTCCCAACGTGCAGGCCGCCCTCGTGGGCTGCTTGTTGATGGGCGCGCTCGGCTGCGTCGATCTGAATAGTGCCTACCGCTCGATCGATTGGAAAACGATCGTGCTGATCGTGGGAATGTTGCCGTTTTCGATCGCCCTCGAGCGAACGGGCGGTGTGGAGCTCGCGGCCGACGGGCTGATGACTCTGGTGGGCGGCCTCGGACCACGGGCGATTCTGGCAACGCTCTTTGCGATCACCGCGATCCTCGGCATGTTCATCTCCAACACGGCGACCGCGGTGCTCATGGCGCCGATTGCCGTTTCGATCGCTGATGAGCTGCATGCCTCGCCCTATCCCTTTGCGATGATCGTGGCCCTCGCCGCATCGACCGCGTTCATGACCCCGGTTTCCTCGCCCGTCAACACGCTGGTCGTCACGCCGGGCAATTACACCTTCGGCGATTTTATTCGCATCGGCGTTCCCTTCAGCTTGATCGTGCTCGTGGTGAGCGTGATAATGGTCCCCTGGTTGCTGCCGTTGTAAGACTCTACCGGGCGAACGCGAGGCGGAATGATGGGCTCAACACCGCCGGAAATGAAATCGCGCGGCACGCCTTACGTGTCGACCGGCCACCTTCCGCCAGGCGACTTTGTTCAGCGCCAAGTCGACGAGGCGTACCACCGCTTCAAGTCGAACCACGATGGCCAGAACGCGCAAGTCTATCCAGCGCTGGCCCGGGCGCCGCGCGATTCGTTCGGCATCTGTGTCGTCGACGCAGTCGGCAACGCCTATGCCGCCGGCGATGCCGACCACGAGTTCACGATCATGAGCGTCTCGAAGCCGTTTGTGTTCGCGCTCGTGTGTGAGCTGCTGGGAGCGGAGGTGGTACGGGAAAAGATCGGCGTCAACGCTACGGGGTTGGCGTTCAATTCACTCGCGGCCATCGAGCGCGGCGACGATGGCCGGACCAACCCGATGGTCAACGCCGGCGCCATCGCCACGACGAGCCTCGTCCCCGGTGCGACGCCAGCCGATAAATGGAAGTTTATTCACGACGGGCTGTCGCGCTTTGCCGGACGAGAGCTCGAAATGAATGACGAAGTATACAAATCGGCGACGGAGACGAACTTCCGCAATCAGGCCCTGGCCCGCCTGCTCCAGAGCTTCGAGCGACTCTACATCGATCCGGCTCTGGCCACGGAGCTGTACACGCGGCAGTGTTCGCTCAACGTCACGGCCAAGGACCTGGCTGTGATGGGCGCGACACTTGCCGACGGCGGCGTCAATCCGCTCACCCGCGAAAGAGTAATTGCCGCCGAGACCTGTCACTATGCACTCGCCGTGATGGCGACCGCCGGGCTGTACGAGACTTCCGGCGACTGGCTCTACGAGATCGGCCTGCCGGGCAAGAGCGGTATCGGCGGCGGCATTGTCACCGTGTCGCCCGGCAAGGGCGGCCTCGGCACCTTCGCGCCGCCGCTGGACCAGGCCGGCAACAGCGTCAAAGGGCAGCTCGTGGCCAGTTACTTATCCCGCCAACTTGGTTTGGACTTGTTCGCTTCGCGTGCGCAGGAATAACGTGGTGTGGCGAAGCTAATTTGTCGCAGATTCCGACGCTGCCGCGAACTCTTCTGCCAATAGCGCCCACCGCACATGGTCGCGCCACTCGCCGGCGATCCGCAGATACTTGGGCGAAAACCCTTCGCAGCGAAACCCCAGTCTCCGGACCAGGGCGATCGAAGCAATGTTCTCCGGTTGAATGTTCGCCTCGACGCGGTGCAGGCCGAGCTGCTCAAATGCGTGGGCGAGCGCCAGCTTCAGGCCGGCTTTCATGTAACCCTTGCCCGCTTGCGGCTCGAAGGCATAGAAGCCAAGGAAAGCGCTCGACAGCGGCTCGCCGATGATGTTGCTGATATTGATCACACCGGCGATCGGCCCGGCCGCCGCGCCGTCGTCGACCCGGCGGACAAGGAACGCCGCGAAGTCGCACCGCGATGTCCGCTCAAGATATCTCTCGAAGGCCTCCGCGGTGGCCGGCGGCGTCACCCAAGCGGCATGCAACGCGCGGCTGTCGGCGACGGCGGCCAGGAATTCTTCGCGGTCGGCAGTCGTCGGAGTCGCAAGGCGCACTGCTGGCATATGCCCGTCATCCTCCGTCGGCATCTGGTCGGTACGCGCGCGTAGATCGACCAAACGGGCGGAAGAGTTGAACGAACTCGATGAATTACGCCTGCGCAACCCACTCAGCTTGTCCATTGGCGCAGGCGTGCTCATTGTACCGACTCGCGTGTCGAATCGAGCGACACCGGGCCGGAAATACGGGATTTGCGGCCTGCATCAAGTTGACCGACTTCGGCGGCCGCGAACAATTGTGGTCTACGGTTGTAGTTGTCGGCAACTCGTGTGCGCAATTATTGCTGGAGAGGAAAAAGATGTATTCGTCAAATCGCATGCAGTGGATTTCGGTGGCGGTCGTATTGGCGGCGCTGGCGGTAAACAGCAATGCCTTCGCCAAAGACGCCGAGCCGGCGAACGGCACCGAGGCGCAGCGGCAGGCTGCCGTTGCCAAGGGACTGGAATTCTTGCGCACCCAAGGGCAGGGCGAGGACGGCCTGTTCACCGGCAAGGCTGGACCTGGCGTCACGGCACTCGCGCTCACCGGCGCGCTGCGGAACGGCGTCTCGATCGATGACCCGATGGTCGCCAAAGGGCTCAAGGCGCTCGAAGGTTTCGTGAAACCGGACGGCGGTATCTACGGTGACCGGCTCAAGAACTACGAGACCTGCGTTTCGATCGTCGCGTTCAAGTTGGCCAACACCGACGGGCGGTACGACAAGATCCTCGCCGACGCTGACAAATACGTGCGCGGTCTGCAGTACGGTCCCGCGCGAGACAAAGATCCGAACGACCCCTGGTACGGCGGCGCGGGCTACGGCGGCGACGGGCGGCCCGATCTCTCGAACACTTCGTACCTGATCGACGCCCTGGTCGCCGGCGGCAGCGAGGCCGACGACGAAGCAATCCAACGGGCGCTGGTGTTCGTGTCGCGCTGCCAGAATCTCAAGGGGCAGTGGAATGACACGAAGTTTGGCCCGCTCGTGAACGACGGCGGCTTCTACTACACCTTGCCGGGCGAGAAGGAGGAGACGACGGGACCGCGGTTCACCGCCGACGGCGGGCTGCGGAGCTACGGCTCGATGACCTATGCCGGCTACAAGAGCCTCGTGTATGCCGGGCTTACCGAGAGCGACCCGCGCGTAAAAGCGGCACTCGATTGGATCTCGAAGTTCTACACGGTCGATGACAATCCTGGCCAGGGCGACGCGGGGATATACTATTATTACAACGCCTTCGCCGCCGCCCTCAATGCCTCAAAGCTCTCGGAAATCAAAGCGGCCGACGGTCAGTCGCACGATTGGCGCGCCGACCTGATTGCGGAGATCGCCGAGCGGCAGCAAGACGACGGCTCGTGGCAGAACTCGAACCGTCAATGGATGGAAGGCGACAAGAACCTGTCGACGGCGTTCGCGTTGATCGCGCTCGCCCACGCCCAGCAACTGCCGGCTCAACCCTAGAGAACATCGCTTGACCGATTCCGCCGCGACCAACGACGTCGAACAGCCGTTGGGCGCGGGGCCGCGGTGGAACCTTCCGCATTCGCTGGGCCGCGGACTGTGGATTGCCAACATAGCCCTGCTGGCCGGTGTGGTGTTGTGGATTACATTTGATCCACAGTTTACGGTCGCTGCGCAGCTCGTTCCAACGGCGCTGAATGAGGCGCCGCGAGCCGATTGGCGGCTCCCCGCATTGTGGATGGTGATCATCGGGGCGGTCACTACGTTGCTGCTCCTCTTGGTGACGCTCTTCGTGGGCTCGGCCGCGCATCGTCGTTTGCGGTCGTGGCTGGCGTTTACGATGCTCGTGGCCGCGTGGCTCACGGTGCTGGTGGGCTGGCGCGAGTTTGCCTGGCAGGGACAGCGGCTGCGGCTCCGCGCGACCGTCGACCAGTTCGACGCGATCGCGAAATCCCTGCGTGAAGACTGGCCAACCGCCGACGGCGAGCGCGCGGGCCTCGGCAGCTTCATGGCCTATCCCCAAGGGCGACCGCGGATGTTGATGATGCTCATGTCACAAACCGAGCCGCAGATCGCCGCGATCGAACGCGCCGACGACGGCGCACTTGGCTTCGAAATCCGCGGTGAGCAAGCGGGCACCTGGCTGGAATGGCACCCGGCCGGCTCGACGCCGAAAAACTTCATCGGCGGACTCGAGGGCAACTACCAATTCGGCCGCGCCGCGCCGCTCGGACGGGGATGGTACCTCGTGCGGTATCGCTAGTGCCGCAATACCGGCGCGCACTTTGCTCTCGAAGTTGCGGCTGAGCAGACCGCGAATTCGGTTGTCTCGCGCGGGGCGGAGCGTGTCAAATCGGCGCGCTCAAGGTGCGCATTGACACCCTAAAGGACCTCGATTCGGGTCGGTTCTTTAGTCTAGCCAAGATCGAGCGCAAAACCCGAATATCAGGCGTTGAAGTCGGAGCGACGGTTCGGGAATTTACGACTCAACATGACTGGAGGCGAACATGCGATACACGCTGATTCTAGCGGCCGCGACACTCGCGGCGCTGCTGCTTTGGACGGTGGCCGCTGGCGAACCGGCCGAAAGAACGGCGACGCCGGCTAAGATCCGCATCGGGACGTACGACAATCGCTCGATTGCCGTGGCGTACGCTGCGTCGAAGTGGAACCCGGTCCGCGAGAAGATGGCCGAGTATGCTGCCGCCAAGAAGTCGGGCGATGCCGCGAAGCAAAAAGAGCTGGAGACCTGGGGCGTTACGACGCAGCGCGTGCTCCATTTCCAAGGCTTCGGCCGCGTGCCGGTCGGTGACCTTTTGAAGCCGGTCGAAAAGGACGTCGCCAAGCTGGCCGCCGACAAGCAGCTCGCGGCAATAGCCATGCAACACGACTACACCGCGGCGAACGTCGAAGTCGTCGACGTGACCGATGACCTGGTACAGCTCTTCGCGCCGACGCCGAAGACTGTCGAGATGGCTCGTCAGGTCCGTAAGGCCGAGCCAGTGTCGCTCACGGTGCTGGCCGACATGCCGGCCAGCGAGTGATGCTCACCGCGACTGAACCTGGCAATACGTGGTGTAGCCGCCGCTGAGATTCGCGGCATTAAATCCGGCCTGCGACAGGATCCGCGTGGCGATGTAGCCGCGCTGGCCCACCTGGCAGTAGGCGATGATCGGCTGTCCGCGGTCGAGCTCGCTCAAGTGGTCGCGCAACGTGTCGACCGGCAGATTGGTTGCTGCCGGGATGTGCCCGCGCTCGAATTCGGCCGGAGTGCGGACGTCGAGCAGCTTCGCACCCGCGGCGACAAATTGCTCCAAATCCAGAACGTGAACAACCCGCACATCGCCGCGCACGACACCGGCGGCAATGAAACCCGCCATGTTGATCGGGTCTTTGGCCGAACCAAATTGCGGCGCGTAGGCCAGCTCCGCTTCCTCCAAGTCGAACACCGTCATGCGTCCTTGAATGGCCGTTGCCAACACGTCGATCCGTTTGTCGACGCCTGCCTTGCCGACTGCCTGGGCTCCCAGTATCAGGCCATCCGCCGGATCGAAGAGCAGCTTGAGCGACATCCGCTCCGCCCCGGGATAGTAGCCGGCATGATGCGCCGGGTGGAGATAGACCTTCTCGTACTTGCGTCCGCTCCGCTGGAGCGACTTCTCGCTCAACCCCGTCATGGCGGCCGTCATGCCAAAGACGCCTACGATCGCCGTGCCCTGCGTTCCACGATACGAACTATCCCGCCCAAAAATATGATCGGCCGCCATTCGCCCCTGACGATTGGCCGGCCCCGCGAGCGGAATCTGGATCGGTTCACCTGTTACGAAGTCGTGCACTTCCACCGCGTCGCCGACTGCGTAGATATCAGGATCGACAGTCTGCATGTGCTCGTTGACGCGGATGCCGCCGCGCGGTCCGACGTCGAGGCCGGCCGCGACAGCCAGCGAATTCTCGGGCCGCACGCCGACGCTCAGCACGACCAGGTCCGCAGCCAATTCGCGCCCACTCTTGAGACGCACGGTGAGTCCGCCCTCGCCGGCGACAAACTCTACCGCCGAGTCGCCAAGAACCAGTTCGACCTTGTTGGCTCGCAGGTGCTCGGTGATCGGTGAGATCATTTCATGGTCCCACGGCGGCAACACCTGATCGGCCAATTCGACGACCGTCGTGTGGATGCCTCGGCGGACCAGATTTTCAACCATTTCCAGCCCGATGAAGCCGCCTCCCACGACGACGGAACGTTGCGCGCGCAGGGCCACCTCGTGCAGCCGATCGGCGTCGCGCAAATCGCGCAGCGTGTAGATGCCGGGCAGGTCGACGCCAGAAATCGGCGGTCGCAATGGCGACGCGCCGGGAGAAAGGACTAGCTTGTCGTAAGACTCCTCGTAGGTTGCCCCGTCGGCGAGATTCTTTACCGTGATCCGCTTCTGCGTGCGGTCTATGGACTCAACGGAATGAAGCGTGCGGACATCGAGTCGGAAGCGGTCGACGAGCAGCTGCTTCGGCGCGACCAGGAGCTTCTTTCGTTCAGCGATTTCTCCGCCGATGTAATACGGGAGGCCGCAGTTGGCGAACGACGGCTCCGGACCGCGCTCGAAGACGATGATTTCGGCCCCTTCCGAGAGCCGCCGAGCCCGCGCTGCCGCCGAAGCTCCCCCGGCCACGCCACCCACGATTGCAATTTTCATGGCACTATCCATTGCTGCAAGCGGTCGTATTTGCGTGTGTCTTAGTTGAAGACGTCACGGCTGCCTGGTTCCAAGGCATCCGCGCAAGCAGCATGCCCATGCCGCACGTGTCCGTGATGCCCGCGAACGTCAGCCCCGCGCCGACGAATGCCGCCAGGCCGATCCAATACGGGTGGACGAAATATCCGAGTGCCGACCCGGTGAGCACGAGCAGCCCTGCCGCGATCCGCACTTGCCGTTCGAGCGAAATTGTCTGCTTGCCGCGAACCACCGGCAAGCCGGCCTGCTCCCAAGCGGACGTGCCCCCCTCAACGTTGATCGCCTCGCGGAGTCCGGCGGCCAGCAACTTTGCGCAGGCGTTCGCCCCGCGGCCGCCTTTCTGGCAGATCACATACAGTGGATGGCCGACGAGTCCGCCGCACGATTGGATAACGGCACCGCAGTCCAGCGATTCGAGGGGCCAGTTTTCCGCAAAGGGCACATGGGCCGCCTGGTATTCCGCCGGTGTGCGGACGTCGATCAGCTTCAGCTTGCGATCGTTTCGATAAAGTTCGTCGAGTGCTCGTGGTTGAATGGAGCTCATGATTCAAAGCCTCATTGGTTCGTCACTTCGTAATAAGACGATATATTGTACGTGAGAAAACGGGATCACTTGACACTGCCCCGCAAAAATCGCCCCGCGACGCACGCGATGAGCTGCTTCAAATGTGGCTCGGCCACACGGTAGTAGACTCGACGTCCCGCCCGTTCGCTGGTGAGAAAACCACACCGCTGCATCAACCGCAGATTCTCCGACGCCACATTGTCTGGAATGCCGCAATCCACGGCCAATTCGCCGACCGTGTATTGGCCCTCCAGCAACAGTTGCACCATTCGCAGCCGCACAGGATGCGCGAGCGCCTTGAGGCACTCCGCCGCTTCGGTCAAAGCTGCCATGGTGCTCGGCGGGCAGACGCCAACTGTGGCTAGTCTGCCGACTTGCTTCTTGGGCCGTTTCCGGGTGGCTGTCATCGTTTGACCTCTAATATCAATATATCGTGAACTAACGATATGTCAATGCAGGATATCTGCCCCAAATTGCTTCGCGGCGGCGTTTCCGCAGAGATCCTTGGAGAATTACTGGATTGCGGCCGCCGGACTCCCCGGCAGATGCCCGGCCAGCAGATTCGCCAGCCCGCGCGTCGTGTCGAATTGCGCGAGCACGATCCGCAGCATGGCCACCATCGGCACTGCCAGCACCATGCCGACAATGCCCCACAACAGACCCCAGAACGCTAGCGCCAAGAGGACCGTCACCGGATGCAGTTCCAGTCCTCGGCCCATCACGCGCGGCGTGATAATGTTGCCGATCCCCATGTGAATTGCCGCAGGAATGCCAACCACCGCCAGCACCATCCAAAGATTGTGAAACTGCGCGACCGCCACCGGGATCGGCAACAGCGTGGCCACGATCGAGCCGATGCTGGGGATGAAGTTCAGGAGAAATACCAAGAGCGCGAACAGCCACGCCATTTGCAGCCCCAGCGCCCAGAGCACGACGCCGACGAGTAGCGCCGTCACCGCCGAGATGCTGGTCATGGTCGTCAGATAACCGCGGAACGTAGATTCGATTTCGGCGTAGATGCCGCTCCGCTGTTGGAATGGATTTCGCCCCACGAGCAGAAAGATCACGAAGATCAAAATCAAGAAGCCCCGCGACAGGAGCGACATCAACGTACCGGCGGTTTGAGAGACCACGCCGGGAAGCCGCGATTCGAGCTCCGCCGTAATCCGCGACTCGTCGATTTCGATGTGCTTCGAGTTCAGTTGTTTGAGGACCCACTCCGTCAGCTGGCCGACCTGCGCGCTGTAATCGCCGGCGGTGCGGACCGTCGTTTGCACCGCCGCGATCAACAGTACGCCCAACAGCAGCAACAGCAATTGGACGAGCACAATGGTCGTCACCACCGCGACCCACCGCGGCAGGTGCAGCCGCGTCACTTGAAAATCAAACATGGGCGAAACGACGGCGGTGATAAACACCGCCAGCACGAACGGCACCATCACGTCTCGCGTGTAGACGAGCGCCGCCGCCAGTGCCACGGTCGCCAGGATCATCAGCGACCCGACGGCCAGCCACACTTGCTCATCGCGGAGCCTGCCTTCGCCCATGCTGCACTCTTCGACTCGTGGGTGTAACGTGAAACCATCGCAAGGCTAGCACGCGCCGGCGAAGCGTGCCAGGGAAGCTGTCGGCCCGCGGGATTTTGCCTCGAAAGCGTGATGACCGCGGCAAGCGGGCATCAGTGGGCTGCGAGCCTTTCGGCTAGAATCTCATTCCAGATCTGGTAGCCGCGCTCGTTCATGTGCAGGCCGTCGCTGAGAAAGATATCGGGGCGCGGCTGGCCGTCGCTACCCAGCATCGGCGTGGCCGTGTCGACGAACTGCAAACCCGCATTCGACTCGATGAACTGCTTTACCAGTGTGTTGGCCTCCTGCATTTTCGGCCACAATTTCCAGCGGGCCAGGCTTGGCTTAATCGGAAGATAAATAATCTCGGTGCTCGGCAACTTCTCCTGCACCAGCTCGACAAATTTGCGGAAGTCATCGGCCACCTGTTCTGGCGTCTTGCCGTCCGCAATGTCGTTGTCGCCGGCGTAGTAGACGATCAACCGCGGCTTGTATTTGAGCACGATTCGCGGTGTGAAGTGGACCACGTCGGACGCATGGGAGCCGCCGAAGCCGCGATTGATCACCGAGAACTCCGGAAACGCCTCGGCCGTCTGCCACATCCGGATGCTAGAGCTGCCGACGAAGAGCACTGCGTCTTCGGGCGCGGAATTCTGGCGATCCCAGGCCTCGAACGCGGCGATCTCGCGGTCGAACCGTGCAGGATCGGGGTTGGTTTTGGGGGCCGTTCGGGCAGATGGGGCGACCGGCGCGGCGGTTTGCGCGGTCACCTCTGCCAAACCGCAAGCGGCGACGAGCGCGAACACAAGGGATGCCGCCAACCTGCTCACTGACTACTCCACCGCTACCGTCACTTTTTCCATCTTGTCGCCCTGCTTGATCGAATTGACGACTTTCTGTCCGTCATCGAGCACCCGGCCAAAGACTGAGTGCTTGCCGTCGAGCCAGGGCGTGGCGACGTGCGTGATGAAGAACTGCGAGCCATTCGTATTCGGACCGGCATTGGCCATCGAGAGAATCCCGGGGCCGCTGTGCTTGAGGTCCTTGTGAAACTCGTCTTCAAACGTGTAGCCGGGGCCGCCCGTACCGGTCCCCTTCGGACAGCCGGTCTGGATCATGAAGTCGTCGATCACGCGATGAAACTTCAGCCCGTCGTAGAAGCCATCGCCCGCGAGCTTCTCAAAATTGGCCACTGTCTTCGGCGCCTTGTCGTCAAACAGCTCCAGGCGGATGTCGCCGCGATTGGTCTTGATGGTGGCTACTTTCATGGTGGCGAGGCCTCGAGGCTGGGGACATGGGAAGAATGCTGCAAAACAGCATCGCATGTGTGCCCCGCGGCCGCAACCCGCTGCCATCCGGTCGCTAGTCACCAGTCACTAATCAACAGCGCCCGCCCGCTACTGCTGCAGCGAATCGCTCAAAAACAGCGCCGCCGGCGCGAACAGCATCAGCGGCAGCCAGGCCGCCAGCGGAGGCGAGAGCCAGCCCGTGAGGCACAGCGACTGGCAGCACAGCTTGACCACCATGAACAGCACCACCACGCCCACGCAGAGCCCAATCGCGAAATATGGGTTGCGATTGCCGCGCGAGACCACCAGCGGCAGCCCCAGAAACAGCAGCGTCGTGTCTAATAGCGGCTGCAGAAACCGCGAGTGGATCGCATACCGCACGTCGGCCCCCAAGTCGGTGCTCGGGCTACGAAGCTCGTGGATCAATTCGCGCGTCGACGCGTAGTCCCGCCACGTCGAGCCGGCCGACAAGAATTCGAACGACACACCGCTCACCACATACACTTCATTCGGTTGCAGCCAGGCAGCATCCTTCGGCGTGATGATCACCGGCTTGCCGCTGAGCGCGAGCGAAGGCTCTTCGAGCAGCATCTTCGGAGTAGTCACTCCGCGCAGCAGATATCCGCCCGGCATCCCGTCGCGCGGCGGCAGGTAACGAGCTTCGGCGGCGCTGAGCTGCCGCCCATATTGATCGAGTCCGACCGGCAGCACGAAGTTTGGATGATTGATCAGCTTCTCGGCGAACACGATCGTCTCGCCCGCCAGCAAGATGTCGGTCTGGCTGTCGAATCGCGACTTCATCGGCGCTTCCCGCTCGCCGCCCAGGTTCTTCGAGTCGGTTGCCAGCTGTTGACGCGTGTTGGGAATCACCAGCTCGCGGTTCGCAACGGCTACGAAGCTGACGCAGATCGCGGCGATCAACACCGGCCGCAGCACGCGCAGCCGCGTGATGCCGGCCGCCATCAGGGCCGTCAGCTCATGATGTCGTTGAATCCAGGTCACGGTGAACATCGCCGCAACCAGTGCCAACATGCCGCTCATCCAGTCGAAGAACGCCAGCGAGCGATAGGCGTAAAACGTCCCCATCGTCGAGAGCAGTCCGCCGTGAGCGTCCGCGTAGTCGACGAAGTGGTCGAGGTGATTGAACGCGTCGATCACGATATACAGGCCCGTCATGCTCAAAAAACAGATCGCCAGTACCTGGACGAACTGGCGCAGCATGTACCGGTCGATGATCGTGGGCATGGGCGGAGCGTACCGAAATGCTGGCGCGCCGAAAAGACTGCTCCACGCCAGCTGCCGCGGCAGCTACAATCAGCTCACGATGCTAGCAGCCAAAAACAATCTGCAGCGCTGGTTTGCCGCGGGCAGTCGCCTCCAGGGCCCTTGCCACACGGCGGCCCTCGACCTGTTGTTTCCGCCCGCCTGTGCGGGTTGCCACGCCGAGTTGGAATCGAGCCGCCCGGCGTCGTTTTGCGACGCCTGCCTGGGCCGAGTAGAAATTTTGCGCGGCGCGAAGTGTACAAAATGCGGTGCGCCCGTGCCCGGCGGCGCCCCACGCCAAACGTGTCCGCGCTGTGGCGACGTCAAACTCTGGTTCGACGAGACCCTCGCCCTGGGCGAGTACGAGGGCCTGCTACGCGAGTGGCTCTTAAGGATGAAAGACGACGGCGGCAAATCGCTGACCCTCAATCTGGCCGAGCTGCTGTGGCGCGAGCACGCGGGACGGCTGGCGCAATTCGAAGCCAACGTCGTCGTCCCGGTTCCGATGCACTGGCGGCGGCGGCTTCAGCGCGGCGCGAATGCTCCGGTGATCCTGGCCGAGCGGCTCGCCGACCACTTGCGAACGCCGCTGGCAACGGAGTTGCTGCGGCGCACCCGCCACACGCAGCCGCAGTTCAGTGTGCCTCCTTCACGGCGGCGGGCGAACGTGCGAAATGCCTTCGCGGTGCGAGCGGGATATCATTTCGAGGGAGCCCGCGTGCTGCTGGTCGACGACATCCTCACCACCGGCTCGACCGCGAGCGCCGCGGCCCGGACGCTCAAACAGGCCGGCGCCGCCCGTGTCACCGTCGTGGTTGCCGCCAGAACTTTGAGCCACTGAACTCCACCGACTTCATGACAGCCGCTCGAACATTCCGACTCGGCACCCGCGCCAGCAAGCTTGCCCGTTGGCAGGCCGATTGGGTCGCCGCCCGCCTCCGGCAATCGGGCCACACCGTCGAGATCATCGAGATCACCACCAGCGGCGACGTCCAGCAGGCGGGCCCCGTCGCCGACATCGGCGCCCCCGGCGTCTTCACCAAAGAAATCCAGCGCGCCGTTCTCGTTGGCAAAGCCGACATTGCCGTCCATAGCCTCAAAGACCTGCCGACTGACCCCGTCGACGGCCTCACCCTGGCGGCCGTCCCGCCGCGCGAAAATCCGGCCGACGTGATTGTAGCCAGGCGCACAGAGCACGGAGCACGGAGCGAAGCACAACTGCCCTCCTCCTTGCCCCCTGCCCCCTGCTCCCTGCTCCGCCCTTCCTCCCGCGTCGGCACCGGCAGCCTCCGCCGCCAGGCTCAGCTGCGGCATGTTCGTCCCGACCTTGCGATCGAGAATATTCGCGGCAACGTCGATACCAGGCTCCGCAAATTGGACGACGGTGAGTTCGACGCGATTGTTTTGGCGTCGGCCGGCCTCTACCGCCTCGGCCTCGCAAGTCTCATCACGCAAGTGCTGCCGCTCGACGTTATGCTTCCGGCCGTGGGGCAGGGGGCACTCGGAATTGAGTGTCGCACGGACGATTCCGCCACGATCGCCATTTTGCAGGCCATCGACGACAGGGACACCCACGCCGCAGTACTCGCCGAGCGCTCGCTGCTGGCCCACCTCCGCGGCGGCTGTCTCGCCCCGATCGGCGCGCTCGCTCAAAATCAAAACGGCTTCCTGCGGCTGGTGGCTGCCGTACTCAGCGCCGACGGCGCCCGGCGACTTGTCGCCAGCGAGGCCGCCCCCGCCGAAGACGCTGAGCGCCTCGGCGAACACGTCGCTCAAACACTCCTCGCCCAGGGTGCGGCCGAACTCATTGCTGCCGCACGTCCAGACACTTACCGCGAATGAACTCCGAACTCCGCCAAATCTTCGACAACGAACTCGAAGCAGTCCTCGCCGACATGCCCGCTCGCATCCACGAGCTGATGGACGAAATCCCGCTGGTGGTCGAAGACTATCCTTCGCCGCAAGTCATGCGCCGCATGCGGGTGCGACACCGCAGCCAGCTCTGCGGCCTCTACACCGGCATCCCGCTCAACAAACGCAGCATCAACGATTGGGGCGTCCCCTCGGATGTGATCCACATCTATCGCGAAGGCATCCTCTCCCAGGCCACCCGCCGCGACGGCACGATCAGCGTCCCCCGCCTGCAAAAACAAATCCACATCACCATTCTGCACGAATACGGCCACCACCACGGCCTCACCGAACGCGACCTCCGCGAAATGGGATACGGGTAACCGCGCACAGTTGAACGGTCGCGAAGGCCAAAAGCAAGAGCGTCTCAGCCTCGGGAACCGCGCCGCTAGCAGACCCTTGGCCGTTTTCCATGGCATCGCGCCATATTGTGAAATCCGCCGCATCCACCACGCCGTCGCCGTTGCCATCGACATTCGGCGACGTCGTCGAACCGAACGCCGCACGCCACGCCGCATAGTCGTCTCCATCGACCACGCCGTCGCGATCGAAATCACCTGCAAGTGGCGTGGACGCCAGCACCGTCAACGGATCCCAGAAATTGCCCGTCACTGCGAGTAGCGATTGCAGCGTCACCGCGTCCGCATAGTAGTCGCCATTGTTGTGCCGCTGATAGATATAACTGTAGAGCGAATTCAGCCACGTTTGATCGGCTGCCGTCGTACCCGTCATGGCGGACACGGCAAACGGGGCGATGAAGAAGTGGTCCTCCCAGGTGTTGAGCGGCGTGCCGTCTAGGCGATAACCGCCACCGATGTTCGCCACCACGCCGCCCGTGCTCGAGCGAATCCACTGCGCAAGTTTCTGCACCTGTGCCAGCGTCGTCGGGTCGTTGTTGAGAATCGCATCCACACCCAGCCGCCACGGATCACGCCCCGCGTTGTACCAGTACTGACCGTCCTGAGCTCCTTCAAGAAAGTCCGCCGGCGCCGGCTGCGGATCACGCGGCGAACCCACCAGCCGTATGAAATCTGGCAAGAGGCCCGTCGCGCTCGACTCATTCACCTGAATATTCGCGATCACGTTCTGCACGGCCGTCGTCACGCCGGACCAATAGGCCGCGTCGCCGGTCGCCGCCCCGAACGCGCGAAAGTGCCCCGGCAAGAAGTCGCTCGACCGCGTCGTCCACTGGCTGTACGTCGCCGTCGAGTTAATGCCGCCCGGCGTGACCCAATCGCCCAGCATCGGCAGCCGGCTGTTCGGCCCGATCGTCGACTCGCGGATCCCCGCGATCACGTTTCGCGCCTCGGCCAGGTAATTGATCGCCCCGCCGCTCCCCCACTGGGCGTGCGCCATCAACAGGCCGTAAGCGATGTCCATGTCACCGTCGAACGCACTATCGTTTCCCGAGCTCAGCGGCACGTTCCAGTCCATCAATCGTGAGTCGATCTCGCTCGGATGCGCCAGCCGAAACTCCCAGAGCCCGTCGAAGATCGTTTTCGCCTGCGGGTCGTGCCCCGCCATCGTGGCCACGATCACCATCCCGTATCCCTGCCCCTCGGAGACGGTCGTGCCATCCGACTTCTGTTTCACGCGCCAGCCATGGCCGCCGGGGTCGGTCACGAGCCACCGCGACTTCCAATAGTCGTAGTAGTTCGCAACGTGCTGATTCTGCTGAGCCCGCGTGAAATTCGTCGGCACGAGCGTGCCCGACCGATACGCCTGATGCTGCGAGCCAAAAGGAAACTGCTGCGCGGCCACCCGCGACGGAACTGTCCCTACGCCCGCCGCTGCCACCGCCGCCAGAACAGCGGCCACGAAAGAAATTTTGCGCACAACAACCCCTGGAAAGCTGATTCCTGGATCGATCCGATCCGGAACGCTAAGTCAACCGATTTGTCCCCGTCCAGGCGTTGAGCGGCCACGTCTAGCAAGAGAACGTCGCCAGAAGCGATTGTAATTGAAGAACAGCGCCGCCGCCAACTATTTCACTTCGCTGCCCCCCAAGTTTGCGAAGCCCACCTGCCGTTTCGGCACCTGCGTCAAAATGCGCTGTTGGTTGCGCTCGACATCGCCAAGCCTTCAAGACTGCAAGGGAATCTTTTGGGGCAACATTCACACCATCAATAAAGGACGGTTCGACCGTGGTCACAAATCTAGCTGTCTGAGAGCCGCCAAGCGCAGTCACTTTGACCGCGCAATGGGCTGCTGGTACCTGTGAACGGTCAAACCCACCTCTGCGCCGAACGCCGAATCGCATCTGCGATCGGACGATGCACCCGCCGGCACGGGCGAAAGGCGCCGATTCGCAGCGGCCGATTTCACCGAAGCATCTTAGAAAGTGCGGCTCACCCTGGCAGCAACGATGGCGCTGTGGCCTTTCGTTGCTGCCTCGCGATTACGAAGGTGATGCCGCCTAATACTGACCAAACAAGGACCGCCGTCGGCTCAGGAACTGCGAGAGGAATTACTTCGAGGCCCGTGACACCCGTGTTGCCGTCTCCGGTATTCACGGCTGCCAGTAATACTCCCGCTCGGCTGAATTGACGAAACTCGCTATTGCCTGCGACCCATAGCGTGTCGTCGCTCCGGTCGTACGCCAGCCCGCCAAGGAAACTCACGAGCGGCAACATGTTTGTGCCGAAATCGCTCACATAGGCGCCTGCCGCGGTGTTGGTGATCACCGGCTGGCCAGGATAAGTCGCTATCTGACCTGCCACGAAGATCGACGGCCCATCGCTGTCGATTCCTTCCCCTTGGAAATTCAAGGGAAAGTGACGATCCACGCTGTGCTGATTCACGAGGACGCCGCTCGTGTTGTAGGCGTAGACTTGCCAGGGCGTCGTGGGGACGGAATCCAATAAGAGGAGGTTGGCCCCGTCGTCGCCGAGCGCCGTCAGGTGAGGCGCGATCGTATCGAGGATGGAAATCACGGCGCCTGTCGTGGGATTCACTTCGACGATCTTCGGAGCATAGAGTGCGGTGGCGCTGACCAGACCGATGAAGAGTCGATTGCCAATCACGGCCACTCCCTGAGGGCTGGCGGAGATTCCGGAAATCGGCAGTCCCGAAATCGGCAGCGTCTCCATTAAGGCGCCGGTGAACGTGTAGCTTCTGAGCGCTCGGTCGCTCGACACGGTCACCAGATTTCCCGAGCTGATGATGCTGGCGTGAAGCGTGCCGCAGGCGGAGATGACTGCCCCGGCGAGCGCGAAGACTCTTCGCCCATGATTGCATGTCGTATTCACGGCGCACCAAATCCTCTCTCAACGTGGGGGACCAAAACACTCGGCCACAATGTCGCCAAAGCAAATTATGCACTGGCATCTGAAATCGGCATCGTGCTCCAATCGCCCGCTCATTACTTCGGGATTCCTATGCGAAACGATTGCGGATCATTTGGTCTGCCGCCGCGTGACCGCCCCGCAACTTGCCCAAAGAACAACAACGCGGTGACAATCAGGAGCGATCGTGGTTCAGGCACATTGGTTGGGGCAGGGGCAATGGCCGACCGGCGTCGTCGGTCACGGCGATGTAAGTGAACGTGGTCGCGCCGCTGGCAAATAGACTCACTGCGCCAGCAGGAGTGATCTTATTCACTTGGCCCGCGACGCCTCCCACATAGAGATTCCCGCCACTGTCAAATGCCAGGCCAATGGGCTGAGAATTGGCAGCCAGCGTCGCAAACACGCTCACCGCACCGGTTGGCGTGATGCTGCTGATCTGGTCGGATAGCAAGCCGGCCACCAAGAGATTACCAATGTTATCGAAGGCCAAGCCTAGTGGCCCCGTATCAGCCGGCAGAGTGGCAAACAGGCTCACGACGCCAGCGGTCGTGATCTTGTGGATCTTGTCGTTGTCCGCGTCAGCGACAAATAGGTTGCCGCTAGCGTCGAAGGCCAACCCCTCCGCGAATGCTCCGATCGGAAGCGTCGCGAAATGGCTTTGAACGCCGCCCGTCGTAATCTTGAGGATCTCGTGGGCGCCATTGTTCGCGACGAAGAGATTGCCGCCGCCGTCAAAGGCGAGGCCCGTCGGTAACGAATTACTGGGCAGCGTGGCGAACGGACTCACGATTCCGGCGGGCGTGATTCTGTTGATTTGGTCTCTGTTAAGGTCCGTTGCGAATAGGTTGCCGTTTACATCGAACGCCAACCCAGAAGAATACGCTGACGTAATGGGCAGCGTGGCGAATACGCTGGCCGCGCCCGTGGAATTGATCTTGAATATGTCACGAGATTCTGAGCCGATGTAGAGAATGTCGCCCTGCGCCCATGGCGCGGCCGTGCCTAGCGCCACGACAATGCTCAGTTGGATGGACGCGCGCCGCGCCGTTGACGCTAACCCGGCTGGGACTAAGGCCGCCAGGATACGGTGGTATGTTTTCATGAGATGGTTCCAGTCGTGTTGGAGTATCTGACTGCCGCCGGAGGCGTGCGCACGCCGTGGCCTCTGACTGAGGAGGCGTCGTAGGTCCTCCCTATCAACAATGCGACGCCCGGACAGATAACCCCTCAATAAATCTGGGGTTTGCGATTCGCTCGGTGGCAGGCAAATATCTCGAGCCGAATGCTAGATGCGGGGCATCGCGGGCCTCGGTGTCAGCCAGCCCCGAAAGAATTAGGGCTGGCGAGAATGGATGTGAGGCTGGGCTGGTCTCAAAGCCACGCGATATCAAACGCGAATGAGCTCCGCAACACAATCACAATTCGAGGCTGAAGTTTCGTGGAAGCCGTCGGGTCAGAGGATTGGCGCCAAGTCTGCAGACTTTAAAATCGCGGTCGCTCAGGTCAATGCCCCAAAACGGTGGGGGTTGGTTTTGCAAGCTCCTGCTCGGCCTCGCGAATCAAAATCAGGGCGTGAACCCAGTTATACCATCCCCACTCGGCGTCACCTCCCTCCCCAAGCTGATTGGCGAAGTCGGGCATTCCCGTATCGGCCAGATGCTTGGCGTTCGATAGCAGCTCTCGCGCTTCAGTTTCGTGGCCGAGCTTATGTTCGGCGAGGGCCATCGTGGCGAAAGCCGCAGCGTGGCGGGCTGCCAGAGACGGTTCGACCGCGATGCCGACATCCTCGGGTTTCGCTCGCTTGAGCCAATCAAGCGCAGCATCTGGGCGCCCGGCGCGATACTCGACTAAGCCCTTAGCCAACGCGAACCACTCGGCGAACCAATCCTCGGCAGGCGTAGTCGGCTGGGGTAGCGTAATTAGTTGCTCGATGACGTCGAAGTCCTCAATGGCTTCAGGCGCTAAGGAACAAACCTTAGCGATCCGTTCGGCTGTAAATGCTTCGTTGTCGAGACCTCGGGCTTGAAGTCCCTCTGTCTTGCGCGTCGGAAACCGCGCAATGAGCTCGCTGCAATTGCGGCGATAAGCGGCGTCATCACCGATGTAGAGTTGCAGGCTAGCGGCCCGAAGCCGTGTCAATGCGTCGGCGGGGTCTAGCTCGACTTCGCGGGCAAACGCCGAGGCAGCCAGCTCCCATCTGCCATGCTGCGCATGACTCAACGCCGTGCCCGAGACTTTCCCTTCAATTAGCATTTCTGCGTTCGCATAAATGCGAATCACGATCTCGCTATTGGCGGGCCAATCCTTGAACTGTGTGCGCGCATCATTAAGCCAGCGATGCGCTTCGACCTTTTGGTCAAGTGTCCAATAGGCTGTTGCCAGAAGAAGTTCATTGATGGCAGGATGCCAGCCGCCCCACTTTATGACGTCGCGTTCTTCACGTGATCGCAGACATGCCTCAACAGCGGCTTGCCACTCGCCCGCGGCCGTCGAAGCCGCGCCAAGCGCCGTCCAGGAATAGCTGTTGTTAGGGTCAATCTCGACGGATCGAAGCGCCAGAGCCATCGCCCGCTTTGGATCATGCATCTGCGATTCAGAGGCATAAAGTAAAACGATAGCCAGTTCATTCATTGGCTCAGTCCAGTCCGGAAGAACGGCAAGTGATTGCTCGAATTCCGCAACGGCTTCTTCACAGTGATCGAGTTTGAGGAGAGACGCGCCAAGCATATATCTCGCGCTTGGATCATTCGGAGAAAGGTCAATCGCTTGCCGGTACAATTTAACGGCACTGGCGTCGCGCCCATGCAGTGCATTGGCCGCAGCAAGGCTCACAACCGTTCTGGCGTCGTGCGGCCGTAACGCCCTGGCGGCTTGAAGAAAACCGATGCCCTCGGCTGTGAGATCGGTGCGATAGAGGACGCTTACCAGGCACGACCCGAGCCGATAATTGATCCAATAATCGCCGGGGTACTTGGCTTGAGCGCGACGAAGCAAATTGATGTTAACTGAATTCCCAAAATGCGTGCCTGCTTGGAGAGCTGCAGACAGCGCGCATAAAGTCGCAGCAGGTTGGCGATCGACATCATCGGCCTCCGCAAGCTGTTCCAGTTTTTTCCAGCCTTTAGCAATCAATGCGTCGCGTACTTCCTTTCGCCAGGGGTCGGGGTCGGCCATCGCTAAAATGGCGGTCAGGCGCCCAGTCGCGCCGCTGTCACCCAAGGTTGTACGTACGGCTATCCAGTCATCCATTGCTGGTACGACGGCGGAGGCAATTTCCGCGCGGGCCAGGATTCGCTCGGCGGCCTGAGACGCGTCTAGCAAATCCACATCGACGTCAATCGAACGGAATGCGTTTGAGTAGTCTTTCTCGGCCTGAGTATGTAGCTCGTCGATCGACGAGTCATATCCTTGGGTTGAGTCGTGTCCCCACACCGTCGCGGTTCGTGCCCGAATGTCTTCAAGGTGTTGAACAAAATCCAAGTCTGCCCGAGCATCACTCGCATTGCGCGCGATTGCAGGCGGAGCGTCGCCTGCGGCGAGCACGGGTTCCATCCGTCTAGCCGCCACTAAAGCTTCGCTCCATCTTCCCGATTGTTCCAAGCGGTGGACCTCGTTCAGGATCGTCAAGAGCTGAGTCGAGGCCCGATCCTGCCGCAATGATTGGTCCCTGGTTAGTTGCTCCTCGCGAGCGGCTCGGTCACGGACCGCCCACCCTATGGTGACTGCAACGCCAGCCAGCGCGATTCCCGTCATCAGAGCCGCCGCGAGCGCTTTGCGATTGCGCTTGGCAAATTTACCCCATCGATACCGCATTGAAGGCGGGCAGGCTGAGACAGGTTCGTCCAGTAAATAATGCTGCAAGTCCAAGGCTAAACCGCCTGCTGTCTCATACCGCCGATTGCGGTCCTTCTCCAGCGCCTTCATGACGACCCAATCAAGTTCACCCTTGACCTGGTCCGTCAGCCTCTTTGGCTCGGATCGGCGGCTAGCGGCAAGCTGCGCCAGTTGGCCCGCCGTGCTGAGCCGCGAGCTGGGCGTAGGCGGCTCCTCGTCTCGAATAATCCTGAGCACCTCATCGAGCGCCGCCCCCTGCAATCGCTTCCGCTCGAACGGCGTCGAGCCGGAAACTAGCTCATATAGCAAGACGCCCAGGGAATAGATGTCGCTGCGGGTATCGATATCGAGCTGGTTGAGCTTCGCTTGCTCGGGACTCATGTACTCCAAGGTTCCAATGACCTGGCCGAACTCGGTGAACATCGTTCGGTCAGTCAGTTTTTGCGCCGTGGCCTTGGCAACGCCAAAATCGATCACCTTAGGCACAGCCTGGTGGTCATATTCGGCCACGAGTACGTTCGAAGGCTTGATATCTCGATGTATGAGGCCCTTTTGGTGGGCGTGCTGCACCGCTTGGCACACGGGGAGCAAGAGTTCCAATCGCGCCCGGAGCGGCAGGCAGTTCTCGTCACAGTAAGCGGTAATGGGCACGCCTTTTACCAACTCCATGACGAAGTAAGGACGGCCGCTGTCGGTCGCGCTGGCGTCGAGCACTTTGGCGATATTGGGATGATCCATCAGCGCCAGTGCCTGTCGCTCGGCCTCGAACCGGGCGATCACTTGACGCGTATCCATGCCAGGTTTGATGATTTTGAGGGCAACCGTCCGTTTGATCGGCTCGGATTGCTCCGCCATGAAGACCACGCCCATCCCTCCTTCCCCGATTTGCTGGAGGAGCTTGTAGGGTCCGACGACAGTACCGGGACGTTCAGCGATCGAGGACAAATGGAGTTCCGTCACGTCGCCGGCGATCGCTGGCTGTTCCAGAAAGCCGCCCGCTCGGGGATGGACGGCCAACATGCGATCGACGTCGGCGCGCAGCGCGGCGTTGCCACCGCAAGCTTCGTCCAGAAACGCTGCGCGCTCCGCGAGCGATGCCTTTTCCAGCGCGGCGAAGAAGATGGATTCGAGCGGTAAGGTGTCTTTCATGGCAGGCGCCCTCGTTACTCAATGCGACGTCGAGGCCCGCGAACCCTCAAAAGAAACGCAATTCCCTATGGCGGATCCAAATGGTTTTCCGACATTTCAGCAAGCAGCCACGTGCGTGCAAACGCCCAATACCGCTCGGCCGTGGCGAGGGAAATTCCTAACGCCGCTGCAGCTTCTGGCATTGTGAGCCCGGCAAAGTAACGCAGCTTAACGAGCTCCGCTTTAATCGGTTGGATAGCCGCCAGCTTGTTGAGCCCCTCGTCCAATGCCAGCAAATCCACCGATGGCTCCGCAGAAACGGCGCAGGCGGAATCAAGCTCGACGCGCTGCCGCTCGCCGCCATGCTTGAGTCGCTTCTTGCGCCGGGCGTGCTCAACGAGAATCCGCCGCATGGCTTCGGCTGCCGCGGCAAAAAAATGGCCGCGACTGTCCCATCGCTGTGCCTGATCGTCGGCGGGACCGATCAGCCGCAAGTAGGCTTCATGAACCAGCGCCGTCGCCTGTAGCGTCTGGCCAGGTCTCTCTTTTGCGAGCTTTGTCATGGCGAGTTGACGAAGCTCGTCGTAGACCAGTGGCAAGAGACCTTCGGCAGCATCGGGGTCGCCTTGGTCAATTTGCCGGAAGATCTTCGTAACATTGGCCATTGCCGCGATTGTACCTCAATGGGTGAAGCATTCCTAATCTGAGGCAAACGCGGTCAACTTGGACCCTGGCGTGCTGCTGTAAAACACCCCCGCGGGGCCGAACCGCCGCTCACGTCCCCGATGATCAACTCGCTAAAAACCCGCAAATCGATGCGGTACGGCGGCAGCCAGTTCGGCGCGCACGCCACTGGCAACAAAGCGATGTGCTTGGCGAGTCTAAAACGACGCGGGCGGGACCGAGGCTAAAAATGCACCCTTGCGTGCAAAGACCGTCCGGACCGAACGATCCTAATGCAGCTGGCTTAAGTGCGGAGGTGTTCACGACCGCGTGCGATTCGGAGTTCCGTTCAATGCTGGCGGTTGGACGAGCCGCTATCTCCTCGGTTTCGCCGAAACTGACGAGGTGAGAAAGACCTCTGCAGTTGTGCCATCAGTTCGACGACAGCGCCGTTTCGACGGACAATGCCCTTTTTCGCCTAACGCTCGCAACACAGGTGGGCGTGTCCTGGTCCTACCCGTGATTCCCCTCGAATCTGATTTGGTGAAGTGCAAGCTGAAGAACTTGGAGCGTATGGTTTGCTTCGCGGATTAAGCGGCCTCGCTTGCTTCCCCATTCGTTGAAACGTGCAGCCAAGTAGCGTTTCGGTGCTCGAATCTCTATTCTCCGGCTCGCGGGCGTCAAATCGCGGCGCGGCGCAGAATCCGCCGCTCGCACCGCACTCCGACCAGCGAAAACTGCCGAACCGCCGCCGCCCGTCGCGTGCATGCATTGGTTCCGATCTCTTGCGGCCGGTAATCGCTCCCCGTTGCCGCACAACGACTTACGCGCGGCTCTGTAATGCGCCCCTAGCGTTCGGCACGCCCCTTGCTTAGTCGGACGCCGACGCAGGGGGGCCACCTGCGATGCGAGTGAGGCACTCCATGCCTTACGGACTTTACATCTCGGCCGAAGGCGCTGCCGCTCAGTCGCGCCGGTTGGAAGTGATCGCCAATAACATGGCGAACACCGACACCGTCGGCTTCAAGCAGGATGTGCCGACCTTCCAGGCCCGCTATGCCGAGGCCATTCAGCAAGGCCTCGCCTCGCCGGGCGACCGCTCGATCAACAACATCGGCGGCGGCGTCAAAATGTACGACGTCGCCACGAACTTCGCCGAAGGCCAATTCGCCGCCACCAACCGCGAGCTGGATGTGGCGATCAATGGTAAGGGCTTCTTCCATGTCCAGGGCGAAGACGGCAAACCTTATCTGAGCCGCGCGGGCAACTTCACGCGCGATGCCAAGGGCCGCCTGGTCACCGCCGACGGTAACTTGCCCGTCCTCGATCAGCAGTTTTCTGAAATTCTCATCAGCGACGAATCGCCGTGGTACATGACCCCCGATGGCTTCATTGTCCAGGACGGCGGCGCGAAAGCGCTCGGCCTGTCGGCGCCCAAGTCGCTCGACGATCTGCAAAAGGTCGGCAACAACCTCTTCCGCCCGCTCGGCCAGGTCGAGCCCGTGCCGCTGGAAGAACGCAGTGTGCGGCAAGGCTTTTTGGAGCTCTCCGGCTCCAATCCCGTCCGCGAGATGATGGCCATGATCGAAACGACGCGCGGCTTCGAAGCCAACAGCCGCATGATTCAGGCTCAGGACACGGCGATCGGCAACCTCGTGGGACGTGTCTTACGAGGCTAACCCAAGCACACGCCACACCGGCGACAAATCGCTAGGAATTCAAGCATGACCATTCAATCCCTCTACACTGCTTCGACGGGCATGCAGGCCCTGGAAACGAAGCTCGACGTGATCGCCAATAATATGGCGAACGTCAACACGACGGCGTTCAAGGAAGACCGCGCAAACTTCGAAGACTTGTTCTATCGCCAATACCGCCTGCCCGGCTCGCAGGATGTCAACGGCAACATCACGTCGACCGGCATCGAGGTCGGCTTGGGCGTTCGCGTCGGCAGCACGCAGACCAACTACGAGCAGGGGGCCCTGGAGACGACCAACAAACCGCTCGATCTGGCGATCGAAGGCGACGGCTTCTTTCAGATCGTCGATCCGAACGGCGACTTCCTCTACACGCGCTCCGGCAATTTCGGCATCAACCCGAATGGTCAGCTCGTGTTGGGCTCGGCGTCACTCGGCTACTTGGAGTCTTCCGGCATCACCATTCCACCCGAAGCGACGGGCATCGTGATCAGCACCGACGGCCAGGTGCAGATTCAGACGCAGAACTCACCCACACTGCAAAACGTCGGCCAGATTCAATTGGCGAAATTCATCAACCCCGACGGTCTGCAAAAGATGGGCGACAACCTGTATCGCCAGACCGACGCCTCGAACACAGTGCAACTCGGCACGCCCGGCCAGCAAGGCTGGGGCACGATTCGCCAGGGCTTTTTGGAAGCTTCGAACGTCGAGCCGGTCGAGCAGCTCATCGACTTGATCCAGACGCAGCGGGCCTTCGAGCTCAATTCACAGGTCGTCCAGGCCGGCGACCAGATCATGGGCATTGTCAACAACCTCCGCCGCTTCGCCTAGCGACGCCTAGGACGTGATTCACGTGACTCGATTGCAACAAAAAATGTTTCGCCTGCTGCTGGCCACGATCGTGGTCGCGCTCGATGTGCTGCCGGTCGGTGCCGCCGACGTCATCGTGCAAAAGGTCGTCGCCCTCAAGGGCACCGTGGTTCGACTCGGAGACGTCGCCAAGATCAAGGCCGACGACAAGCAGGAAGCCGCCCGCCTCGAAGCCTTGCCGCTGATGCCTGCTCCCGGGCACGGACGCAACCGCTTTTTGCGGATGCGGGAAGTGCAAGATCTCGTCGCGGCGCACGGCGAGAACATGAGCAAGCTCAACTTTCGCGGCGAATTGGTCGTCGAGATCGCGGCCACAGCGGTCGAGAAGCCGGCTGCGTCGCAGCCCACCGACCGCCGCGCCGTGTGGGCCGGGACGACCGCCGCGAGCTCGGCCAACATGAATGAAGTCGAACAGGCGGCCGTGGAAAAGTTGGCCGCCGGTCCGCGGCTGACCGACGGCCAGCGGGCCGAAGCGCAGAACTACATCAAGCGGGCCATCGTCGAACATCTGACCCACCAGAGCGGCCGCAATGCCGATTGGCAAGTCGCGTTCGAGACCACTGACGACTATCTGGCAAAGGTACTCGACGCCAAAACCGCGCTCCAATGCGGCGGGGGCGTCAAGCCCTGGACCGGTTCGCAGCGAATCGTGGTCTGCTTCCACACCGAACGCGGCCCGGTTCGCATCCGGCTCGAAGTGGATGTGACGGTCCAGCACCCCGTCGTCGTGGCGGTCCAACCGATCGAGCGCGGCCACGTGATCACCGCCGCGGATGTGGCCGTGCAGGAGTGGGCGAACCTGCCCCACGAGACGCTGCGCCACCAGCTGGCGACGTCGCTCGAGTCGGCCATCGGCATGGAAGCCACGAAGGCGATCGAGGAAGGCGCCGCGATCTACAGCGACGATTTCCGCGCTCAGCTCATTGTCCACAAAGGCGAGGAAATCGCCGTGTCGACGCATGGCGGCGGCATCAGCGTCCGCGTGATCGCCCGCGCCCGCCAAGATGGCGCTCGCGGCGAATTGATCGCCGTCGAGTCGCTGGAAGCCAAAGAACCATTCCAAGCCGTTGTAACGGGCCCGCGGGAAGCAACCGTGTTCACGGGCGCGGCCGCGCCCAGCGAGACTAAAGTCGTTGACCAACCGTTCCGCAAGCTGCGGCAGAAATAGAGAGAACCATGTTGCGTCGACCAATCGAGCTGCGATTCGTAAAGGCTGCACCTCCGGCCGGTATTGCGCTGGCCCTGGCCTGCGTGACGGGCCAGGCCGCCGCCCAGGATGGCACGCTATTAAACGTCACGCCGACGCTGCAGGCAGCGCAGCAACAGCAACAAACCGGACTGACCCTCGAAAACAGCTCATTCCTCTATCGCAAGCTGCCGCCCGAACAACAAATGCGGGAGCTGAAGATTCACGACATCATCACGGTCCTCGTGGACTATCGCACGAGCCTGCTCTCGGAAGGCGACGCGGAAAACCGCAAGACGAACAATCTCAACGCCTTCCTCAACAACTGGGTCAAGTTCGACGGCAAGAACCTCACGCCCGATCCGCAGCCCAACGGCCCGCTCGCCGTCACCGGAAACTTGCAGAGCCAGTTCCGCGTCGAATCGGACATGGAACTCCGCGATCAATTGACGTTCCGGATCGCCGCCCACATCGTCGACATCCAACCCAACGGCAACCTGGTGCTCGAAGCGCACCGCACCATTCAAAACAACGAAGAAGTCTGGCGGCAGTCGCTGACCGGCGTCGTGCGTCGCACGGCGATCGGCCCCGACCGCACGGTCCGCAGCGACGAAATCGCCGACCTGCGGATCGAGAAGCGTGAAGTCGGCTTCATCCGCGACAGCTACAAGCGCGGCTGGCTGCAGCTCTGGTACGACAAGTGGAAGGCGTTCTAAAGGGTTGAGAGTTGAGGGTTGAGGGTTGAGAGAGTTAGGACAGAGTCAGCCATGAAAAAGTCTTCCCAAATCTTGTGTCGGATCCTGATCGTCGCGGTTGCTGTTGGCACCCTGTTTTCTGGTCGGGTCGCCGATGCTCGCACACAGCTGAAGAATATTTGCCGGCTCAAGGGACAAGAGGAAAACGTCCTCCGCGGCATGGGGCTGGTGGTCGGCCTCAACGGCACGGGCGAGCCGAACGATCCGGCCACGATGCGCGCCCTCGCGCGGGCTATTCAGCACATGGGCGACGGCGAGCAGGGCGGGGCCGAAGAGCTCAAGCGATACAAAAACATCGCGCTGGTGATGGTCACAGCCAAAGTGCCCTCGACGGGCGCCCGCCGTGGCGACCAGGTCGATTGCTTCGTGAGCGCGCTCAACGGCAAGAGCCTGGCGGGCGGTCGCCTGGCGTTTGCTTCGCTCCTGGGACCGAACCTCAACGACCAGCGTGTGTACGGCCTGTGCGAAGGGCAAGTCGTGGTCGATGACTCGGACCAGCCGATGGTCGGCGTCGTGGTCGGCGGCTGCCAGCTGGAAGCCGACATCTTCACGCCGTTCTTCTCCCAAGACGGCTACATCACGCTGATCCTCGATCGCAATCACGCCAACTTTCAAACGGCGGCCCTCGTGGCCGAGACGATCAATAGCCAGTACCGCGAGAGCCTCAGCTACGCCGACGAAGGCCACGCCAAGGAAGAAGAGGATTTGTGCCAGGCCCACGACGCGGCCAACATCCGCGTTCGGATCCCTGAGGTCTACCGCAACGACCCGGTCGGATTCGCTTCGGACGTACTCGACATCAAGCTCTACGAGCACGAGCCGGAGTCGCGCGTGGTCGTGAATCCCCGTGCGGGCAGCATTGTGATCGGCGGCGACGTGGAGATCGGCGACGTTATCGTATCTCACAAAAACATCGTCGTCGAAGCGGTCGTGACCGAATCGTTTCGGGCGATCGACGTCGACAAATCGAACGATCCGAAGCTGCAAGAGCTTGTGAACCAACTCAACGCGCTCAAGGTGCCGACAATCGACATGATCGAGATCATCCGCGGCATCGACCGCAACGGCAAGCTGCACGGCAGGCTGATCATCGACTAAGTGACCCAAGGGCAACAGTGGCACCGGCGGCCCGCCGGTGATTTAGTAGTCACAAGGACCACAGGCCGGCAACCTGTGCCACAGCCAATCCAAAGAGTCTGAACCATGACCACCGTCTCCCTCGAACACGCACCGAAAATTGGCCCGGCCGAAGTGCCGAAGTCGTGGGGCAAGGTCAACACGGCCTCGAACCGCTTCGAAAAGCCGGACTACGGCGACAAGAACGAGCTCAAAGAAAAATTTACGGAGTTTGTCGGCGAGACGTTCTTCAGCCAGATGATCAAGTCGATGCGATCGACGGTCGGCAAGCCGGCCTACTTCCACGGCGGCCGCGGCGAAGAGGCGTTTCAGGGCCTGATGGACCAGCAAATCGCCAAGGACCTGACCAAATCGACGGGCGACAAGTTTGCCGGGCCGATGTTCGCCCGCCAGTTTCCTGATCAGGCAGCCAAAGAGTCGAAGGTCGACTACGCCGCGTTTCGCTCCGATTCACCCGCTTCCTTGAGCCAGCTCCAAAATCTTCCACGGCGGTAATTCGATGCCACAAGAAGCCACTACCACGGACGACCAGCCGGACGAACTCGAGTCCGACATCGCCGGCCTGTTGAACGAGCTCTCGTCGGTCCAAGGCGATCTGCTGTCGGTGCTCAGCCAAAAGCGCACGATGCTAGCGGCGGGCGACGGCGCGGCGCTCGGCGCGATGGCCACGCGCGAGCGCGATCTGGTGTCGCGGCTGCAAGCGTTCCAGGACCGCCGGCAACAACTGCTGGCACGAGCGGCAACCCAGGGTTTGCCCAGTGACAGCATCAAGTCGCTCAGCAAATCGCTGCCCAGCGAACAGCGCAATCGGCTCCGCGGCGAATTCGATGAGGCTCGCTCGCGGTCGCGACTGCTGCAGCACGAGTGCCTCACGAACTACGTGCTAGTACAACGGACGCTCTTACATCTTTCCCAAATGATAGAGATTATTGCTACCGGTGGTCGCATGAAGCCGACATATGGAAATGGCTCCGACCGCCAGGATCAAGGTGCGCTGGTCGATCGGGCCGTTTGACATTCGGTGATGGGTGGCTGGGGTCGAGGCTGAGCCGAGCCCCCAGCGTTGCTGGGGGCGCGCTGACGCTTGTCTCCAGCCACCCGTCGCGAACCTTTTCTCCGGCTCTTCGCGATGTCGCTATTCGGCTCGATCCAGATGGGCGCGAACACGCTGCGGGCGATGCAAATCGGCCTGCAGGTCACGGGCAATAATATTGCCAACGCGAACACTCCCGGCTTCGTCCGCCAGGAGGTGATCTATTCACCTGCGCCGGTGCAGCGGATCGGCAACCTGACCCTGGGCCTGGGCGTCCAGGTCGATGCGATCGTCGATAAGATCGACAAGTTCACGCAGAACCGCCTGGTGGGCGCCCGTGGCGACCGAGCCGGGGCCGAGGTCCAGGAAGAGGCTTTTGGCGAAATTGAAAATCTGCTCAACGGCCTCTCCGGCGAGACGGACCTGGGCACGATCTTCACGAACTTCGTCAACTCGATCGGCGAAGTGCTCGACGATCCAGGAAGCGCCTCGGCTCGCAACCTCGTGATTACGCAGGGCGACACGCTGGCCTCGACCCTGAACGATCTCTCGCGGCGGGCCACCACGGTCCGCGAAGAGTTCAACAATCGGATCAAGGGTGCTTCGGACGAAATCAATCAGCTTACGGAGACGGTTGCCAAGCTCAATGTGCAAATTGCCACAGTCGAGGGGAGCGGCGGCTCGGTAAGCGACGCAGGTGGCCTCCGCGTCGAACGGCAGAACGCGATCGACCGGCTCTCGGAAATCCTCGGCATCACCGCGACGGAACAACCGAGCGGCGCCGTCAACATCTCGGTCGATGGCGAGTTCCTGGTGTTTGAAGGACAGCGGCAGACGGTCGAAGTCACGCTCCACTCGGAGGACGGCTTGTCGCTGGCCTCGGTGAATTTCAGCCGGACCAATTCGCCGCTCGAATCGGGTTCGGGCGAGCTGAATGCGATGTATACCGCGCGCGACGAGATCGTCGGCGACTTCATCGATGGCCTGGACCAGATCGCCGGCCTGTTTGCGTTCGAGTTCAATAAGCTCCACACACAAGGGCAGGGACTCGAGGGTTTCGACGAGCTCACCAGCGTCAACGCGGTCGGCGATGCGGATGCCGCGCTGGACGAAGCGGGACTGGCTTTTACGCCCGTGACGGGTCACTTCCAGGTGCTCGTCTCCAACATCAATACAGCGGACAAAGAGACTAAGACGCACGACATTTTCATCCAGCTCAATGGCCTGGACGACGACACGACGCTCAACGACCTCGTATCGGAACTGGACGGGATCGATGGCATTTCGGCAACGATCAACGCCTCGGGCAAACTGGAAATCAACGCCGACACGAGCGGCACGCAGTTTTCGTTCGACGGCGACACGAGCGGCACTCTGGCGGCGCTCGGGCTCAACACGTTTTTCACCGGCTCGACGGCCCGCGACATCGGCGTCAACAGCGAGCTGCGCGGACTGGGCAACGAAGCGAAATTCGCGGCCAGCGGCGGTGGTATCGGGCGCTACAGCGACAGCGACAACGCCCTGGTGATGTCGAAATTTCTCGATCAACCCATCGATTCGGCCGGCGGACTCACTGTGCCAGACGTGTACGACCGGCTGGTGAATTCGATCGCCCAGGGCGCGACCGTGGCCGGCAGCGTGGCCGAAGGCTTCCGCGTGTTCGAGGACACCTTGGATGGCCAGCTGGCGGCGGTCGCGGGCGTGAACCTGGATGAAGAGGCGATCAACCTTATCACGCTGCAGCGGATTTATCAGGCCTCGGCCCGATTCATCCAGACCGCCGCCGAGATGCTCGACGTACTGATCGAACTCTAGCGTTGCTTGAACTCTAACGAACTTCGTTTGTCATGGCTGGCATCACTCCGATACCCACGACCCGCGTCGGCAACTATTTCATCCGCCAAAGGCTGGTGAACCAGGTGCAGACCGACCAGCTCGACTTGTTCCGCCTGCAAACACAGGTGAGCACCGGCAAGCGTATCTTCCGTCCGAGCGACGATGCGCCGGCGGCGCTGCGGGCGATTTCGCTGCAGCGTACGCTCCAGCGGAAGGAGCAGGCAGGGCGGAACCTGGCCGGCAGCCGATCGGTGCTCGAAGTGGCGGATACGGCGCTCAGTTCGGTGTCCGGCATCTTGAACGATGTGCGGGCCTCGGCGCTCGAGGTGACGAGCAATCTGACGTCCGACGAGTCTCGGCAAGCAGCGATCTCCCAGATCGACGCGGCGATCAGCTCGCTCGTGAACAGCGGTAATTCGAATTACAACGGCCGCTACCTGTTCGGCGGCTCGCGGACGAACGTCTCGCCGTTCCAGATGGTCGACGGCTACGTATCGTACAGCGGCAACGAAAAAGTGCTGCAGAACTACGTCGACCTGGAGCAGCTCTTCACCACGAACCTCCCCGGCACAGAAGTCTTCGGCGGCATCTCGGGCGAGGTCCGCGGCTCGGTCGATGTGAATCCGCAACTCACCGAGGACACGCTGCTCACCGCGATCAACGGAGGCAATGGCATTACGGCCAACTCCGCGATCACGGTCAACGTGACCAACGGTCCCACGACCACTTCCAGCATCGTCGACCTGAGCGGGACCGTGACCGTTGGCGACGTGATTCAACGGATCGAGGCCAATGCGCCGTCCGGCGGCGCGGTGCGAGTCGACATTGTCAACAATGGATTGCGAATCACGGCACTCAACGGCGGCACGACCGTCCGCGTGAGCGAAGTCGGCACCGGCCGGGCCGCGCGCGAGCTGGGCCTGTATTCGACGACGAGTGCGCCAGCCTATGCGGGCTCGGATCTTGACCCTGTGCTGCAAAAGACGACCGCCCTCTCTGATCTGCTGGGCATCAAGTCGAGCGGCCGGCTGGTCGCGACAAACGCCAACAACGATATCGCCATTCGGGCGGCCGCCAACGGCACGGCGTTCGATCTTGCGAACGTGGTCTACACGACGGGGGCCGTCGCCGGCAGCGAGGTGGCGACCTACAACAGCGGCACCAACACGCTCACCGTGCAGATCGAAGATGGCGAGTCGACCGCCAACGACGTGATCGCCGCGATCAATGCCGAAGGCACGTTCACCGCCCAGCTCGACGGCCGCGACACGACCTCCGCCAACCTCGCGGGGACCGGCCGGGTCAACATTCAGAGTTTCGGGCCCCCGGCGACGACTGGCGGTAGCGGCCAGCCGCTCGACACCGCGAGCGGCCTCGTGCTCACCAACGGCGGCGAGTCGATCACGCTCGACATCAGCGGTGCCGAGACCGTCGAAGACCTGTTCAACTTGATCAGCGGCTCCGGCCTGGGGTTAGTGGCCGAAGTCAATGAGGATGGCAACGGCATCAACGTCCGCTCGGAGCTCAGCGGCGCCGACTTCACCATCGGCGAGAACGGCGGCACCACGGCCACGCAACTGGGAATTCGCACGTACAACGCCTCGACGGCGCTCGCCGATTTGAATCGCGGTCTGGGCGTGCCAACGTCGGACGATTTTCCGATTCTTGATCCGAGTCAACTTGATAGCTTGAGCATTGTCGCGCGCGATGGAACAACATTGAGTGTCAATTTGACCGGTGCCAATTCGCTCACCGACGTGGTCAATCTCATCAATACAGCCGCTGGAAATTGGGTTGGGACGACGCAAGTCACGGCGAGCCTCGATCCGTCGGGCGAAGCGATTCAACTGACCGATTCCAGCACGGCAACTGTGGGACCTCTGATCGTGCAGAATCCGACTGGAACAACAGCGGCTGAATATCTCGGGTTCGTTCCTGCGCTGCAGCCACAATCGGCATCCAGCACGCCGTCGAGCGGCGACTATGTGCTCTCGGGACGGACGGTAGTCGACAACGATTTGGCGATCACGACTCGGAGCGGCGACAAGTTTTGGGTCGATTTGACCGGCACTTCGACCGCGCAGGACGTGATCGATCGTATCGACGCAGCGGCCGTCGAAGCGGGTGTGGCTCTCACGGCGCGGGTCGCGTTGGTGGGCAATGGCATCGAACTCGTAGACGCGACCGTGGGCGGCGGCACGCTGACGGTCGACGGCGTGGCCGGTAGCGAGGCCGCCAACTACTTGGGATTCCTCCCGAACGGCGAAGTGACCACCGACGGCAGCGGAAATCAGGTTCTGACCAGCCAGGATCGAAACACGATCGAAGTCGATAGCGTCTTCAATTCGATGATCCGCCTGCGGACCGCCATTCAGGACGCCGACGCCGTGGCCATCGGCGCGGCGGTCGAGCGGCTCGACGTCGACCTCGATCGCGTCACCTTTGCCCGCGGCGAGATTGGCACGCGGTTGCAGACCCTCGACTCGGTGCAAACGCGGCTCGAAGATGAAAACGTGCAGCTGCAGTCGGCCCTCTCGAACGAGGTCGACGTCGACCTGGTGGAAGCGATTTCCAACCTGACGGCGCGGCAATACGCGTTGCAAGCATCGCTCCAGACGGCGGGCTCGATCCTCAACCTTTCAATCCTGGATTACATTTGAAGCCACCCAGCGCGGCGCCGGGCGGTTGCATGCTAGCAGCCCGCTGACGCGCAGGGGTCGCGGGGCGAGAGTTTCACTGGCATCGATTGCCGGCGCTGTCCGATCTTAGAACAGATGGATTGTCGTTGGACGTAAGGCTATGACCGGGAACGCCATCATGGAAATCACGACGACGCGCTTCGGCACCGTGACAATCGACACGGAGGATGTGCTCACCTTTGTCGACGGACTGATCGGCATGGAAGAGTGTCGCCGCTGGGCCCTGTTGGCTGACGCTCAGAATTCCGCCCTCGGCTGGTTGCAAAGCGTCGATCGGCCAGAAGTGGCGCTGGCCGTCGTTTGCCCGCGCCGCTTCGTGAACGATTATCGCGCACGGGTTTCGCGGCGGGACATGGAACCGCTCGGCCTGAGCGATGCCGAGGGCGCGCAAGTGCTGGCGATCGTGAACCAGGCGGGGGACTCGCTTGCGCTGAATCTTAAAGCACCGCTAGTGATCCACGTTGCCGCCCGGCTGGGCCGGCAGATCGTGGCCAAAGACAACCATTCGGTGCAGCACCTGTTGAGCGGCGTGCGCCCTTTCCGCCGCACGGCATAACGCAGTTTCGCCGCACCGCATAGTGCAGGTGCTTTGTCTAGTTTTCTGCACGCTCCGTGCATTTCCGGCAGGCGCGATCGCATCGTGCCGCAAAATCGTTACCTCGCGCTTTGCGCTGGAGCGCGAGCCTGATCGGGTCCGATGCTGTCTATGCGCAAGCACTCGCGCGCCGCGAGTCCTGCGCGCTGCGGTACGCCCTGACGTCGTGCTTTCCTCCAACTCCGGCACTGTGCCGAGCGAGCGATTTTATGCTGGTTCTCTCACGACAGCGCGACGAGAGCATCGTCATCGGCGACAACGTGATCGTCACGATCGTCGATGTGCGCGGCGACCGGGTACGGCTGGGAATCGACGCGCCGCGTGAAGTGTCGGTCCATCGCCGCGAAGTGTACGACGCGATTCAACGCGAAAATCAGCAAGCGGCGCAAATCCAGCCCGATCAGGCTCGCCGCATCTCCGAAGGCGCGCAAGGCGCGGGCTGATCTGAGCCGCTTCCCGATTTTCTTCTTGGCGCTTTCTTGCGCACACCGATTGCTGCCAATTGCCTCCGTTCTATTTGCCTGCAAACGACCTGATATTTCGCTGGCCTGCAGTCCGCGCGAGCGGGTCAAACCTTGCGTGTCGGATAAAGCGGCGAAGCCGCGTCGACCGTAGCGGTGGAAACGATCGTGCAGATCGCGTGCGAAAGCGAATGCCGGGAATTGCTGTCGCTGCCTGAATCGGCCAGGGGGCGCGGTCGATATTCCGCATAGAGGACTGGTCTGCAGCACCGTGGGGAAAATTTGTCACCCCCCGTCGCGCAGAACAAAGAGCGTAACCTACGCTTGCGGTGAGCCAGGCCTGCCACGAGCGGAAATGGCGTGGTATTTACGAATTTTTGCCTGATCGAGAGGCCGACGCCCTCGACGCCAGACGCACACCAGTGACAGGCCGGGTCAAAACAATACAAACAGCCGGTCTCAGGTGGAGAGAGTTTTTTCCCATAAGGGGGGTTTGTCATGACGCGGATTAACACAAACGTCAGCTCGCTGGTCGCCCAGAATACGTTGGGGCGGTCCAACTCGGCGTTGAACCAAGCGCTGACGCGGCTGAGCACCGGTTTGCGGATCAACACAGGTAAAGACGATCCGGCCGGTTTGATCGCCAGCGAAAACCTCCGCAGCGACATCACCAGCATCAAGAAAGCCATCACCAACACCGACCGCGCCAACCAGGTCATCGCCACCGCCGACTCAGCGCTCGGCCAGGTCAGCTCGCTGCTCAACGACATTCGCGGTTTGGTGACCGAAGCCGCCAACACCGGCGCCTTGTCGGACGATCAGATCGCGGCCAATCAGCTGCAGATCGACTCGTCGCTGGAAGCTTTGAACCGCATCGCCCAGACCACCACGTTCCAGGGCCGCCGCCTCTTGGACGGCAGCCTCGACTTCATCACCGAAGCCGGTACTGGATACAACACCGTCACCGACCTGAAGATTGACCAGGCCAATTTGGGTTCGGCCGGCTCGATGGCGGTCAACGTCGACGTCTCGCAGGCTGCTCAGCAAGCTTTCGTTCGCAATACCAGTGTCGCAGACGCCGTGACGGGCGCAGTGGCAACTGACACGCTCGAATTCGTCGATTCGTCTACCGGCACGATCACGCTAGACCTCGCCGCGGCTCAGTCCAGCGGCACGTTGACGTTCGATACGACTGCGGCGACGACGTTCGACATCGCCACTTTGGCGGGCGGCCGTGCGGCGGGTTCGGTCGGCGCTGCCAACGGCGGCGTCGATATCAGCATCATTCAAGATGCCGGTACGGCCGGCGGCGTCGATAGCGCGACGTACGACGCCACCACGAACACCATCACCGTGCTGGCCGACCTTGCCAGCGGCACGGTCACGTCGACCGAAATTGCCACTGCGGTCGCCGGCATCAACGGCGGTTTGGACTTCGCCACATCAAACATTACCGGCACCAACCTGGCCGCTGGCGACGCGGGCTTGTATGCAAACGTCGCCACAGGCGGCCAGGACGCTGAGACCGCGACGATCGACCTCCGCGGCGTCCCGGGCACGGCGGGCAATATCTCGCTCAGCTTCACCGAGGGCAATGCCGCGGGCGGTGCCAACGGCGTCGACGTGAATTTCGTCTCGGGCACCAACTACCAGGTGATCTTGAGCAACTCGGCCCCGGTGACTCTTGCCAACATCGCCTCGGAAATCGTGGCCCAAGTGAACGCGATCACCGCGGGCACACTGGCTTCCGCCACCACGACCAGCACCGGCTCATACCACTCCGGCACGGATGCTCCGCCGAGCGCCACCTTCGTGAGCGGCGGCGCCGCCGCGGGCGCCGGCGACGTGATCACGGTCTCGTCGGAGACGGAATCTTCGACGCCGAACGGTGTCACCGTGACACTTGTCGAAACGGCCGGCATCGGCGCCAATCCCGTGGCCTCGATCGTGAGCGGAAACATCCAAGTGGCGGTCGACAGCACAGCCTCGACCAGCCTGTCCGCGATCGTAACCGCAATCAACAATCTGGAAGGCTACTCGGCGGTGCTGACTTCGGACGACGGCGACGGCACCTATTCGCCGACGGCCGAAGCTCCTCCGACTGCCGCTACGCTGGCCGGCGGCGTCACGCCTTCGGGCGGTTTGGACTCGGATATCGTGTTTGAAATCGCCGGGGCGAACGGCGCGGAAGTGCTCAGCTTCCAGGCCCTCACCTCGCGGGCTCAAATCGTGTCGGCCATCAACTCCGTGAGCGACGCCACGGGCGTGTCGGCGGTCGACTCGGGCGGCACGCTACTTTTCACGTCGAGCGAATACGGCTCCGACGCGTTTGTGAGCGTCAAGATTCTCAGCGGCGACGACGACGACACGTTCGCCGGTGGTTTGAGCGCTACGCGCTCCAACGGCTCCGACATCGTGGCCAGCGTCAACGGTATTTTGGCGAGCGGCGACGGCAACTCGCTGGCCATTAATACCGCGACCTTGGACCTGAAGCTGACGGTTGCCGACGGTTCCAATACCGACGTGAACTTCACGATCACTGGTGGCGGCGGGCTCTTCCAGCTCGGTCCGGACGTGGTGACCAATCAACAGGCTCGCATCGGCATCTCGAGCGTCAACACGGCGACGCTTGGCGGCTCGAACGGCAAGCTGTTTCAGCTCGGCTCTGGTGGAACAGCGGACCTGAACTCCGACACGACCACGGGCTTCCGCATCGTCGAAGAAGCGATCAACCAGATCACTTCGCTTCGCGGTCGGTTGGGTGCGTTCCAACGCACGTCGCTCGAAACCAACAAGCAGGCCTTGAGCGACACGCTCACCAACCTGACCGAAGCCGAAAGCCAGATCCGCGACGCCGACTTCGCCGAAGAAACCGCCGCCCTCACCCGGGCTCAGATTCTGGTGCAGTCCGGCACCGTCGTGCTGCAGATCGCCAACCAGAATCCGCAGAACGTGCTGTCGCTCTTGGGCGGCTAGTTCCCTGCGGCCCGGCCTCGCGGCCTGAGAGATGAAATCTCCACCCGGCCTGGTTCTCGCGAGCCAGGTCGGGTGTTTTTTTGATGGCAGCGCGAGGTGCCAACCTGCCGATATAACCGGTAGAGTTTGGCAGCTCATTGCTAGCAGTCTGCGCCTGCTGGCAACGTAGATTTCAGCGGAGCGGCGGGCCATCGGCGGCAGGCGAATCCCATGACGCGCATTCAATCCAGCACGGGCTTGATCACCGGCATTCCCATCGAGGAAACGGTGAACAAGCTGATGGAAATCGCCAAGCGCCCGCGCGACACGCTCGACGACCGCAACGATGGGCTCAAATCGGAGCAGCTGGCGGTCAATCAGCTTTCGTCGCTGGTGCTGGCATTTCAGTTCGAATCGAATCGCTTCGGCGCGGAGAACGTGTTCCAGGCGAAGTCGGTGAACTCCTCGGACACCGACGTCCTCGCCGCCGCGCTCGCCACGGGCGGCAATCCCGCCATCGGCAGCCAGAAGCTCCGTGTGCTGCAGACCGCCACCTCGCAACAACTAGTAAGTGGCGGGTTCGCCGACCTCGACGACCTGGCTGGGAGCGGTTCGCTCTCCTTCGGCTTCGGCGGCTTCGTCGACACCGGGACTGCCCTGGCGAACCTCAACGGCGGCGCCGGCGTGAAGGCGGGCAAGATTCGCATCATCGACCGCGCCGGCAACTCGGCCGACATCGATCTCCGCGTGGCGCGCACCGTGGACGACGTCCTGCGGGCGATCAACAGCAACGAAGTGATCGATGTCACCGCGTCGGTCGACGGCGACCGCTTCGTCCTTAGCGACTCAAGCGGCGGTTCGGGGACCTTGCGAGTCCAGGAAGTCGGCGGCGGCACGACGGCGGCCAGCCTGGGCCTCGCCGGCATCAACGTCGCCGCTGACTCGGCTACCGGCACCGACGTCTTCCAGCTCGGCACCGCAACCAGTCTCGCTTCCCTCAACGACGCGAGTGGCGTCGAACTCCGCACCGGAGCAGACCTCGCCGTGACGCTCCGCGATGGAACCTCGCTCAACATCGATCTCGGCGCTGCGACCACGCTGGGCGATGTGCTGACCGCCATCAAGGCGGCCAACCCGGCCAAGCTCTCGGCCTCGATCTCGGCCGATGGAAATCGTTTGCAGCTCACCGACCTGACGGCGGGGGGCGGCACTTTCGCGGTCGCCAACGTCGGCACCGGCTCGGCCGCCAGCGATCTCGGCCTGACGACGACCGCTGCGGGCGGAACACTCACCGGCTCGCGGCTCGTCAGCGGCCTCCGCGACACGCTTGTCGGCAGCCTCCGCGGCGGAGCGGGCCTCGGCACGCTGGGCGAGATCGACATCACCAATCGCAACAACGTCACCTCGACGGTGAACCTCGCCGGAGCGGAAACGCTCGACGGCGTCGTCGACGCGATCAACAGCCAGGCGACCGGCGTCACAGCGGCCATCAATTCGGCCCGCAACGGCATCGTGCTCACCGACACTACCGGCGCCACCGCGAGCAATTTGATCGTCGCCAATGGCGACAGCACGAATACCGCCACGTCGCTCGGCCTGGCAGCCAGCGTGGCGGCCACCACCGTCAACAGCGGCACCCTTTCCCGCCAGCAGATCAGTCGCGCCACGCTCCTCTCGTCGCTCAACGGCGGCGACGGCGTCGGCAACAACGACTTTCGCATCACCGACTCGGCCGGGCATACGGCGACGGTTGACATGAACACCGTCGGCAACGAGGCCAAGACGATCGGCGATGTGATCGACCGTATCAACGCCCTGGCCATCGGCGTCGACGCCCGCATCAATGACACCGGCGACGGCATCCTGCTCATCGACACCGCGGGCGGCTCCGACGGGCTCAAGGTCAGCGAAGCCGGCACCGGCACTTCGGCAGCCGACTTAAATTTGCTCCGCAAAAGCAATGTCGTGGAAATCGATGGCCAAGATGTTTCCGTGATCGACGGCTCGTCTCGCTACGAAGTTGATTTGGGCGGACTCGATGATCCGGCGGCGAACGTCCTGCTCTCGTCGCTCAACAAGGGCAAGGGCATGGACGCCGGTGCCTTCCGCATCACCGATAGCGCCGGCAAGTCAGATGTGGTCGTGCTCAACTCGTCGGCCGGCACCTTTACGACCGTGGCCGACGTAATCGACGCCATCAACGCCACGGACATCGGCATCGAGGCCCGGCTCGACCCGTCCAAGAGCGGCATCCTGCTGTTCGACACCGCGGGCGGCAGCGGCAAGCTCGCCGTCGAAGAGCTGGCGGGCGGCACCACCGCGGCCAGCTTGGGACTCACTAAACCCGTCAGGACCACCAGTGTCGACGGCAAAGACGTGCAGGCGATCGACGGCGTCGGCGTGTTCACGCAGCCGGCAGACGCTAGTGCTTTGGCGACCCTGGCGACACGGATCAATTCCCTGGGGGCCGGCGTCACGGCCAGCACCGTGTTCGACGGCGAGAACTACCGGCTCGCGCTCTCCGTGGACAAAACCGGCGCCGGCCACGAGCTGTTGGTTGACGGCTTGGACGTGGGGCTCGATTTTCAGGAATTTGGCGCCGCCCAGGATGCCGCCGTCGAACTCGGCGGATCGTTCGGCAGTTCGGGTGTTGTCGTTACGTCCGGCACCAACGAGTTCAACAACGTGATCGCCGGCGTCAATTTGACGGTCGTCGAGCCTTCGGACAAGACGATCAGCGTCGACGTCTCCTCCAGCAACACCCAAATGCTCGACGTCGCGCAAGATTTCGTCGATGCGTACAACTCTGTCCGAAAGTTCCTCGACGACACCACCTCGTTCGATTCCGAAGAGCTGACCACCGGCATCTTGTTCGGCACGCAGGTCGCTCTGCGGACCGACTCCGATATGAGCCGCGTCGTCACCGCCCAATACTTCGGCGTCGGCCAGTTCACGACCCTGGCCGCCGTAGGGGTCACCGTCGACGCTAACGGCAAGCTGGCCCTGGATAAGACCAAGTTCCAGGCGGCCTTCGACAAGGACCCGGGCGCGGTCACGAAACTGTTTACCGACAAGAACCTGGGAATTTCCACGAAGCTTAAATCCGCCACCGATCAGCTGGTCGGAGGCACGAACTCGACCCTCTCGGCCCGGGTTGCCGCGCTGGGCTCGACCATTCAAAAGAACACCGAACGCATTGAATCCATGGATGCGTCGCTCGACCGGCAGCGCGAACGATTGATGAATCAGTTTGCTGCGCTGGAAACGACGATCGCGTCGCTGCAGCAGAATCTCACGGCCCTTTCCTCGTTGCAGGCGCTCGCGCCGCTGTCGATCAATCGCAATAGCCGCTAACGCGTTCGGATATGAATTACTTCACGGACTCTTTTTGCAGGAAGCAATTTCGATGTCACAAGCCCAGCGCTCTCAATACCTCGAATCGAAGATTCTCACGGCTCCCTCGCATCGCTTGCACCTGATGCTGATCGAAGGGGCAATTCGCAAGGGCCGCGAGGCGGAAGCCGCGCTGCGCCGCGGCGATGTATTGGCGGCCGATGCCCCGGCAATGCGGCTGATCGACATCGTCAGCGAAATGCTCGTCGGCGTGCGGCAGAACAAGTCGCAGCTGAACGAGCAGATCGCGGAGCTGTACGTGTTCATGTTTCGCCTCGCCGGCGAGGCGAAAGTCAACGACGATGCCGACAAGCTCGTCGAGCTGCTCAAGCTGCTCGAGTTTGAACGTCAGACGTGGCAGCAGGTGTGTGACAAACTCGGCGGCGAGGCGGCCCCAACCGCCCCTCCCCGCGCTCCGATTGCCTCCTCGCTCACGACACCCGCCGCACCCTCGGCCGGCTTCTCGCTCCAAGCTTGATGCCATCATCCAGAGGGTGACTGGGGTCGAGCGACAGCGAGCCCCTAGGTTCTTTCCAATCCAACGGATGATGTGCCGGGGGCTCGGCTCAACTTCGACCCCAGCCACCCGTTTTTCGATGCGTCGTTCGCTGCGGTTAAACGTGACGTGATACTGCGGTTCAATTGACGGGCCGCATCGGCACGCGCTATCATGCGGTATTCCCCACTGAACGAAGGAGTACTGCGTGACCACCGCGACGCAATCGAACCAGCGCACCCGGCAACTCATCCGCGTCGGCCATAGCCCCGACCCGGACGACGCCTTCATGTTCTACGCGCTGGCCAAGGACAAAATCGAGACCGGCGAATTCGAATTCACCCACGAGCTGGTGGACATCGAAACGCTCAATCGCCGCGCGTTCGGCGCCGAGCTGGAGCTCACGGCGCTGAGCATTCACGCCTACGCGTTCCTGCACGACAAGTACATCCTCTGCACCTGCGGCGCGAGCATGGGCGACGGCTACGGGCCGATGGTCGTGACCCAGGAGCCGCGGTCGGTCGATTCGCTCAAGTCGCTCACGATTGCCGTGCCGGGGAAGCTCACGAGCGCGTACTTGGCGCTGCGGCTCTGCCTGGAGACCGATTTTGCCTCGGTCGAGGTGCCGTTCGATGAGATCATTCCGGCCGTCGTCGCCGGCCAGTACAAGGGCCAGCAGATCGACGCCGGCCTCATCATCCACGAAGGCCAGCTCACCTACGGCGACCAGAATCTTAAGCTCGTGGTCGACCTCGGCGTGTGGTGGAAAGAGAAGACCGGGTTGCCGCTGCCGCTCGGCGCGAACGGCATTCGCAAGTCGCTCGGCCCGGAAGCGATTCATCAAATCCAGCGGCTGCTCTACGAAAGCATCGACTACGGCCTGCGCCACCGCGAGCCGGCCCTGAGCTATGCTTTACAGTACGGCCGCGACCTCGATGCTCCGCAGGCAGACAAGTTCGTCGGCATGTACGTCAACGACTGGACCCTCGACTTCGGCGAGCGGGGCCGCGCAGCCGTCACGGAATTCCTGGCCCAAGGCCACGCCGCGGGCGTACTGCCAAAACTCGTCGTGCCAGAATTCGCTGATTGAAGCTTAGGAGTATTCACCACAGAGGACACATGGCGGAATGACTAATGACGAATGACCAATGACGAACTGAGTGCATCCTTCGTCATTCTTCATTAGGACTTCGTCATTCTCTCTGTGGTGAATCATGCCTTGGCAAGAGCAGCTCGACGCCGTGATTGACCGCAGCGCGGAAGAGCTGATCGGCTTGCGGCGGCATTTGCACATGCATCCGGAGCCGAGCGGCGAAGAGCTGCAAACGAGCCTGCATCTGTATCAGCTGTTCGACAAAGCGGGCCTGCGGGTGCGAATGGGACCCGAGGGTTGCGGCGTCATCGTCGATGGTCGGTTGCGCGCGGCGCAGAGGTGTGTCGCTGTGCGGGCCGATTGCGATGCGCTGCGGATCCAGGATGAGAAACCGGACGAATACCGCAGCCAGGTTCCGCAGGTGATGCACGCCTGCGGCCACGACGTTCACACGTCGAGCGTCTTCGGCGCGATCAAGGCGATCGACACCTTGGATCGCGCGGGGGAACTGCCCTGGCCGGTCGCCTGGCGGGCGATCTTTCAGCCGGCCGAAGAAACGGGCGACGGCGCCGAATCGATGATCGAGGCCGGCGCACTCGACGGCGTCGACGCGATTGTCGCGCTCCACGTCGATCCGACGCGGCGGGCTGGCACCGTGGGCGTACGGCCCGGCGTCTTCACCGCCAGTTGCGACATGCTCCGCGTCACCGTGAAGGGTCGCGGCGGCCACGCGGCTCGGCCGCACGAATCGGTCGACCCGATCGCCGCGGCGGCGCAGCTGATCAGCACGCTCTATCAATTCATCCCGCGCGAAACCGATAGCCAGGATTCGGTGGTGGTGTCGTTCGGCGAGATTCACGGCGGCCTCAACGCCAATGTGATCCCCGAAGAAGTGGTGCTCGATGGCACGGTGCGGACTCTCAACCGAAAGGTCCGCGAGCGGACCCTCGCCAACATCGAGCGGATTGTCGGCGGCGTTGAGAATGTCACGGGGACGAAGATCAAGGTCGATTTCTACGAAGGCACGGCTTCGGTCGACAATGATCCGGCGATCACGGCGCTGCTGGAGCGCTCCGCCTGTGACCTGCTCGGCGCGGACAAGGTGACGCAAATGCCGCGTCCCAGCATGGGCAGCGAAGATTTTGCTGCCTACCTGGAACACGTCCCCGGCAGCATGTTCCGGCTCGGTTGCGCCGGTGAGCGCGCGCCCTGGCCGGGGCTGCACACGCCAACGTTCGACGTCGACGAAAAATGCATTCCGGTCGGTGCCAAGATCCTCGCGCGTACAATGATCGAGTGGGCAAAGCCGGTGAGCTAAGCCGCTAACGGAAGTCTGGCCGATGATTCTCGCCCTCGACTCTCAACTCTAGACCCTCGACTCTTCCATGCCCAAAATCGACTTTCATCATAACGATCGTCCGACGGTCGGCATCGAGCTCGAACTGGGCCTGGTCGACGGCGAGACGATGGCGCTTTCGAGTTCCTACGGACTCTTGAATGCGCGGCTTACGGCCGATGGCCATCAAACGGCCGACTCGCAGCAGTACAAGCCGGAGCTGATGCAATGCGTCATCGAGCTCAACACGGACGTCTGCGAGACGATCGGCGAGGCGGAACGCGATCTCACCGAGAAGCTGCAGGTGGTGCAGAGCGCGACGGATGCGCTCGGGCTGCGGCTGTGGTGGGGCGCGACGCACCCGTTCTCGCAGTGGGGCGATCAGCGGATCACGCCGGACGACCGTTACCTGCAGTTGGTGAGCCTGCTGCAGGACATGGCCCGGCGGCTGGTGACGTTCGGCCTGCATGTCCACGTCGGCGTCGACTCGGGCGACAAGGCGGTCATGATCTGCGACCGGATCATGCGGCATTTACCGACACTGCTCGCCCTATCGGTGAGCAGCCCATTTTGGGAAGGTCGCAACACGGGACTCCACTCCCACCGCTCGAAGATCATGGAAGGCCTCCCCACTGCGGGGCTGCCGACGCTGATGCGAAACTGGAGCGAATATGTCTGGCTCGTGAATCACATGGTCGACACGGGCTTCATCAATACGATCCGCGAAATTTGGTGGGACGTCCGCCCGCATCACAAGTTCGGCACGGTCGAGGTCCGCATCTGCGACATGCCGGCCAACCTGAACGATACGCTCGCCATCGCCGCCTTCATTCAGTGCCTGGTGAAGTATCTCTCCGACAAGATCGATCAGGGCACGTACCAGCACGATTCCCACCCGATGATGGTGCAGCAGAACAAGTGGCGGGCGGCCCGCTTCGGCAACCGGGCGATTCTCGTCGACACGTACACCTATCAGACCGCGCCGGTCACCCAGGTCGTCGACAACATGGTGGAAAAGCTGCGTCCGACGGCCGTCGAGCTCTGCTGCGAGGACTATCTCTCTCACTGCGTCGACATGGCCCGCGAGCCAAGTGCTGCTCAGCGTCAGCTGGACATCCTGGCCGAGACGGGCAACCCACGCGAGATCGTGCGGCAGCTAACCGAGGCGGCGCGGGTGGAAGTCCAAATGACGAAAGGAGAATGACGAATGTCTAATGACGAATGACAATTGGCTTTGCTTTCGTCATTCGTCATTAGACATTCGTCATTTTCTTCCTACTCTCTGCTATTGCCGCCGAACCGCATCACGTAGTACAGCAGCGTCATGATCGACTGCAGCGTGCCGGCGACGTACGTCCAAGCCGCGGCGTCGAGTACCTTGTGGATGTAGGCCTGCTCGCCGGCGGGGACGATGCCGAGCATGTCGAGCTGGTGCTTGGCCCGGCGGCTGGCATCGAACTCGACCGGCAGATTGATCACCTGAAACGCGACGACGGCCGAGAAGGCGATGATGCCGGCCATAATCAGCGGCTGGAGCGACAACACCATTCCGGCGATCAATAGCAACGTGCTCACGCCGCCGCCAAAGCTGGCCGCCGGAACCGCCAGGCTCCGCAGCACCAGCGGCGCGTAGCGATGAGCATCCTGTAGCGCGTGACCCGCTTCGTGAGCCGCGACGCCGACCGCCGCCATCGAGTTTGCGCCGTACACCCCTTCGCTCAGCCGCAGCACCTTGGCGCTGGGATCATAGTGATCGCTGAGCTGGCCCGGCACCGGTTCGATGCTGATGTTTTGCAGTCCGGCCGAGTCGAGAATCGCCCGCGCAGCGGCCGCCCCGCTCAGCGGCGCCCGCACTTGCGAGGCCTCGGCGAACGAGGAGCGCACGCGCATCTGAGCCCATAACCCAAGCAGGAGGGCGGGGGCGAGAAACACGAAATAAATCGGATCGAAAAACATCTTCTCGTCAGACGGGTTTTGAATCTGCCCAATGGCGGGCATGCGCACAAATTATATGCGACCGGACCCGCCTGACGAGAGGGGCCCGATTTTGCGGCGAGTTTCGCCGTGCGAGGGCGGCAACGGCGCAAGAAAAATCGCGGCACACGCCGGGGGTACGGTGACGCGTGCCGCGATTCAAAAGATAGCTTGTTGCCTGCCGCGTGCTTAACGGCGGCGGCCGACGATCCCGGCAACGCCGAGCATGCCGAGCATGCCGAGTGCGATCGACGCCGGCTCGGGAACCTGCATGAAGTTGTAGTCCAGGAATACCTTGAACGGCCCGATGATCTGGTTATTCGGCGTCGGGCTGAATTGGTTGGGGTCCATCGTCAAGAGAACCTTGAGCGGGCTGGCGACCGTGCCCAAGCCGCTCACCGATTGAGTGATCGGCGACAGGACGTTGGCCTCGTTCGCTTGGACGTAGGTGATGTTGGTGACGTTGACCTTGGAGTTCGCCGGCACGCTCGTCCAGGCAAAGTTCGCTTCCCATTCAACCGGCACCGCCAAATCGAGCGGGTTGTTGAACAGCGCGCCGAGCTTGGCGTCGTTGGTGTTGTTCGTGATGGCGATGATGATCTTCTGAGCTGTTTCCGTCTCTGTCACCAACAGGTCACGTGCTTCGAGTAGCGGCGACGGCGGATCGACGTTCGCGGGCAGCGTGTGCTGCGGGAACGACGGCGAGATGTACGGAATGTTCGAGTTGAAGTGACCTTCTTCACCGGTGTTCGCGCCTTGCTTGACGAAGCCGTCGAAGCGGAGCGAGTAGGTGCCGATCATGGCGGCGTGCGAGATCGTGCCGAGCACGACGACGACCAACGTCGCGGCTGCGAGGCGGAGAGTGAATTGGTGCGTGCGCGCGCACGCGCGAATGGCAAAGTTGCAAAGCATGTCTGATGTACCCCAAGTGAATGCGTATGTTGAGCGATGTAACTGAATCAATCAGTTCCGCTGTCGATCCGTGAGGCTTCGCGGCCGAATATTTCAGCCGTAGTTGCGAAGCACGATCCGGCCGTTCGAGTGAAGGCTCAGATCTGGGGGTCGCTCATTAGTTCCGACACGCAATCAATGGATCAAGAAAGGAAGAGTCTGTTCCGACGCCATCCAGTATAAGGCGGCAGGGATTTTTCGCAAGTTTCGACTACTCAAATTCCCTATATTTCCGCGAGAACCAGCCAGCTCCGCACCGGGCGTTGGCGGCGGGGGTGCCAATGACCATGACCGGTTTTCGCTTTACTCTGTCCGCGTCAGGTCTTATCAGCGTCATAGATAAAGCGGTCGACGCAGGCCAGGGCTCCCAGCCCCACGGCAAAGGCCACGCAGGCCCCAGCCGCCCGGCCGGTGTCGGCCAGCAGGCCCAAATTGATCGAATCGGCCTGCCAGGTGCGGAAAAAGACCACCAGCCCGTACACGGTCACCGCCGCCGCCACCCAGGCCGCCGCCATCGCCACCCAGGCGGCCACTTCCACCGTTCGTTCAAAGAGCCAGGCCATCGCACGTTCTCCACGACGAGATAAGTTGGCGTCGGCGGATGAGGTTCCCCGCCGGGGCGGGCCGAATTTGGTTTCGCACGGAATACCGCCCTGAATTGCCTCACAATTTACTTCGGCGGCAAGTCGTTTGTAAACTCCACCGCCCAGGCGATCCAGCGGCGTAGCCTGGCTGTGTCGGGCAGACCTGCCGCATCTTGCCAGCCCGTGGGCTCGACCATCACCCAGCCGCGCATCGGTTTGCCGGTGGGGTCGAAGGGGCGGGTGTGCTCTTCGCCGAGCACGTGGCGGGCGATGTCGTCGCCGAGCCGCAGGATGAGATGCTCTTTCCACACGCCGCAGCAGATGTTGCCGCGGAGCAGAAACGCGATGCCGCCGAAGAGTTTTTTCTCGACGAGTTCCTTCTGGGCTACGTCTTTCCTGCCCACCTGCTGCTTGCGGTTGAGCAGTCGGCGGACGTTTTCGGCGAGGGTTTCGTTCAAATCCATCGGGTTTTGGCGACTGATCAACCGGGGGACACACTGTTGAGCAGTCGTGCGCGGCGGCGGCGGTGCGGGGGTGGCCGAAAATTGTTGTGGAAACGGGCGGGCGATTTGCTAAGGTGCTAGGGGTGATGTGAACATCGGAACAGTATCTGGTTTTTGAGGAGGTGTGTCAACGTGGTGAATTCGACCGCGGACTTCCAAGGACGGCCGGTGGTGCATGTGATGGACCGCGAGCATCGGCCGGTGACGCCGCTCGTGGTCGACGTGGTGCGGCTCTCGCAGGTCGAGCGGCGCGCGGTCGAATGGCTGTGGCCTGGGAGGATCGCGCTCGGCAAGCTCACGCTCCTGGTGGGCGAGCCGGGGGTGGGGAAGAGTTTTTTGACGCTCGACCTCGCAGCGCGGGTTTCGCGGGGGTGGGGGATGGGGGGAGAGAAAAAGAAGGCGGAGGGGGGAGGGGGGAAGGTGGAGGGCGGAGAGCAGATTGTGGAGAAGCCGGAAGAGAAAGCGGAGTACATAAGAGCAGCGGGGGAAGGGCAGCCGGGGTCGGTGGTGGTGCTTAGTGCGGAGGATGATTTGGCGGATACGGTGCGGCCGCGGCTCGAGGCGCATGGGGCGGATTGCGAGCGCGTCGTGGCGATTCGGGCGATTGGCGAGTGGACCGCGCGGGGCAAGTTGCGGCGGGAGTTCGATTTGAGCCAGGACATCGCGCACCTGGAAACCGTGATCGGGCGGCTCGACAACTGCCGGCTGGTGGTGGTCGATCCGATCAGCGCGTACCTGGGGGAGCGGGCGGAGAACGTGAACTCGGAGGTGCGGAAGCTGCTCGCGCCGCTGGCCGAGCTGGCGTCGCGGCGGCGGCTGGCCGTGGTGCTGGTGACCCACTTGAGAAAGAACGACGACGGGGCGGCGGTCGAGCGGACGATCGGGAGCATCGCGTTCGTGGCGGCGGCCCGTTCGGCGTGGGTGGTCTGCCGCGATCCGCGCAAAGCGGTCCGCCGGCTGCTCTTGCCGCTGAAGAACAACATGCTCTCCGAGGTGAGCGGACTGGCGTTCACGATCGAAGCGCGCGGCGAGGGAGGCGCGGCGGTCGTGTGCTGGTCGGACGAAGTCGTGACGCGCTCGACGGACGAGGTGCTGGCCGAGCGGCCGGGCTGGATCGATCGCTCGGGACAGGAGCGGCGCGACGCAGTGGAATGGCTGCGGGAATTTCTGGCGACGGGACCGCAGGAAGCGCGGGCGGTGCGGAGCGCGGCCGAGGCCCACGGCATCGGCTACGCGACACTGCGGCGGGCGTTTCGGGAAGCGGGAGGCGTGGCGGTGAGGGAAGGAGCGGGGGTGCCGGCGCGGTGGAGGTGGCAGCTAAAAGTGGCGGAAGCGGCGGAAGAAATTCGCTCAAATTGGCGCGGAGACGAGGCGAATGGAAATGGCGCGGAAATGCCATCTCCTCCAGGGCCGAAAGATTGCTGAGATTTTGTCGGCATATCTGTCGGCTGACGGAGTTAGCATGACGGGATAGCACGAAACCTCTACTCTACGACAATACGGACGCTAGAACTGCTCGAATGGTGGATGGCTTATGGGGGCTGCTATCGTGGTAAGAGTGAATCTGCAAATTCTTTTCGTGCCGATTAGGGGGCTCGTAGTTACCCCGCTAACGTCGCAATGTGCTAGCGTCGATTCTGGGGGTAGCAGACAATTCCGCCCCCATCGCGCGCGGACCTATCGTGAAAACCCCGCCGGCTGTAGTCTTGGTCCCCCTACTTTCCGCACTGATGGGGTGCGCCGCTTGTCGCCAGCCGGCCCGTCAGGTGTTTGTGCAGCAATTGCAATACGTGCTCGTTCAAACACCAATTCAACAGTGTGGGCCTCAGTGCACACCTTGTTACCCACAATCATCGTACTACTACCAGCCTCACGTCGTATGCGAGCAGGTTGGCGGTTATCCGAGATGTAACGTTGTCTACGAACAGCGGACTCAGTCGTATCAGTACCAGGTCCCAAACTACTCAGCTGACTCAGGACAAGGCTACTACGTTCCTGGCGACGTGTGTCATGACCCAGAAGAGGATTATCCCGATGAAGACGAGCAGGGAGGCGGAACTGGTACTCCGCCGGCAATGACCAGGACGGCGCCATAGATCAGGGGATGAAGTGATGAAAGCATTACTTTCAATTTGCATTTTGCTTGTCGCAAACAGAGCGATTTTCTCGCAAGGCGTCGACGACGTGCGGCCTCCTAGCAAGTCACAAGGCATCCTTATTGATGCGCCGGATGAGCCGGCAAATACATCGTTACCGAAAAACATCTGGAAGGGTTATTATAAGTCCTACTTGAATGTCCGTTTCCACGAACGCCGAGCCAATGACGAAGCGTGGTGGGGAATGGTATACAGATGCGTTGGGATTATTTTGTCGGTAGTAGGATTCGCGATTCCAGTCGTTACTTATCAATTGATGACCAATTCCGCGCTCCGCAAGCGGACAGTAGGCGACAGGTATCAAGAGATAGTAGGAAATCCATGGGTCAATGCGGGTACGACCGTCGTTGGCGCTCTGTTTCTGATTGCTGGCATCATCTTGTCGTTTTCCAGTGCGGATGCGATGAGCATACGTCACGCAGAGCTTCGAGACGAGTGGAGAGATTTGCGAAACCAATTCGACGATGCTCGTACAATGCGAGGCAAAGTTTCCGAGAGTGAACTCAAGCAGACATACGACAAGCTGGTAGCGCAAATGGAAGCAATCGAGAAGAAAGAACCGCCACTTTCCGCCAGCGATCGACAAAAACTTCGTGAAGAACAGTACGCGCTCAATGTCGCTTTGGGAATTCGGCTACCAGATGGAAAAACGCGGTCACAGGGATGATCGCCGGTGTTTACTTCTCCCACGCGGAACAGAAGAAATACTGCATTATTGGGAACGTAAGTTTCTTTCTCTTCTTCCCGGCGCGCAAAAATCCCACTCAGACACTTGCGCCGCCGGTGTCACCTCTGCTTTCCGCGTTCCCAGTTTCTACTTCTCTTGCGGCCTTTCGTCTACCTTCGCTCAGTATAAACACCGAGCTTAGCGCACCCAGCGTTCCAAACCCTGCCACCCAGCAGGATAACAACGCGACCTCGACTGCACCAACAGTCCATGGCACGTAGACCTTCCGTGCGTTCCACTGATTTCCCTTTAGTAAATCTTCCTCTGATCCCACTGGAAACGGTTCGCCATCCGGGAACTTACCTTCTTCCAATACTTTCTGTTGGTTGGTGCGCAACAAAAATCCCTTCGCAATCCGATTGCTGGACGTGGGGGCATCTACAACGAACATCCCATTCAATATCAAATAAGCTACAGCGAAAACGATTGTCACTACTAGAAGACGACCATTCAATGTAGTCAATCGATCAAGGCTGCTGTCTTGCCATCGCTGATAACTAGTCACTAAGACGACCCACAGCATCAGTGACGTATATACTCCGATACCTCGTACGTCGGGCCAAGGCGGTCCAATCTTTCCGATCGCTCCAACAATGGGTGGCAGAGTGCCAAGCCCTAGTAACCAAGCGACCAACGTTCTATAGTCCCACAAATGCGCACGAAACTTACCGAGAACAGACTCATCATCGAGATCAGCATTCATGGCGCGCTTCGCTGACATCAGGCTATCTCCAGGTCAATCTAAGTTGGCCACTTTCGCCATCAATCGGCGGCGCAAGCGACCGTCGAGATTCTCGTCCATCGTTCAAGACCAGCTTGTAGTAATAAAGACAACCAGGATAGACGCTGACTCCCTCTCCAGGCGTGACAGTATGATATTCCGGCTCAACTCCAGTCGCCTGCACTTTTGCCCACACAGTGCCAGCGTCGATCCATTTGATGGCAGACGTACCACGAATGCTTGAGTTCAACACAATGACAATGCTCTCCGCAGCGCCACATGCAATCGAAATCGGTTCGTCAATAAACTCGACATCGTGGGCCGCTGCAAAATCCTTTGCGCCTTTCTTGTATGTGTCATCAATCAAGTCTGTGTAGTACTCCTCCGTTTCGGTCCACTCCCAATCTGCGGCTTTATCTGTACGCTTCAAATACTCATTGATGATTGCGTTAATTTCCCGAACGTATGGTCTCCAGAATCCTCGTTGCTGTCTCGGCAAATTCTTCCAAAACCACTCAAGCTCAACTTGCTCTCGCATAGCAAGCGAGGAAGTATCAACCTGAATCACGCCGCGATGGAAGTGGTAGTGTCCGTCAGAGCAAATGTAGGAAAGTGGCTTCGTGCCACAATCGGATATTGCGCTCGGAGTCCTTACAAACTCCTGTGCCATTTCCCGAAGTTTTTCGCGGCCCGGCACTTCGTCAGCGGCGGCTGCAGCATGGCGAGTCCATCCGAAAGTCAGCAACGAACATGCAATGATCATTGGTGCGGCTAAGCGCATGTCACCCTCTTGAAATACCTGGCGGAGACACCGATAAGACGCCCCTTTTTTGCTGGGGGTTGGCGATTACCCCATGATCCTATGCCACGACGAGTAAACGCACAAGGTTTCACTTGATTTGCCCTACTCCCGTTGGAGAATTCCAACGATTCGCATAGCGGACATTTGCGGCCACAAGTCGGTTGCGGTTTTTGTGGCGTTCTCCATCACTCAAAACCTCTTTGATATTCCCTTAAGTCCGAAATGCGGATAGTAGTTGGCCAGGCGTCAGTTTTTCAGTATCGGGTAGTGGAAAAAATCGGCGAGCTCGGTAGGTTTGGAGGGGTCGATCTATCGGCTGTTAGTCATGGGCCCACAACGAGAAAGGTCGGAGGGTCGGGGGCGGTGACGTCCGCGGGGCGCGGTGTTTTATTGCAGGGAGGAGGATTTGTTTTGACTCTTGGGATTGGCCAACATTACGATTGAACCAACATTACGATTGAACCAACATTACGATTGAACCAACATTACGATTGAACCGCGGGAGAACGGCGGTGTGGCTGCAATCCAGGAGCAGGCTCATGACGATGATTCGTCCGGCGGGACTCGCCCGGTCTCTGCAGGTGGCGTGGATCGTTGGCTGGTTCCTGGGCGGGGCGGCTGCTGCGCAAGAGTTTCGCAATTTGCTTTCTCCCGACCTCGCTGCGCTGCCAAATCTGTATCGGGGCAGCGACGTTGATGGCAATACGATGATGCGCGACAGTCGATTCCGAAATATTTCGGGAACTCCGTTTGTGATCACCGGCGTGGCGGAGATCCATGCGCTCGATCCGGAAGATTTGGGCTTTGGTGATATGACGCTGGCGAATGTTGAATCGGTGAAGGCCGCCATGACCGCGTTGTATCCGCACACCGACTTGTTCGCGTGGACGCTGTGGCTCGATGGCGATCCACCGAGAAGGACCTGGACAACCGAGCTGACGTTGGATCGCGCGTTTCCGATCTTGGTGAATCCGGGCGAGGAATTTGCCTATACGCGGGTCAGCCGCAACGATCTGTTTGGGCCAAATTTCGGCCCCGTGTATGCTCCGCTGCCGAGTGACCAGGTGAATGCGATCGGCGAAATCATCATCGCGATCGACTTTGACTGGCACTTCGTGCCTGAGCCGGCGTCGGCCTGGCTGCTGATCTGCGGGGGACTGCTGGGCAGGACGCTGAACAGGACGCGATCACGGGGCCGGGGTTGAGGACCTACGGTTGCGGGTTGCGAACTTCGCGTGTTGGGGCGGTTGGTGCGGGTGACGTACTGGAAGCATTGGAGCCAAGACTGCGGCAGTCGACCCAATTCAGAAAACAGCTACCGCACTCACCCTTCATCTTCGCCAGCTCGGCGGGTTCGCTTGCTCTGGCGGAGGCGAGTGGCACCCAGTGGGCGGCTGCCGCACCATGATGGCAAACCAGTTTGCGATGTGCTGGAGCCGAGGGATATGATATTGATTCATCTTCGCGGCTTGGTTGTAACCACATTAAGGATTAGGTGACTTATGAAACACGCCTTCGTGGTATTGTCGGGGCTGTTTTTGTTGGCGGCTGGCCCCCGCGCTGGTCACGGTGCTGTCACGATCGTTGCGAAAGAGATTAGTGGCAACGTCGTATTTGCGGGCTCGGGTACGATTAACCTCGCCGGCTTTACCACCTTTAGAACCGTATCCCTGTTATCCGGAGTGTATCCGGTGAACACTCCCTATCCGCCTGGGGTTACCCTAGGAGGCAACTCGACCGGAGCAATTCCGGCCGACGCTTATGGTGGATTTCCGACGGGGCCCTCCACGTTCGGATTTGGTGATTTTCGCGTGGCTGATCTGGTGAATGGCGATCGATTTGGGGCTGGAAACAATATTTCAACGCGAGAGATTTATGTTCCCAGCCAGTACCAGTCCGGAGTCATGTTGTCCGGATCGTCCACGTATGTCTCCGAGACTTTTTCTTCGCTCGGTATTGTTCCAGGCACTTACGTCTGGGCGTGGGGGTCGGGCGCTAATGCCGATTCTCTGACGTTGAACATCATCCGCATCCCCGAACCGTCGAGCGGGCTCCTGTTATTCGCCGGTTTCGCCGCGATGCTGATTCAGCGGTGGAAGTAGAAGCTGTTAGCGATTGGCCGTTAGCTGTTGGCCAGAGAAGGGTTGAGAGTCCAGAGTCGAGAGTCTAGATCCGGCATCCGCGGCGTTGCCGCGGACCGCGGATGGTAGATCGAAATGGGTTAGGCGTTGGGTGTCGGTGAACCCGACGTCAACGCCGGGCCTACGATTGGAACCGAAGGACCGTGAACCGCCCTGGGGGGCAGGCAGGGGAAGCTGTTGGCCATTCGCTGTCAGTTGTTAGCCGCCAGCGGGAAAGGGTTGAGAACTGAGGGGCGAGGGTTGTGAGTGGAAGGTTGAGAGTGGAAGGCGGAAGGCGGAAGGCGGAGATTGCGGGACGGGAGCTTGGCGTGTTGGGGCGGTTGGTGCGGGAGACGTACTGCAAGCGTTGGAGCCAAGACTGCGGCAGTCGACCTTGAATCCTCAGCATGCTTCTGAATTAGGAGCGCAATGTCTACCGCGTTCCGCCATCCGCCTGGCGTGCACCGCTGCGCAGCATTGGTTGGTTCGGCGGCGAAACTTGCTCGGCATCAATCGCAATCCGCAAGGCTCTATTGCCTGAGGCCTTTGTTCGTTGACGCGGCGACGCGGACTCAACTGATCTGGCCGACCCGGAAGACGGGTACCCCGCGGTCGCACCTTGCGGAAAGGCGGAGAGCAGGAAGAACGAGCGCCGCGTCAAACTGGCGGGCGTTTTTGTCGATTCGGTTTGTCTCGTTCCATTTTCTCTGCCAGGGTGTATCATACGCGGGTTCCCGTCGGGTTGTTGGCGCTAGGCGCTTCTCTTGGCGGGGCCGAGCCGGGACCTGTCAGTGCGTGGCGGGCAGCGCCGGACGATTGTGACTTCGTCGGACGTTCGCGTGGCCAGCAACTATCCGCAGAATTGGGAGTAAACCATGACCCGCTTTCGTCGTCAGCTTTGGGCTTGCGTTGTGAGCGTGGCTGGGTCGCTGGAATGGCTGTTGTCGGCCAGCGGCGCGGCGGCGGGCTTAGTGCCGGACGGGTCACGGGTGTTCATGTCGATCAGCGGCAACGAAAACATCTGCGGCGCGGCGGATGAGAACCACAACAGTTTCTGCGCCGTCGCGGCCGGACCCGCCGTGCCGGTGAACATTCCGCCGACCACCTTCGCCGATCCGCGGGGGACGAACTTCGGGTTCATCACGGCGGGTGCGAGCGTGACGTCGGGGAAGACGGCCACTGGTACCGCCATCGCAAATTCTGGCGAATTCGAATTCATTTCGATCAACGACACGTATACGGTCCATGGCGCGACGACGGGGCCGTTCCCGATCACGGTGACGCTGCACGTCACTGGTTCGTTTGGAACGCGAGAGACGGGCCCGCCATTCGGCAACGTGCTGAGCTTTGAAGCTACCCAGCTCGAGATCGGCACGTTCCACCCGGAGGCCACGCTGACTCAATTTGTGGTCAACGCATTTCCGCCGGATGCGCAAAATCCGACGACGGCTCAGGTCAGCCAATCGCACAGCGCAGTTGTCAGCGCGACGCCCGTCACGATTCCACTCGACGTGCAAGTGAGCTACACGAAAATGGTCGAAGTCGATGACGTATTCGACATCGCCTATGGGATTGACCTCAACCTGAGCGGCAATGGCCAAATCAACATGAATCCGCCGATGGACGCCATCTCATTTGCGTTGCCAGAAGGCGTATTTTTGACATCGGCATTGGGGGCGACGTTTGGGACGGCGACGGGCGTCGTAGGGGACTACAACCGGAATCAAGTGGTCGATGCGGCCGACTATACGCTCTGGCGGGATACGTTTGGGCAAAACGTGGCGATGGGCAGTGGCGCCGACGGTGACAACAACGGGACCGTCGAGGCGGCGGACTTCGACGTGTGGCGGATGCACTTCGACGAGCACTCCGGGAGCGGCGCCGAAATTCCGGTCCAGGCGCCAGAGCCGGCGACGCTGACGCTGTTGATCGTGGAGATCGGGACTCCGTGCTGCCGTCGACGAATTCTGACGCCGTAGCCGCGCTTGGATTCGAGCTTCCTCTGGCGATAGGTGGCGAGGAAGGGGAGAGACGAGTGGCGAGTGGCACCGTCAAGAGCGCGGGGATGAGTCTCAATTCTTTCTCCATGGGCGGCCAACTACAACTCTGCTGACGTGGCCGTAGCCGGGCAGATAGGCGCAACATCAAGTTGCCAAGAACCGCAACCCTCGCCGTTGCCGCGGTTACTGCCGATTTGATGACTGTCGCCTGGATGCCGGCTGAGGAGCCAGGCATAATCGGTCGAAGTAGTCTGCGTCGGTAGATTCGGATTGCGCGTCAACAAGCGACGGACGATCCCTGCGGGTGAGAATCAAATCGAAAGGTAGCATGGACCGCCCACTTTGGCTTTACATGGCATTGGCGTTTGGAATTTCATGGGGAGCCGGCGTGGCCCTGTTCACGGGCGGCATGCGAGCCGGAGGCGGGCATCCGTTTCATCCGCTTCACTACCTGGCAGTTTTCGGGCCTTCGATCGCCGGATTGATCATGGCGGCCCGCGTCGGAGGTAGGGCCGGCGTCGGGCGGATGATGGCCCGTCTGGTTCCGACTGCGGCCGGGCTGCCTTGGTACGGGGTGGTGCTGGTGCCCTTTCCGGCGGCCAACTTCGCGGCCGCCTGGCTGTTCGCGCCGGAATCGCTGCTGCAACTCCCCTTGCCCAGCATGGAGGGAACCTATGCCGAGTATTTTTGAAACGATCGCCGGGCGGCTGCTGGTGGCGTGGAAGTCGGGGGAGCCGTCGGGGCGGAAGAGTGCGTTTGCTTGTCGTTGTGGTCGGCCGGTTTATTTTCGCAACAGCCTGTGCCTCGCGTGCAAGGCGCCGCTGGGGTTCGAGACGGACTCGTTGCAGGTGCGGCCGCTCAAACCGGCCGCGGTGGCGGGCAAGTGGACGTTGGATTTCGCGGATGATGATGCGGACGGCGATGCTGCCGCGGTGTGGAAGCGTTGTGCGAACTTCGAGTCGCCGGCGGGGTGCAACTGGCTCGTTCGCGCCGAGGAAGAGGAATCGCTGTGTCGCAGCTGCCGGTTGAATCGCACGATTCCGAATCTCGACGACGCGGATAATTGTGAGTGGTGGCGGAGGATTGAGAATGCGAAGCGGCGGTTGGTGTCGCAGCTGTTGAGCTTGGGATTGCCGGTCGAGACGAAGGAGAGCGACGATGCGCCGCGGGGGTTGATGTTCGACTTTCTGCGTTCACCGGCGAATGGGCCACGGGTGTTGACGGGGCACGACCACGGGCTCATCACGCTGAATGTGGAGGAGGCGGACGATTCGGTGCGGGAGCGGACGCGGCACGAGATGCGCGAGCCGTATCGGACGCTGTTGGGGCACTTCCGGCACGAGGTGGGGCACTACTATTGGGACCGGCTGGTGGCGGAGACGCCGTGGCTGGAGAAGTTTCGGGCGCTGTTTGGGGATGAGCGCGAGGACTATGGGGAGGCGCTGAAGCGGAATTACGAGCTGGGCCCGCCGGCCGACTGGGCGAACGAACACATCACGTCGTATGCGTCGGTGCATCCGTGGGAAGATTGGGCCGAGACGTGGGCCCATTATCTGCACGTGGTCGATAGCCTCGACACGGCGCTGCGGTTCGGGCTGGATGGGGAGGACGTGGAGCTGGAGGTGGAGCCGTTCGTCGTCGAGGATTTATACGACCCGGAGGCGGAGGACGCGGAGCGGGTGATTCTGCTAGTGAACTCGTGGGTGCGGTTGACGAATGTGCTCAACGAGCTGGCCCGCAGCATGGGGCAGCACGATTTCTATCCGTTCGTGATGTCGCGGCCGGTGCTGCGGAAGATGCACTTCATTCAGATGGTTGTGAAGGAGGAGCGCGGCGGGACGGCGCTGATGTAGGGAGCAAGGAGCAGGGAGCCTAGGCGGCGTGGCCGTTGGAGGTTTGGACTTCCAGCTCGGATATCAGCAGCAGGTCGAGGACGCTGTAGCTCTCGTCGGGATGGACCACGATGACTGTTCGACCGGTCGGTGTGTGCGCGACGAAATCGGGGTGTGGAACTTCGATTTCGCGCCCGTCCGCCATGTGGATTGTGAAGGGGCGAAACGGAGTTTGACGCAGGGCGGATTGCAGTCGTACGGTTGTCATGCCGCAATTGCACCCCCTCGGTTGGGGATAGGAAGAAATGCACGAACTCGGGCGGCCACTAGCCAGCGACTTATTGCCGATGCCGATCGAGCAGGCGTTGTGCAGCGGCAAGAGCTTCAGAATCTTCCAGGTCCCAGACGCCGCTGGCGTCGGTGCGCCCTGCGGCCATCGTCAGGTTGGCAATCGTTTGACCCAGCCGCCAATCCGGATGATGCTCGCTCAATTCGGCGAGTGCGCTCAGAAGTTCTTCCCGCGTTACATCAGTCTTCATAGATTTTCTCCCACAGTCGGTAGTGAGGCGACGGCGATTGGAATGTCGTCGATCACTTCCACTGTGACCAGCGTTCCAGGAGCGTAGCGTGCAATCTGGGTCGCCCGCGTAACGCCATCGTTGATCACCAACTCACCGTCCGTGCCGCGGCTGACTTGAAGCGGCGGCATGCCGTTAGTTGACAGTCCGAAACGCGAAAACTGCCGCAGCAACTTTGCCAGGTCGGCCCCATCGCGCCGACTTCCCGGAAGGTGAAGCGTGGCCGGATCAACTTCCAGGAATTCCGGTTGGGCCATCCATTAAGTGTACGTCGGCCGCAGTGAGGGAGCAAATTCCGTTGCGGAATCGAATGCAGGCACGAAAAATCCTCGGGCAGGGTTTGGGCCTGACCGAGGATTAAGTTGGTTGCAGCTGTTGTTAGTAGATTCGGCGCGCTTCAAAAGAAATCGACGCCGACGCTAACTACTCTTCCGAGCTGATGTAGCCTTCCTTCTCAAGGCGCAGATAAATTTCCTGCGCGGCTTCTTCGGCGGAGAGCTTCATGGTGTCGATGACGACTTCGGCGTCGGTCGGCACGTCGTAGGGATCGCTGATGCCGGTGAACTCTTTGATGATGCCGGCGCGGGCCTTGGCGTAGAGGCCCTTGCGGTCGCGCTTCTCGCACTCTTCGACGCTGGTGTTGACGTGGACCAGGATGAAGCCGCCGTGGGGGGCGATCATGCCGCGGACGTCCTTGCGTGTGGCATCGTACGGCGCGATCGGAGCACAGATGGCGATGCCGCGGTGCTTGGTGATCTCAGAGGCGACATAGCCGATGCGACGGATGTTGATGTCGCGGTGCTCCTTTGAGAAGCCGAGCTCGCTGGAGAGGTTTTTGCGGACGAGGTCGCCGTCGAGGATCGTGATCGGCCGGCCGCCGAGTTCGAGCAGCTTCGAGAGCAGCACGTTGGCGATCGTGCTCTTGCCGCTGCCCGAGAGGCCGGTGAAGAACACGGTGAAGCCCTGCTTGCCGCGGGCCGGGTGGCTGCGGCGGAGCTCCTTCACCACGTCTGGATAGGAGAACCAGGCGGGGATGTCGGTGCCGAGCGCGAGGCGGTCGCGGAGCTCGGTGCCGGAGATGTCAAGCGTCTTCTTGTCCTTCGGCACCTCGTCGACGGGATAGTACTTGTCCTCGTCGGGGACGAAGACCATCTGCTTGAAGTCGACCATCTTCACGCCGAGCTCTTCCTCGTGCTTTTGCATCAGCTCCTGGGCGTCGTAGGGACCGTAGAAGGGTTTGCCGGTGCTGTCCTTGCCGGGACCAGCGTGGTCGCGGCCGACCACCAGGTGCGTGCAGCCGTGGTTGCGGCGGATGATGGCGTGCCAGATTGCTTCGCGCGGGCCGCCCATCCGCATCGCTAGCGGCAACAGCGACAGGTACGCCGTGTTCGCCGGGTAGTGGTTCATGATCGCCTGGTAGCAGCGGACGCGCGTGTAGTGGTCGACGTCGCCGGGCTTGGTCATGCCGACGACGGGGTGGACCAAGAGGTTCGCTTCTTCTTCCTTCGCGGCGCGGAGGGTGAGTTCGTGGTGCGCCCGGTGCATCGGGTTGCGAGTCTGGAAGGCGACGATCTTGCGCCAGCCGCGCTTGGCGAACTCTTCGCGGAGCTGCTTCGGCGTGTGGCGCTGGGTGCGGTAGTCGTAGTGGAGCGGCAGCTGCAGGGCTTCGACCTTGCCGCCGATGTAGACCGGCTTGCTCTGATTCATCAAGTAGCCGACGGCCGGGTGGGTCTTGTCGGTGGTGCCAAAGACCGCCTTCGCTTCGGCTTCGCGATCGGGAGTCCAGATGTCGTCGACCGTGATCACGGCGAGCATCACGCCTTCGGCATCGCGGAGGGCGACCTTGTCGCCCTTCTTGAGTTTGTCGCCGAGCTCTTGGGACACGTCGAGCGTGATCGGCATCGGCCAGAGCGTGCCGCTGGCGAGCCGCATCTTGCTGCAGACGGAATCGTAGTCGGCCTTGTTCATGAAGCCGGCGAGCGGCGAGAAGCCGCCGTTCACCAAGAGCTCCAGGTCGCAGAGCTGCCGCGGTGTGAGGTCCCAGGAGGGCCAGTCGCGCGATTGTTCCTTGAGTTCGGCGGCGCGCTGCGGAGAAACGACGAGATCGACGAGGGTGCCCCCATGCGGGGCGATCAAATGGCTGGTCACGCTTGTGCTCCTGGTGGGCCGGGCGGGTGGCGCCTGGCGTGTGGCGGGAATGCCGGGCTCAAGCCCGGCCTGGTCGATAGAAGTAAGCTCGCCAATATAGAGCAAACGGCAGAGAGGCTCAACGGCAGGACTACGGCGTCCGGACGGTGTGAACCGGTCGCAAATCAGCCGTATTCCTTCGCCTGGTCGTCGCGAAACCGCTCGCGCCAACGACGACCAGCAGCAACCCTACGATGCGCATCACCGCCTTCAAGCTGCCTGTGCGACCCCGCGCGTCTTTTAGCTCGGTCTGCAGATCCTGAAAATGATTGAGCGCATCTTGATAGTCGGTGGCCGTTCTTTTCGATGCGGTATCGGGCGTCTGTGAACCCAGCTTGTGGGTGAGTTCCTGGATTCGCAGCGACGCCTGTTGCAACTCGAGCGCTTGCTCTTTTGTCCAGCGATCCCGACCACTGGCCAGTATCGGCAAGAAAGATAGGCCGAGGAGCGCGACGCCCGCAAACAGCGCCGGGAGTGCATATCGAGTCGAGCTTACTCTACCGCGCTGCGGCTCAATGCTCGCCATTGGTGTTCGACCGCGCGTCGCGAATATCGACGAGGTATGCGAGCGTCACAGGGTCGACATCGTTGGCGAGGAAGTCGACGTGACCGTCAAGCAGCGTCATGTTTACTCCGCCCGGATGCGTGCTCCGTGGTGCCGCAGATATGTAGCCCGCCAGCCCCAACGGCCATTTCCATTTCTCGCAAGGCATACCTTCAAACTGAGCCTCAGCCAAAGTGTCCTCATCGCAACGCAACAGAATATCGCGATTGGGACCAAGAGTATTTGGCAGTTGAGTCTGCATCAAAACAGCTTGCGTAGCCATCGCGTCAAAAGTCGTTACGGCTCCTTCACTCCTGATCAGGTCGTAGTGCATGTCGGGTGCGAGGAGCGTTGCGGCGTTCCACGGCAACGCCCATACGCCGCGCTCATCTAATCGATCATCGCGCGTGCGCACTTCGCTGAAGACGACGGTCTTCGACGTGCCGTCAGTGACTTTCGAAAGCCGCTGCCCGCCGCCGATCAAAGCACCGGGAAATAGCATTTGCAGGTCCACGTGGAAGGGAGACACAAACGCCGCATAATTGCCTTTGCCAAACCATTTGCCGTTCGTGAACTCTTCATCCATGAATAGCCGCCCTTGCGCCCCGTCACTGGGACAGAGATAGGCGGGCACGGAATGGCGTTGCGGTTCGTTTGGTTGTTCGAGCACGCTCAGGCTCATATCAAACTGATCGTAAAGATTGTTCTCCTCGACGAATGGCAACAGCGTCACCGCCCAGCTGAACATCTTTCCCGATTGCTGGTCATACACCGGATACGTCGCCTGGCCGGAAGTCAGCTCTTTCTTCGCGACGATCCCCGACGGCGGCAGAGTCTTGTACGCGTCGTTGTACGAGAGCGTGGCAATTCCCAATTGCTTGAGATTGTTGACGCAGGAGATTCGGCGGCTCGACTCGCGGGCCTGTTGCACCGCCGGCAACAGGAGGGCGATCAAAATCCCGATAATGGCCACGACTACCAGCAGTTCAACGAGCGTAAAGCCGGTCGCGGCCGCGGAGCGCGCATTGTCTGACGAGCGTCTCAAGTGCGTCATCGTATTCAAGCGGTTTCGAACGGCGCTTGAGCGCCATGCCCCTATCGACGGACCGCGTCAGGTGCAGAGTTGCCACCGACGCGAATCCGCTGCCTGTCTGCCCAGTGGAATCTGTCTGCCTCGTGTTGACCGTCGACTTAATATTGACGGCCTGCCTCGGCCTGTCCGCTGAAGTGCGGAATTCAGGTGGAATCATGGTGACGAGCCGGCCCCAATTCCGGCTGGTCCTCATTCTAGTATAGCGATCGGGCCGGATATGCCTACAATCGAGTCCGCCAGAACCCCTGGCCTAGAGCGCCTAAATTCTTGAAGATTCTGCGAGGAAATATCTCCGATGACCCGTCAATCCGATCGTTTTTCCCGAGTCGCTGTACTCCTGGCTGCCTTGGCGTTGCTTTCCGTGGTTGAGTCGGCCTGTTGGGCTCAAGCGGGTCAGCCTGGGCAGAACGCCCCGGCGCCTGGCGCCGCGCCGGCCGGCGGCGATGCCGTGTATCGCCAACAGGTCAGCTACATGCTCGGCCAAAACGTCGGCCGCGACCTGAAGCAGAACGAAATTCAGTGCGACATCCAGAGCTTCATGGCCGGCGTGGCGGATGCCTTGAGCGGCGCGCAGCCCAAGTGGACCGAGCAACAGCTCGCCACCTGCCGCTCGCGCTTCGAGGAGGAAATGCGGAGCAAAATGATGAACCGGATGCAATCGGCCGCGGACACCAATAAGAAGGCCGAAGCGGCGTTTCTCGCGCAGAACGCCAAAGCCGAGGGCGTGCAGACGACCCCCAGCGGCCTGCAGTTCAAGGTGCTCAAGCAGGGTGCCGGCGCAACTCCGGGGCGAACCGATCGGGTGAGCGTCCATTATCGCGGCACGCTGCTCGACGGCACGGAATTCGACAGCTCCTATGGCGGCGACCCGGCATCGTTCCGCGTCAACGAGGTGATTCCCGGCTGGACCGAGGCCCTGCAAAAGATGAAAGTCGGTGACAAGTGGCAACTCTTCGTGCCGTCGCAGCTGGCGTACGGCGCGACGCCGCCGGGCCCGCCGATCGAGCCCAACAGCACGCTGGTCTTTGAAGTCGAGCTGCTGGGGGTCAACGGCCAGTAGGCGGCTTTCGAGCCTCAATTGATGGGTGGGATGCTTTCGCCGTCGAATCGGCGTCGGCATGGTTTCCGTCGGGACATGCTCACGCAGCTTCGCTGCGTGAGCATGATACCCATGTTCGGCACTGACGACCAAATCCGTCTGAGGGCGCTGGACATTTTGGCAGTGGTCCATTGGCGACCGCAGCGTGTCGATTTGCGCGCGGGCGCGTCGCTCAAATTCTTCACAAACGTGCGTCGCTGCGCACCAACGTTGGCACGCCAATTTCGCGGTCGCCAATTTGCTTTTTTTCCTAATCCGCCGCTTCCAAGAGTTTGTTAGGGAGGGTATTTTAGGTTGACTTGAACGGCTGGCACGCATGGTTTGACGCGCAGTAATCGGCATGGTTCACGACGCCGGACGCCACGTTCGTTCCTTTTCTAGTCCTGCGTTTTGATGGGGCAGCTGTGTGATGGTGCAGTAACGGCTGACTCACAGGGTTTTCTTGACGACTGTGATTTTCTACGAGAATGGAGGACCAATTATGTTGCGTCAATTGACAGGAGGCCTAGCGCTCGTCGCGGCGCTGTCGATGTTTTCTCCGGCGTGGGCCGGTTTGAGACATCGCGGATGTGACTCGTGCGCGGAAGGCTGCAGCGATTGCGGCGACGGCTGCGCCGATACCGTCAGTTCGGACTGCGGCGGCACGGTCATGAAAACGATCTACGTGCCCGAGTGCACGACCGAAATGCGGACCGTGACCCGCACTCGGTACAACAAGGAACAACGCGAGAAGACGATCACCGTCTACAAGCGCGTGCCGGTGCAGGAAGAAAAGACCGCCACGTACACCGTGATGGTTCCGGAAACGCTCACCAAGACGGTTTGCTACAACGTCTGCAAGCCGGTCTGGGAAACGAGCACGCAAGAGTACACCGTGAACGTGCCCTACACGGAGCCGGTCGAGCAGAAGTACTCGGTCTGCGTCCGCTACACCGAGCCGGTTGAGCAGACGTACACGGTTTGCGTGCCCTACACGGAGACTAAAGAGGTGACGTATCAGGTTTGCGTCCCCTACACCGAGACCAAGGAAGTCTCCTACAAGGTTTGCGTGCCGTACACCGAACAGGTCAGCGCCACGCGGACCGTCGTGAAGTGTGTTCCCGTCACCAAGACGAAGACGGTCAACGTCTGCGGCGGTCACTGGGAGTCGCAGCAAGTGGAAGTGCCTTGCGGCGGCTGTGGTGGTTGCGGCGGCTGTGGGTCGTGTGGTGGTTGCGGCGGTTGCGGCTGCGGCGATGCGGTGGCGGCCGATGGCAATGGCTGCGGTACGCGGACCGTTTGCAAACGCGTCTGGGTGCCGACCCACGAAACGAAGGAAGTCACCTACACTGCCTACGAGCGGCACACCGAAGAGGTGCCCTACACCTACAACGTTTGCAAGTATCGCACCGAGGACCGCACCAAGACGGTCAACGTCTGCAAGTATCGCCACGAGGATCGCACTCGGACGGTGAATGTTTGCCGCCATCGCAACGAAGAGCGAACCCGCACCGTGAACGTCTGCAAGACTCGCATGGAAGATCGCACGCGGACCGTAAACGTCTGCAAGTGCCGCCCGGAAACTCGCACCCGCGAGGTGAAGCACTGCAAGTACGTGAACGAGACGCGGACGAAGGAAGTCCAGTACACGGTTTGCAAGCCCGAGCAGCGGACCCGCACGTTCACGGTCTGCCGCTGGGAGTGCCAGCCGGAAGAGAAGACCGTCACCTACACCGTGTGCGTTCCTGAAACCTACACGGAACAAGTGCCGGTGACCGTTCGCAAGATGGTGCCGAAGCAAGTCGAAGTGCCGGCTTGCGGCGGTGGCTGCGGTGGTTGTGGCGGCTGCGGTTGCTAGGCGGAGCGCCTCCCTAGTCTTCAATGAAAACTCACGCGGCCGGGTTCCTCAACTGGAGCCCGGCCGTTCTCATTTGCCACGGCGGATCTTCGCGTTCGCCAGCCGCTCGATCGCCTTCACTAGTTCTTCGCCCGTCCGCGAGAGCGACCGTTGCGGCATGCGGATGATGCCGGCCCGCGTCGTCAACTCCGGCGCATCCACGTTCAAGATGGATACCGAGCGATCCGCGAGCTCTTGCGTCAGCGTTCGCTCCAGCGCGGCGCTGATGCAGTCGCTGTTCAAGACCAGCTGTTTGAGCAGCGAATACGATTCGCATTCGACGGCGGGAAAGGGGCGCGGCAGGCCGGCCAGTCCTTGATCTCCCAACGCCGCCGCGAACCACTCCACCGCCCACGCCGGCATCTTGGGCGTGGCGATCGGGTAGCTCAGCAATTCATTTCGCCCGACTGCACGCTTACCACGCCGAGACAGCGGATGCGCACGCCGCGCGAACCACACGAATCGCTGCGGAGGTAACTCAAAGTATTCCAGCCGCCGATCGATCTTGGCCTCACCAATGTCGGCGACGTAAAAATCAATTTCGCCGGCGAGCAACCAGGCCGAGAGCTGCTGCCAATTATCGACGCGCACGGCGATCCGCGACTGTGGACGCTTGCGCATCACTTCGGCGATCGCTTCCGCTGTATAGCTTTCCGCCATCGCCGGCCCGATGCCCACCGCCACCGATCCGTTCTCCACCCCGGTGAGCGAATCGACCGTCCGTTTCAATTCTTCCGCATCTGCCACCAACTGGCGTGATCTCGCCAATACTTCCACGCCGATCGCGGTGGGCGCCACGCGCGTACTGGAGCGTTCGAACAATTTCGCGCCAAACGCCAGCTCCATTCGCTGTAGTGATTTCGTGAGCGCTGGCTGGCTCAGCCCGACGGCCTTCGCCGCACGGCCAAAATGGCGGAATTCGTCGAGACTCAGCAGGTGCCGCAATTCGCGAATCTCAAACATCAGCGGTCTTTCATAATCGCCAGATATGGAGCGATGCAAAAAAGGAATTGTGAATTCGTTAAGAATAACCGCGGCGAATCTTGAAATCCAACCGCGGCGGTGCCATATTTTTAGTGGTTAGCTCGTCTCTCATCGCTTGGGCCGGTGTGGCCTTGAGCTGCGGTTGGGCAGCAGCTGCGTACGCTGGGCGGATCGATTGCACCTTCACACGGAGTCATCATCATGGTGCCCCTTTCTCGCATCGCATCGCAAAGTTTGCTAATCTCGGCGCTGGCCGCCGCCGGAGCGGTATTTTTTGCCTCGCCGATCGGCGCGCAGGAAAACAGTTCAGAAAAACGGCCGAATATTGTCATCATCTGGGGCGACGACATTGGTCAGTCGAATGTCAGCGCTTACACGCGCGGATTGATGGGCTATCGGACGCCGAACATCGACAGCATTGCCAACGAGGGCATGATCTTCACCGATTACTACGGTGAGCAGAGCTGCACCGCAGGTCGCGCGTCGTTCATCACCGGCCAGCACGGTATGAGGACGGGGCTGACCAAGGTCGGGATGCCCGGTGCCAAGGCGGGGATGCAAAAAGAAGACCCCACGATCGCCAACCTGCTCAAGGCGCAAGGGTATGCGACTGCCCAGATCGGCAAGAACCATTTGGGCGATCGCAACGAATATCTGCCGACGGTGCATGGCTTCGACGAATTCTACGGCAATCTGTATCACTTGAACGCCGAGGAGGAGCCGGAGCACGTCGACTACCCGAAGGATCCGGAGTTCCGCAAGAAGTTCGGCCCTCGTGGGGTGCTGGAGTGCAAAGCGACGGACAAGGATGATGAAACCGTCGATCCGCGATTCGGCAAGGTCGGCAAGCAGACGATCAAGGACACCGGCCCGCTCACGCGCAAGCGAATGGAAACAATCGACGATGACATCGCGGAGCGATCGGCCGCGTTCATCAAGAAGGAAGCGGCGGCCGGCAAACCGTTCTTCCTGTGGGTCAACTTCACCCACATGCACGCTTTCACGCATCCGAAGCCGGACAGCATTGGCCAGGCGGGGCAGTGGCAAAGCACGTATCACGACGTGATGATCGATCACGACAAAAATGTCGGCACGGTGCTCAAGGCCATTAAGGACGCCGGCATCGAGGGCGACACGTTCGTCATGTACTCGACCGACAACGGCCCCCACATGAACACGTGGCCGGATGGTGCGATGACGCCGTTCCGCAACGAGAAGAATACCAGCTGGGAAGGCGCCTACCGGATACCGGCTATGGTCAAGTGGCCGGGCAAGATCAAGCCAGGTTCGGTAGCCAACGGGATCGTTTCGCACCTCGACTGGTTGCCGACGCTGCTCGCGATGGCCGGCGATCCGGAGGTTACCGAGAAGCTGCTCAAGGGCTACCAGGTCGGGGACATGAACTACAAAGTACACCTCGACGGATACAATCTGGTTCCCTATCTCACCGGCGCGACGGATAAAAGTCCGCGAAAGTCGTTCATCTATTGCACGGACGAACAACAAGTCGCTGCGCTGCGGTTTGACAATTGGAAGCTGCTGTTCATGGAGCAACGGGTGCCGGGCACGCTGCAGGTGTGGGCCGAGCCGTTCGTTAACCTCCGCGTGCCGTTGTTGTTCAATCTGCGGACCGACCCTTATGAGCGGGCCAACATTACGTCGAACACTTATTACGACTGGCTGTTCCACCGGGTTTATCTAATCGTGCCGGCACAGTCGTATGTGGGTGATTTCCTGGCGACGTTCAAAGAGTATCCGCCGCGCCAAAAAGCAGACACTTTCAACCTCGACGCGGTGATGAAGAGTCTGGAAGAGAATGCCGGCAGCAAATAATAGTGTGACCTGAGAAATACGGCCGCCGTCCTCTCCCGGGGACCGGCGGCCTTTTTTTGGGGAGCTACGAACCATGAGCGTTCGTCGATCGATCGTTTTCGTGACCGCACTCGCTTTGTGGGCCGCAGGGCGGATTGCCACCTGCGAAGCTCACGCGGGCGCCGATCCACTCCCCTCGTGGAACGACGGGCCGACGAAGCAAGCGATCGTCGCCTTTGTTGAGAAGGTGACGAAAGAGGGAAGCCCCGACTATGTGCCGCCGGCCGAACGGATTGCCACGTTTGACAATGACGGCACGCTGTGGTGCGAAAATCCGCTTCCATTCCAGGCTATTTTTGTCGGAGATGAGATCAAGCGGCTGATGCCCGAACACCCGGAATGGAAGGACAACGCCGCGATTCAAGCTTTTGAGAAAAAAGACGTCGCAGCGCTCACGGCCGATCACTACAAGGGCCTCTTGGAGATCGTCGCCTTCACCCATGCCGGCATCACCACGGAGGAGTTTGACCAGCGCGTGAAGAACTGGCTCCGGACGGCAAAGCACCCCCGCTTCAATCGACCCTATACCAAGTGCGTCTATCAACCGATGCTCGAATTGCTCGACTATCTTCGCGCGAACGGTTTTCAAACCTGGATCGTTTCCGGTGGCGGGCAGGACTTCATGCGCGTGTTTGCGGACGAGACCTATGGCATTCCACCCCAACAAGTCGTCGGTACTTATTCCCGCGCAAAATTTGAGTTGAGAGACGGCAAACCAACGCTTCTTAAAACCACCGACGCGGTGTTTGTCGATGACAAGGCAGGCAAGCCGGTGGGGATCGACCAGTTCATTGGCCGACGACCAATTGCCGCCTTCGGAAACAGCGACGGCGATCAGGCCATGCTGGAGTACACGACGATCGACAACCCCCGGCCAAGCTTCGGGTTGATCGTCCATCACACGGATGCGGAGCGCGAGTACGCCTACGACGCCAACCCTAAGAGCAGCGGCAAGCTCGTCAGCGCGCTCGAGGCAGCGCCCAAAAACGGCTGGACCGTCGTGGACATGCGGAGCGACTGGAACCAGGTTTTCCCAAAGTGAAGAACTGAGGGCCATCGGCTCGGTCAGCAGTCATTCGCTTCTTCAGGAATTCTGCGAGCGATTGTCCTACCGTCACAGGCGATACAACGCATAGCGGAGAACCGCCAAGCGAAACTTCTCAGTATCGGCTGGGGGGATGCCGTTTCACTTTTGCCGAATAGGACGCAAAGGAGGGCGATCATCTTCGGCAGAATGGTTGCCATGCTGCTCTTTCCCTGAAGTTCGCATGGTTCGACGCCAACGTATCCCGCTGGCTGCGCTCACGCTTGGCTTGGCGTTGGCGATTGCGCAAGGCATGTCCTGCGGCGAAGAGCCGCCCGAATGGCCGCCTGTTTGGCACGCCGCACCGGACGTGACCGCCCGCTTTCGCGGACGGATCGACACCGATGCGTGGTGGTCCGATCAGAGCGCGAAGAACCTGGCCGACTTCGGCGAGTTGAACGACGTCGTGGGCCTGCGTCGCGCGCGGGTCGGACTCGAGGGCGATTTGCCAGACGGCGGCGTCTACATCGCCGAGATCGACCTCGCCGGCGGCAACGTCGTCATCCGGGACCTGTTCGCCGGAATGCCGGGATTATTTGACAGCCAGGAGCAGGTCGGCCACTTCCGCGAGCCATTCAGCTTGGAAGGTGGCACCAGCGCTCGCTTCTTCGCTTTCATGGAGCGTTCGCCGGCAAACGTCCTTGATCCGGCCCGCAACTGGGGCGTCGGCCTGATGCAGGTTGAGCCGACGGCTGATTGCGCATTCGCCATTGGCGGCTTTTACGGCGGCCCCGACCAGAACGATTTCGAAGGCGGCCCGGGCAGCACGACGGGCGTCACGGCAAAATTCACCGCCGCGCCGATCAACGACGGCGAGGGCGAGCAACTGCTTCACTTTGGCGCGGCTCTTTCCGAGCGGTTGCCGCTCGACGGCGTGATTATCATCAACCAGGATCCGCGCTCGCCGCTGTTGGAATTTACGGACACGACGACCTCCGTGTTCCTGCCGCAACTGATTATTCCTGCCGACTTCCAGCATATCCTCAACGCGCAGGTGGCCCGCGTGAGCGGCCCTTGGTGGACGCAGGCCGAGTGGTATGGGACGTTCATCGATCAGCCTAGCGGCGGCACGGTCTTCTACGAAGGTATGTATTGGAACCTCGGCTGCTTCCTCACCGGCGAACGTCGCCAGTACAACGCGGCCACGGGCGAATTCGGCCAGGTCCACGTGGCACGACCATTCCTATCCGGACCCGCGTCGCGCGGCCGGCAGCTGGGGCCGGGCGCCTGGGAAGTCGCCGCCCGCTTCGCCTGGATCGACTTCTTTGACGCGAACGCGCCCCGTGATGCCAACGGCCAGCTACAAGGCATTCAAATGCCGCAGGCCACAATCGGCGTCAACTGGTATCTCACCGATCGGGTCCGACTGATGTTTAACTACGTTTATTCCGCCCCCATTGAGCCCACGGTGGGCCAAAGCACGGCGAGTCTGTTTGGCTCGAGACTAGGAGTATGGTGGTGAAAACGATTACGCCACGGATTGGTGTGCGGCGACGTCGGCGTTGGCGAATCCCGATCGGTATGTGCTTGTTGCCGATCTGTGGGGCCTGCATTCCGCTGGCGGCGAGTGGTCAAACGCCGTTCTTCGACGCGCCGGGCGTAACCGAGCGCGAGCTCGAAACGGATCGCGACGCGTTCACGCCGGCTATATCGACCGTGGGAACGAGCGTGCTCGTGGTCGAGACGGCGTACACGTTCATCGACAATCGCGACGCGCGCGACACTCACAGCTTCCCCGAGTTGCTGCTGCGTTACGGCATCTCGGACCGGATCGAACTGCGCTTCGGCGCGAATTACGAAGTCGGGGGCGAGAACGCCGTCACCGGCATTGAGGACGGCCAGCCGATCGTCGAATCGGAAATCGAGCGCGAATCACGCGTCTTCTACGGCGCGAAGGCGCAGATTAGTGAACAGGAGGGCTGGCTGCCCGAGAGCATTTTCATCGCGCAAGGCTTCACTCCCACGAGCGGAGTCAGCACCGCCACCCAATTTGTCGGGACGTACGCCTGGGGCTGGAAATTCGTCGAAGACATCCGCTGGGATTCGTCGATTCGCTACGGCACGGCGAACGAAGATGGCACCGAGTTTCACCAATGGGCGCCGTCGACCGTGTTGCGCGTCCCCTTTGACGAGCGGTGGAATGCACACATTGAATACTTCGCCATCGCCACGGATGGGCTAGAGGATGAACTTACTCAGGGGTACATCAGCCCCGGCATGCACTGCCTGGTCACGCCAAATTTGGAACTCGGCGCACGGATGGGCTGGGGAACGACCGACGACTCTGCGAACTATTTCGTTAACGCGGGCGCGGGATTGCGCTTCTAGCGCAAATCGCCAGCAAAGAGCTACCAGAAGAGCGACATCAGGATCAGCTCGATAAAGCTGACCACCATGTCGGCGAATTCGTTAACTTGTCGGTCGATGGCGGCAAAGGCGGCTTTGGAAAGCGGAAATAGCGAGATCATGGTTGCCGTCGGGGAAGGGCGTCGTGGAATGGTGTCGGGGCGTTGGCCCGCGGTGCGTCGTTCGCGGGAGCGTCCATCGTAATCGCTGCGGCGGCCCACGGACAAGCTCAGGCTCTAAACGTACGGCAGGTCGCCTTTTTTCGCCGCGGCCAGGTTCACCAGCAGGCTGGCGAAGGCCTCGGTCACGGCCTGAAAGTACTTCTGGCCCTTTTCGGCCGTGGCCCGAGAGGGATCGCCGCTGCCGGTGTCGGGGTGGCTCTTGGACCAGGGGCGCGGGGTCCAGACGCCGGGCTGCGTGAGGCCGTCGATCGCAAACGGCACGCGTTCGCCGCGGCCGGCGTGCTCCATCTCGACCAGTTCCGGTGTGAGGTGCAGCAGCAGGCTGGTTTCGAGTTCGTCGGCGTGATCGCCGGGCAGCTCAAACGTCGCGGCCTTGGACTCGGGCGCGAGCTGGTAGAAGTTCGCCACCACAATCAACAGGCCATGTTCGCGCTGCGCATCCCGCACCAGCGGCTGGAACTGGTTGCCGCCGTGGCCGTTGAGGATTACCAGCCGGTCGATGCGCTGGGCGACGAGCGAGCGGGCAACGTCGCCGAGGAGCGCGGCGGCGGTCGCCGTGCGGATGCTGATCGTGCAGGCCTGGTCCAGCTGTTGTTCGTCGTTGCCGAAGGGAATCGTCGGCAGCACGACGACCCGAGCGCCCCGCTCGTGTGCCAGCTCGACACCGCGCTCGGCGATTCGCGTGGCTTCGATGACGTCGGTTCCGTAGGGCAGGTGCGAGCCATGCGCTTCCGTCGCGCCCCAGGGGAGCACGGCCACGACGGGCGACCGCTCGCTGAGCTGGCGGTGATTGGCCTCGGTGAGCAAGTACGGTCGCGGCGGCATCGTTCGAGCAGCAATAATTAGCGATTGGCGATTGAAACCAGTATACTCGCGTCAGGGGCCGAGGCCACGCCACGGCCGACGATCCGCGTCTGGCAACTCGTCTGGCATCTCGTTTGGGAGGCACGTTTCCCATGTGCGATCGCCAAGAGCAGCAGCTTTCGGAAGAGGAAGCCAGGATCGAGCGAGAGATTCGCGAGGGCCGCAAGTTCACGCTTGAGGAAGCAATCTGCCGGCTCGCCGGCCCGGGGGCGCTCAAGGGCGAGTCTCCCGTCGCCCGCCTGCAGCAGGCGGAACTGGAGATCGGGGCCTGGCTGAGAACGCATCTGGCCGACGCCGGCGGCGCCTTGGAAGTCGTGTTGCACCGCCGCGTAAAGGGGAGTGAGCTGCTGCTGGCGAATTTCGATCAGCCGCTGGTCGTCTTGGCCAGCTACTGCCAACAACTGCTCAATTCGGATTACCAATTGCAGGAACTCGTTCGCGAAGCCGACGTCGAGTGGGGACGCTTGATGGGCGAGCGGCCCTATTTCGAGATCGCGGGTTCGGAGAGCCATCCCGACGATCCGTACACGGTCGACAAAGTCCGTGGTGCTCTGGCCGCGGTCCTCCAGCAACTCGAGGCAGAAACGCCGCAGCCTTGTTGAACTGGCCGATGAGGCTTTCGCCTGCCGATAAACGTTCGCTTATGGTTGACATTCCCAAATTGCAACTCGTAAAGGAATGCAAGATCAGCGAGCTGATGTCTCACCGCAAGCCCGTCAAGCGCTGGGAAGCCAGTGGAGTGCTGGTAAGAGACGGGCACTTTTTCGTCGTCTTCGACGACCGCACGGAGGTCGCCCGGATCGCGAGCGAGCTCGAGCCGGACGCGAAAAACGGATTGTTTGGAATGGCCGACGCAGTTTATGGCTACGAAGGCATCGCCTACAACGCGGCCAGGCGACAGTACTATCTGCTGGTTGAAGCCCGCAAGCATGCCGACGACTGTTACAAGGCCGTGATCGTGGAGTACGACGACGAGTTCAATTACCGGAAGGAGCGGCCGGCCGACTTCGCGTTCCGCAGCGACAACAAGGGATTTGAAGCGATCGCTCACGTGCGGCGAGAAGAGCGGGACTATCTCCTGGCGCTATGCGAAGGCAACAAGTGCAAGTGTGGCAAACAAGGCAGAAAACCGGGTGGCGGCCGCATCCTGCTGTTCGAGAAGAAACGAAAGCGCTGGCGGCACACCCGTACGATCGCGCTGCCTTCCTCCGTGCCGTTCGTCGACTATTCGGGCATGTCGATCAAGAGCGGTCGAGTGGCGGTCGTTTCGCAAGTGAATTCGATGCTGTGGGTCGGCCAGTTCGACGAAGCCGATTGGGACTGGCGCGACGACGGCAAGCTCTATGAGTTCCCACGCGCGGGCGACGGGGCGATCCAATACGGCAACATCGAGGGCGTCGGCTGGATCACGCCGACTCGCATCGTGGTGGTCTCGGATCGGCGCAAGAAATCGAGCCAGCCCGAGAAGGCGTTATCCAAAAAGGATCAGTCGGTCCACATCTTTGATCTGCCGACGTAACGGCGCGCGATTCATTTCGCCGCGTCGCCAGCATTGTGCCGATAGATCAGCACGTTGACCTTCTCCAGCGTGACCATGCCATCGGCGACCATCTCGTCGAGCTTCGGCAGGAACGCGGCGATGCGTTCTGGCTTGTCGACAATCTCGATCACCATCGGCAAGTCTTCGGAGAGGCGGAGGAGTTTGACCGTGTGTATGTGGCTCTGGGCGCCGAAGCCGGCGACGCCGCGGACAACCGTGCAGCCGGCGAGGCCCTGTTCGCGGGCCGCGAGCATGATGGCTTCGTGCAGCGGGCGGCCGTGCCATTGGTCGCTTTCGCCGATGAAAATGCGCAGCAATTCGCCGGGGCCTTCGATTTTCATAGTGCGCTCCTATTCGTCAGTCATACCAGCTTCGCCAGGAACCAGCCGGCCGTCACGGCCGCCAGTCCCAACAAAACGTTGCCAGCCACATTTTCCAAGGCGGGAAGGTATTGATGATCGCGAAGCAGAGCAAAGGTCTCGAAACCAAACGTGGAAAAAGTAGTAAAACCGCCCATAATTCCGATCGTCAGGAACAGCCGCAGGTTGGGGCCGAACCACTGCCGATATTCGACCAGTCCCATGATCGTGCCCAAGGCGAGGCAGCCCAGCACGTTGACGGCGAGCGTGCCATAGGGGAAGCCGCTGCCGGAGTAGCGGTACACGGCGCCGGAAAGCCAGTAGCGGGCGACCGAGCCGAGACATCCACCCAGGGCGACGGCTAGATAGTTGTTCATGTTGTCACGTCTCGCAGTTCCCATCAGCTTAGGGCATCGACCTTGCGGCCGCTAGCATCCGACTTTGCCGCGCGGCAACGCGCGATTTATCGCTCTCGCCGGTGCTACCGATCTTAGCTGATAGCCGGATTCTGTGTGTGATACCGCGCCTCCAGCGGGAACAGCGAGACGTGCGCGCAGAGGATGCCGTTGGGGCAGGATTGGGGAGACATGCAAGTCGATCGCCGACCGAATCGCGGGCCGTACGTGGCCGCACTCGTTTGCCTGCTGTTGCTGTCGCTCTCGATCCCCATGTATTGGCGGTCGGCCGCGAATCACTCGGAGACGAGCAGCACGATGTCGTCGTGGGCGGACTACGAGCGGCGGACATTCACGCTCGACCGTGACTACTACCATAAACCGCCCGGCTCGTACCCGGCCAGCACCTTGGTGCCGAGCGACGTCGACACACTCGACGAACTGCTATTTCAGCTGGCCAATCGACCGAAGGGCATCGCTGGCGACCAGCCCGACCTGTTCAACGAACTGATCGGGACGCCGGACAGCATTGAAAACCAAAACACACATGCAGGCGGCATCGTCTGGCAGTACTTTGCGAACCTGCTGCAGACGGCGGGGCGCGAACTTGCCGAGTCGGAACCGGCCAAGCAATTGAGCTCGTTCGTGTTGGGCGGCCGCGGAGGCGAACAGCCGGAACCCAACCGCGCGGAACCGCTGCCGACTTTCTCGTTGATGCTCACCAATCCGCACGAGCGGCTGGCAATGTTGCCGCGAGAAGGCGTGCCCATGCCCGCGCCGACCGTCGACGCGATTGCGGCGCCCTGGTGTGCGCCGACGGCGCTACTGGAGCGGCTGGCCGTTTTGGCGCGACATCCACACTCGCAGGCCTGGGCCGAAGAGACGACCGCGGTCCTCGCGGCGCTCACCAGAGACGAGCGGCCGAACCCGGCGACCGTCCAGGTGCAGTTGGCGACGCTCGAATCGTTAGCGGCCCGGTCGGTGGAATTGGCGCAGGCAACGGACGACGACCGCTTGCGGGCCGAACTGTTGCGGGCCCATTGGGGGCTTACGCGCCGGCTGCAATGCTGGACATTGATGCGGGACATTGCCGTGGCGTCGGCCGCGGAAAACCGCTTCGCAGCCCGCGAGACTTTCGACAACACGCCGAACGCTTTCGCCGGCCAAGGCACGCCGGAGGCCGACTTGCGGTCGCTGAGCAGCGAATTGGAAAGTTACGAGCGGCATCGCACGCCCCACATGGCGCGTGCGATTCTGCAGCGGCAACGGCTCTTGGCCCAATCGAGCCGGCCGCAAGAGCGGCAGTTGGCCGAGCAGATCGAGCAAAACTATCGGAACGCCAATGTGCGGCTGGCGCTCTCGGGCGAACTGCTGACGCGGTTCGTGCCGAAGCAGCAGTCGGAGATGAGCGCGGTCCGTGATCGCATCGTCGGCACACCGGTCCGTGGCCATTCGATCACCAATTCTGAGAACCACGTGCACCTGGAACCGGACGCGGAGCGTTGGCACGTGAACTTGGAGTCGGACGGAACGGTGGACTCCGACACCGTGGCCGACGGCGGCCAGGTGAAGCTCCACAGTGTCGGCAGCACCTCGTTCTCCGCTCAGAAGTCGATCATGGTCGAGCGCGACGGCGTCGAGCTCGGGGCGAGCACGGCCGATGCTCACAATTCGAGCCGCCTGGTCGGCGTCCGCAGCGAATTCGACTGGATGCCGGTGGTCAACGACATGATCCGCACCCGGGCGATCGAGGAGTATCACCGCAAGCGGTTGCGGGCGGCGGCCGAAGTCGAATGCAAGGTCGAGGGACGCGTCGAGCAACAACTCGATGAGCGGACGGATGATGCCGTGAACCGCGTGCAGAATCAGATGCGCGAGCAGGTAACGGGGCCGCTCCACTCGGCGGGCGTCGAGCTCACGCCAATCGAGCTTTCGACCACGGCCGAGCGGGTGATCGCGCGGTTGCGCGTGGCGGGCGAGGAGCAGCTGGCCGGCCACACGCCGCGGCCGCGAGCCCCGGCCGATAGCCTGGCCAGCATCCAGGTGCACGAGTCGGCGCTCACGAATGCGGCGATGAGCCTCGACCTCGACGGCAAGCGGCTCTCGGCGAAGGAGCTTCAGGATCTGATTCGCGCGAAGTTGGCCCGCACGAATCAAGCGCCGGCGACCGTGGTTGACGAAAAGACGGTATTTGATTTCGCTCCCGAGGACGCGGTGCGATTCCGCCTGGCCGACGAGAAGCTGGAGCTGATCCTGTCGCTGCGCGAGGTGGTGAACGAAGGGAGCGCGGTCCGCAACTTCCGCGTTCACGCGTTCTACGCGCCGGCAATCAACGGCCTGGAAGCGGAGTTCGTCCGCGACGGGGCGCTGGGGATCGAAGGCCGCATCGGCACCGGCGACCGGGCGCTGGTGCACAACATCTTCAACAAAGTGCTCAGCGAAGATCGCAAGCTGCCGATCGTGCGGCTCAACGATCCGAACGACTCGCGCTTGGCCGGGCTGATGATCACGCAGCTGGTGCTCGAAGACGGCTGGATTGGCCTGGCGATCGGCCCGGGCTATGCGGAGCGGTCCGCCGAGCGGTCACGGATGTTGCGCTAAGAGGCCGTCTGGCCGTTTCTGCGACGGCACCATCATTTGCGCCACTTGCGAATCGATGAAACCGGCGGTCGGCGACACGAAATCATCGGCGTTCGGCCAAATTCTTGAACGATTCGCTCCCATTGCTTACACTAAGTTGTTCTGGGGTAATAGTTTAGTTTGTGTCCGCGATCTTGTGCATTCCTTCCATGCCAGATGTAGTCGCGATGAACAGCTCTGCCGGTTCCATCACCCAACTGATCCCGGAGTTGCGCGAGCGCGGCCAGCTCGCCATCGAGCAGTTGTGGCGGCGATATGTGGCCCGCATCGAGGGCGTGGCCCGGCCGATTGTGGCCGGCTTGGAGCCCGGGGCGGGCGACGAGCAGGACATCGCCCAGAGCGCCTTCTTTGCCTTCTGCGAGGCGGCTGCGAACGGGCAGGCGCCGCAGCTGGAGAATCGCAACGAGCTGTGGAGTCTGCTGGCGACGATCGCGCGGCGGAAGGCGACCGACCGGGTGCGGCATGCCTTGCGCGAGCGGCGCGGCGGCGGCCTGCGGCGCGAGGCGTGTGCCACGCTCGAGATCTCGGACGAAGGGCCTTCCGTGTCTCAAGTTGCCGCGCTCGAGGAAGTACTGCAGGGATTATTCGAAAAGCTGCGTAACCACGATGACTCCCGCCTGGAGTCGATCGCTTTGATGCGGCTCGAGGGGGCTACGGTCGAGGAAATCGCGTTGCGGCACGACTGCACGCCGCGGACGATTCAGCGGAAGCTGCATATCTTGGAGCGGCTGTGGACGAGTCTCGATCGATAGCGACGCTCAGCCCGCAGTTTGCGGAGCTGCCGCTTTCGGTGGTCCTGCAAATCGACGCGCTGGCGGATCGATTTGAAGCGGCCAGCCGGGCCGGCGAAACGCCGAGCCCGGAGGACTACGTCTCTCAATTGGAAAGCGACAGCCCCGCCGCACGGCAGGCCCTCGTCGCCCACCTCGAGGAATTGCAGGCACAGCTGCGATCGGACGGGAGCGCGGCTGCATCGATATCGGAAGGAGTGCCGCAACAAATCGGCGAGTATCGTTTGTTGGAGCGGCTCGGCGCGGGCGGCATGGGAGTGGTCTACAAGGCCCGGCACGAGCGGCTCGGCCGCTTTGTGGCGATCAAATTTCCGCGTTTTGCCGCGGCGCTCGATCCGCCGATGGCGCGGCGGTTCTTGCGGGAAGTGCGGCTGGTGGGGCGGCTGGCACATCCGAACATCGTGCGGGCGACCGATGCGGGGCAGTCGCCCGTGGGGCCGTACCTTGTCACCGAGATTCTCGAAGGTGAAACACTGGAGGCGCTCGTGCGCCGCGACGGACCGCTCGTCTGGCAGCGGGCGGTCGACATCGTCACGCAAGCGGCCCGGGCGCTCGGCTATGCCCACACACAAGGCGTCGTCCACCGCGACGTGAAGCCCTCGAATTTGTTTCTCACGCGCGACGACAAGCTGCAGGTGCTCGACTTCGGGTTGGCCAAGTTCGTGGCGGACGAACATCTCGCGCCGGAGAACGCGGCGGCGGATCGGACCCATGACCGCACGTTTTTGGGAACGGTCGGCTATGCCGCTCCGGAGCAGTTGCGCTCGGGACAGGAAATCGATGCGCGGTCGGATGTTTATTCGCTCGGCTGCGTGCTCTATTTTTTGCTTTCCGGCGAGGCGCCGCATAAGGGCACTCTGGCCGATCGGCTCGACGCCGAACGGGCCGGGAAGCAAATCTCTTTGGCCAAGGGCGGACGCGCTTTGCCGGCTGATTTGCGGTTCGTGTTGCAGCGGATGACGGCCACCGACGCGGCGGAGCGGCTCGGGTCGATGGAAGACGTCGAGCCGCTGCTTGCCGCGGTCCGAGCTGGGGAGCCGCTTGCCGAGCGGCCAAAGCGGCGCGTGCGACGGTTCGCTGGTGCGGGGATCGTTTGTGGCGCGGTGGCGCTCCTGGGAATGTGGAATTTCAATCTGCTCGGCATTTCGACGAACCGTTTGTCGGTCGCGGCGATCGGACCAGAGCCGCCGCGGGCGGTCGCACCGTTCGATGCCGCTGCTGCCGAGGCCCATCAGGCCAAGTGGTCCGAGCATCTCGGCCTGCCGCGGCGGACGACCAACGCGGCCGGCATGCCGCTGGCGTTGATTCCACCAGGCGAGTTCGAGATGGGACTTACTGCGCCGCTGGATGAGGCGGCGCAGGCGCCCGAAGGCAATTGGCGGCGCCGGGACCTTGGCGAGCTCAATCGCGAGCACCTGCCGCGGCATCATGTCACGATCTCGCGGCCGTTCTACATCGGCGAAACCGAGGTCACGAATGCCCAGTTTCGAGAGTTCATCGATGCGACCGGCTACGTGACCGATGCCGAGCGGAGCCGCGGTTGGGGTCGCGAGGACCGCGGCTGGTTGAAGCGGCCCGGCTATTCGTGGAAAAACCTTGGGCAACGGTTGTGCGAGGACGACTATCCGGTGATCAACGTGACGTGGAACGACGCCACGGCGTTGTGCAAATGGCTGAGCACGCTCGACGACGGACTCCGCTATCGGCTGCCCACCGAAGCAGAATGGGAGTACGTCTGCCGGGCCGGGACGACAGGCCGCTACTTCTTCGGCGACGATCCGGCGAAGCTGGCCGACTACGGTTGGTGCGAGCTGAATGCCGATGGTCGCTACCGCGCCGTCGGCTTGAAGCGGCCCAATCCGTTCGGCATTTTTGATCTCTACGGCAACCGCCAGGAATGGTGCCTCGACAATTTTCAGGACGACTATTACGTGAACTCACCGCAGATTGATCCCGTGTGCGACTACGGCGGCGAGATGCGCGTGGCGCGAGGTGGCATCCACACCGACCCGGCGAGCTTATGCACGTCCGATCGCCGTTGGTTCCAGGAAGCGGACAATCTGGGGGCCTCGGGCATCCGAGTCATGGCGGAGATTGCGGAGTGACGCGTGGGTGGCGTCTGCTAGGGCGCAGTTATTCTCCGCCCCTTGTCAGATCGCATACGACAAGGCACATTTGGCAAAGATCGCCGCCGCTTGCCTTTGTCTGCGAGTGGCTGGTGGTACGTAGGAAATCCGTGGTCCGAAGCGCCAGAGCGTTGTACTTGTGGTGTTGATCTCGAACGCGCGAATAACGGAATTAGCCGAGGCATGAATCATGGGCCGATGGAGCGGATGGGCGATGGCGACTTGGAGTCGAGGCCTACTTGCCGTGGCACTCGTGGCACTGACGGACCAGTTCGCGGTGGGGGAATTGTTCTTTTCAGGATACCGGAATTCTGGTGTTGGCCGGATGGATGAGCGGACGGGTGTGATGGGGCCGATCGTCGCGCCGACGAGAGGTTATCTGCAGGGATTCGCCGACCATGCCGGATTGACGTTCGGGCCGGACCGACTGTTGTATGTTTCGTCTCGCTACTACGACGATTCGCGGTACGGGCGGTGGGGTGTGTTTCGTTTCGATCCTGCGACGGGAAACTATCTGGGCTCGTTGGTGAACGACGGGCCGTTGTTGGACATCGTGTTCGGGCCGGATGGTGACCTGTATGGCGTCGATAGCTGGTCGCGTGATTTGGTGCATTACGACGGGCAGACCGGCGAGTTCATAGGGAAGGTGCTCCAGGCCGCGGAGCCAGCCATTATTGGCGTTGGTAGCTTCGCGTTCTTGCCGGATGGGAAGCTGTTAGCGTCGACTGGCGGCGGAAACGTGTCGAAATATGATCCGGCAACGGGCGAGCGGATTGGGCCGACGACGAATTTGGCTGATCTCGGGTTGGCGAACTATCGCGTCGATGCGATGACCGTCGGCCCAGATGGCTTGGTGTACGCAGCGTATAACTATAGATTCCGGGACACGGTACTCGACGGCGGCGTGCTGCGGTTCGACAGCGCGACGGGGCAGTTCGTCGATACGGTGCTGACGGGAATCCCGGCGTTTGGCGCGGCTTCCGGCGGGGCGCTGGGACTCGCGTTCGGGCCGAAGGGCGATCTGTTTGTTGGCAGCCAATATGCGGGGGCAATTCTGCGATACGACGTGGCGACAGGCGAACTCGTCGAGCGGCTGCCAATCGGAGTAGGCGTGGCCGGGGCGAGCTACCTGGTGTTTTCGCCGGTGCCGGAGCCGGGTGGGATGGGACTGCTGATAGTGGCGTCGGGATTCGCAGTCGGCGCTAGAGAGCGGCGCAGACGTTAGCCGCTCGCTAACAGGATTTAGTTAGGGCGCTGCCGAGTACGGCAAGTAGACGATGCACCCCAGTGCGGTGCTTTCTCGCAGTTTTCTGACCGAAGTGACTACGCGACGCCCGCGAGCAGGTTGGCGTGGCCGTCTACAGACCACTGGGGCAGCGAGCAGAGGCCGCCGCCGCAGTAGAGGTGGTGCCAGAGTTGTGTGGAGATCACGCCGGCGAGGCCCATGTCGTAGGAAATTTTGCGGGCGCCGTTGCCGCTCTGGGCGAGGCGTCTGGCGCGGACATTTTCGATGGCCGCCGCGTCGAAGTAACCGGTGGCGGCAAGTGACTTGCGGCTCAGCAGTTCGTCGACCCACGTGGGGCGATCGTCCTTGAGGAACGAGGACCCCATGTTGGCGCGGAACATCACTTTGCGGCGCTCGCGGATTTGCCGCGGGGCGACGCGATCGGCCACCTGTCGGAGCAGCCACTTGTCCGTGCCGCCGCGGAGCTTGTAGCTGGGGTCGAGCTGGCTGCAGAACTGCACAACCTTCTCGTCGAGGAACGGATAGCGGCCCTCGGTGGACGCAGTGCGGAGGACGCGGTCGCCCTTGCCGGCAAGCAAGAGGCCGTTGAGCATCACCTTGTAGCCCATGTAGAGCGACTGGTTGAGCGGGCTCCACTTGCGCATCCGCTCTGGCAGGGCGGGCAAATCCTCGTACGCGTTGTAGTCGCCGAGACGGTCCCACATGTCGGCGGAGTAATACCGTTCGCGGGACTGGGCCAGAATCTCCCAGGAGATTTGCTGCGCGAAGCGGGCCCCTTCGGCCGCGTAAAAGGCGGGACGGTGCGTGGTGGGGCCACCAATCAATCTCCGAACGACAACCTGCCGGGCCGCCCGCTGGAATGGCAGGCCGTACGATTTGCCGAACACGTCCTGCCGATGGAACTTGTGCCAGACATAGCCGGCGAGAGCTTCGTCCGAGCCTTCGCCGGTGAGGGCGACGATGTTGCCAGCCTGCCGATTGGCGGCCGCGAGCATCACGAGCGACGCGCAGGCGGTGTCGAACACCGGCCCTTCGGCAGCGGCCACCAGCTTTGGATAGGTGTTGGCGATGTCGTTGCTGGTGACATTCACCACGGTGTTGGGCGAGCCGAGGAAGCGGGCCGATTGGGCGGCTTTGCTGCGTTCGTCGTGGGGGCCGGCTTTGTCGAAGCCGACGGTGAACGAGGGGAGCGGCGCGCCGCGTTCCTGGCAGGCGAGCGCCAGCACGACCGTCGAATCGAGGCCGCCGCTCAAGTAGCAGCTCACGGGCACTTCGGCCGCCAGGCGGCGACGGACCGCGCCGCGGACGACGGCTTCGAGCTCGTCGACGCCCTGACTGACGTTGGCGTAGCGGCGCTCGGAGCAGGCATCGGGGAAGTCGAGATCCCAATAGCGGTGGATGCGGAAGTCGCCATCTTTGACGACCGCGTAGTGAGCAGGCGGGAGCTGGCGGATCCCGGAGAAGCAGGTTCGCTCGTTCGAAGCGGAGAAGAAATTGAAAGCGTAGTCGATGCCCTTGAGATCGGGCTCGGGCTTGACCATTCCCGAGGCAAACAGGCCCTTCACCTCGGAACACCACAAGAGCCAGCCGTCGCGCTCAACATAGAACAAGGGTCCGATGCCGACGCGGTCGCGGGCGAGCATCAGCCTGCGCTCGCGGGCGTCCCAGAGCGACGTGGAGAACTGGCCTTCGGCTTTGTGGAACACGCCGAGGCCGAGCTCTTCGTAGAGATGGACCCAGGCTTCCGTGTCGCAGCGAGTGGCGAGGCGGTGGCCGCGCTGGAGCAGCTCTTCGCGGAGTTCAGGATATTCGTAGAGCTCGCCCTCGAAGGCGACCCAGACGTCGCGCGTTTCGTTGGAAAGGGGCTGGCGACCGCCGGCGACGTCGATGATCGAGAGACGCCGGTTACCCAGTGCGACGCCGGGCTCGATGTGGATGTGTTCGTCGTCGGGGCCGCGGTGGGCGATGGCGGCGGTCATGCGGAGCAACCGCTCGGCAGGGAACAACCGTCGGCCCGACAAGTCGACAGCACCCGCGATACCACACATGTAGTTTGCCCTTCCGCGTTGTCCCATCCTGCTCGCCATGCACCGGGGGGGCGAGCTTTGTTCCGTCGCCATCATACCGCAGATGGCAGCAGGCTGGGATAGGCTCAGCCTCGCTTGGTTGAAGATCGCCCACGGCGGACCTAAAATTGCGGTTCTCGGCAAATTTTCCGATTTTTCCACATGCTCCTCCTGCCATGCGCTGGACGCTGCGAAATCAAATCATGGTTCCGATGGCCGCGGTGATGCTGCTGGCCGTGCTCTTCGTCGAAGGCGTGGGAGCGCTCTTGGCGGTGCGCGACACGAAGGCCCAGATCGCGGCCCAAATTCACGAGGTGGCGCGGATTGCAGCGGCGGCGAATTTTCCGCTCAGCGCTCCGGTGCTCCGGCAAATGAAGGCGCTGTCAGGGGCCGAGTTGGTGGTCGTCGATGAGAGTGGCGACGTCGCCGCGAGCAGCGGAATCAACGACGACGTCGGCAGGTTGCCGCGCGGGGTCACGCCCTTGGAGAGCACTTCGTTTGCGCAAGGCACTCGCGTCGAGTTGCCGAGCGGTCGGTATTTCCACTCGGTGATCGCCTTGCCGAAGGTCGGCGACGGAGGCTCGCGACTGCATGTTCTCTTTCCAGAGCGCGAGTACACGCGGGCCTGGCAGCGCGAGGTGTTTCCACCGATGGGATTCGTCGCCGTCGCTTTGCCGGTCGTGCTGCTGCTTTCGCACTGGACGGCGTCGCGAATCTCCCGGCGAGTTGGTCAGCTCCATCATCAGGTCGACCGGATCGCGGACGGAGACTTCGAGCAGTTCGCGCTGCCGGAGGGGGACGACGAAATTCGTTCGCTGGCTGTGGCGGTGAATCGCATGGCGAGCCTGTTGGCGAACTACGAACAGGAAGTTCGGCAGACCGAGCGGATGCGGACGCTCGCGCACCTGGGGGGCGGCATCGCACACCAGTTGCGAAACTCGGCCACCGGTTGCGCGATGGCGGTCGATCTACACGCGGAAGAGTGCCCGCGCGGAAAATCGTCGGAGACGCTGCAGGTGGCAAAGCGGCAGTTGCGTCTGATGGAGCAATACATTCAGCGGTTTCTGCAATTGGGCAAGTCGAGCGAATCGAAGGCCTTCGCGCCGGTCGATTTGGCGCTATTGATTGACGACCTCCTGCCGCTGGTGGAACCTTCGGCGCGGCATGCGGGGGTGGAACTCGAATGGCGGCGGGGGACGAATTCGGCAATTGTCCGCGGCGACGCCGAGCGGCTGGGGCAGACGGTGATCAATGTGCTAGTGAATGCAATAGAAGCAGCTGCGGAAAACGAAACCAAGGGCGGACCTCCGGCGCGAGTCTGCATCGAGTTGACAGGTGAATCGCCGGATCGGCTGCTGCTTTCGGTCGCCGACACTGGCTCCGGTCCCGCCGCGGACGTACAACAGACATTGTTTGACCCGTTCGTGACCGGCAAGCCCGATGGTGTGGGGCTCGGTCTTTCGGTGGCGCGGGAAGTCGTCCTGGAGCATGGCGGTCAGATCGCCTGGCGCCGCGACGAGGGGATGACTTGTTTCACGGTTAAATTGCCGACAGCATCCAAGGAGGCGGTCTGTGTCGAAGCTGCTGGTTGTCGATGACGAACAATCGATCTGCTGGGGCCTCGCGCGGCTGGGCGAAAGCCTGGGGCACGAAGTTGTCTCGGCCTCCAGCGCCGAGCAGGCGTTTCACGAAGCGCAGCGGATGCGCCCGGATGCCGTGATTCTCGACGTCCGCTTGCCGGGGATGGACGGCCTGACGGCGATCGAGCGATTTCAGCAGCAGATCGGCAGCGTGCCGATCATCGTGATCACGGCCTACGGCGATTTGCGGACCGCCGTCGAAGCGGTCCGTCGCGGCGCGTTCGATTACATCGCCAAGCCGTTCGACGTGGAAAAGGTGAAGGTGTCGCTGGTGCGGGCGCTGGTGAGCGGGCGGGAAAAGGTGGTCAACACACCGGTACCGGCGCGGGTCGAGGGACTGGTGGGCCGCTCGCTCGTGATGCAGGAAGTTTACAAGCGAATTGCGTTGGCCGCGGCGTCGGATGCTTCGGTGCTGGTCACCGGTGAGAGCGGCACGGGCAAGGAGCTCGCGGCCCGGGCGATCCATCGTTACAGCCACTGCTCGAAGGGCGCGTTCGTCGCGGTGAGCGTCGCCGGGATGTCGCCGCAAGCGGCGGAAAGCGAGCTGTTTGGTCACGCGCGCGGCGCGTTTGCCGGCGCGGAGGAGGACCGCGTGGGCCGACTGGTCGAAGCTTATGGCGGCACCTTGTTCCTCGATGAAGTGTCGGAGATTCCGCTGCAGATTCAAGGCAAGCTGCTCAGGGCACTCGAGCATCATGAAGTGGTGCCAGTCGGATCGCGCCAGCCGGTGCCGGTCGAATTTCGCGTGATCACGGCGTCGAAGCACCGCCTCATCGAACGGGCGAACGAAGCGCGGTTCCGACATGATCTGTTGTTTCGACTGGGTGCGTTTCAGATCGAACTGCCCGCGCTGCGCGAGCGGCGCGAGGACATCGCGGACCTGACGGCGTACTTCATCGAGTCTCTTTCGGCCGGAGCGAATGAGCAGCCGGCGCGGTTGACCGCTCAGACGCTCTCCGAGCTGCAGCGGCGGCCGTGGCATGGCAATGTGCGCGAGCTGCGGCACGCGATTGAACACGCATTGATCGTGGCCCGCGGACCGGCGATTCTACCCGAGCACTTGCCGCCCAGCGTGCCCGCGGCCAACGCGACGCAGATTGCGGGCGGCGTCGAGCAGGATGTGGCGCTCGCCGTGCGGCGTTGGGCGGAGCAGTCGGTCGGCGAGGAAGCGCTGCAAGGCCGCGTCTACGACGAACTGCTCGACGTGGTCGAGCCGCCGCTATTGGAAATCGCGCTGCGCAAGCACCGGGGGCAATGTGCGGCCGCCGCGCGGACGCTCGGCATTCACCGTACGACGCTGCGCAAAAAGCTCACCCAGCACGGCCTCGGCGAGGACGCCGACGTCGAACAGTAGTTCTTGAAGAATTTGGTGCGAGGCAAATCGATTCATGGTTAGTTTGCTCGAACAGCGTGTGGCCGACGTTGCGCGGCGTTTTCAGGCCAAGTATGGCGCCGCGCCGAAGTGGATCGTGGCCGCGCCGGGACGCGTGAATCTGATTGGTGAGCACATCGATTACAGCGACGGCTTCGTGCTGCCGATGGCGCTGGATCGGTACACCGTGATCGCTGCCGGGCCGGCGGAAAATGACGAGTCTCGAATGACGAATGACGAATTCAACCTCGATTCGTCATTCGACATTTGTCATTCGTCATTGACCGCGTCTGTGTTTAGTGACACGACAGGCGAGGGAATTTCGATACCGTTAGATTTACCGCAGCGGCATCCAGTCCGCGGGCAATGGTCGAACTATGTGGCGGGCGTGATCGCCGGGTGCCTCGCGCGCGGCATGCGGCCGGCGGCGTTTCGGGCGCTCGTCGGTTCCGACGTGCCGCTGGGCGGCGGGCTTTCCAGCAGCGCCGCCTTGGAAGTGGCGACGGCGACGCTCGTTGAAGCGATGACCGGGACGACGCTCGAGCCGGTCGAGAAGGCGCTCTTGTGCCAGAAGGCGGAGCACGATTATCCCGGCATGCCGTGCGGGATCATGGATCAGTTCGCGTCGACGCTCTCGACGGCCGACCACTTGATGCTGCTCGACTGCCGCTCGCGCAAGGTGGAGCTGATTCCGTTCACGGATCCCTCCGTCACGGTGCTAATCATCAACAGCAACGTGAAGCACGAGCTGGCGGGCGGTGAATATGCGGAGCGGCGCGGCCAGTGTGAGGCGGCGTCGAAGAAGCTCGGCGTGGCGTCGCCGCGCGAAGCGACGCTCCAGCAGCTCGAAGCAGCCCGTGACAAGCTCTCGCCGCTCGAGTACCGGCGGGAGCGTCATGCGATCACGGAGATCGCCCGCACGGTAGCTGCGGCCAATGCGATGAAAGCCGGCGACTGGCTCTCGGTCGGCAGGCACATGGACGCCAGCCATGCGTCGCTCCGGGATGACTACAACGTGAGCTGCGCGGAGCTCGATCTGTTGGTCGACCTGGCTCACAAGGTTGGCCTCGAAGGCGGCGTCTACGGCTCGCGGATGACCGGCGGCGGCTTTGGCGGCTGTACCGTGACGCTTGTCGCCACGGACAAGGTGGATGCAATCGCCAGCAAGATCGCTGGCGACTACGAGCGCGAAACCGGGATCAAGCCGACGGTGCTCACGAGTCGGCCGTCGCGCGGGGCGCATGTGGTGAAGTAGCGAACTCGCGGCAAGACGCCGTTACCCGCGCGGCAAGATGCCGGGGCTATATAGCCCGGCCGTCCCGGCCGGTAAATGATGATGGCCCGGCCGTCCCGGCCGGAGATTCACGAACTGCGGTCGGCTCGCTTGGCCAGAAACAGCATCACGCCGCCGAACACGAGCATCACCAGGCCCCACCAGAGATTGACGTTGATGTCCAGGCTCTTGGCGTAGATCGGCTTATGATTGGTGATCAATCCGAAGACGATCAGGATCAGACCCAGCAGCGCGAACATCGAACCAATCGGATAGCGGATATCTAGGCCCATTTGAGAGCTCCAACGAGTTAAATTTCTTTCGGCAAACTGCCCGGCGTCCGTTACCAGAAGATGATGTTCAGCACGACGCACATCGCCAGCACGAACGCGCCGAGCGTCGCTGGCCGCGAGTACCACGCGCCGCCTTCATCTTTGGGCTTTTCGGTGAGCGAGTAGACCAGGCCAACCAGCTCGCGATCCTCACGCGGCTTAGTCATCAAGCTGATCACGATGGTCACGACGAAGCACGTAGTCCAGGCGAAGATGGCCGTCCAAAAATTCTGGGACATTTCTTTGGGGTACGTATAAAGTTCACCAAACCAGCCGCCCTTAAACCCTGGAACCGCACCGGCCGGCAGCGTCAGGCCATGATGAATTGCCGCCGCCAACGTACCCGACAGCAAACCAAAGAAGGCTCCATGACCGGTCGTTCGCTTCCAGAACATACCTAACAAGAACGTAGCAAACAGCGGCGCGTTCACAAAAGCGAACACCAGCTGCAGCGTGTCCATGATGTTGTTGTTCTGACGTACGATGTATGCGGCGAGAACGGACACGACGATGCCGAACACGGTGGCCATGCGGCCCATCCACAAATAGTGCTGGTCGCTGCCGTCGCGCTTGATATACGACTGGTAAATGTCGTAGGTCCAGACGGTGTTAAACGCAGTCACGTTGCCCGCCATGCCGGACATGAAGCTCGCCAACAGCGCGGTGAGGCCGAGACCGAGGATGCCCGTCGGGAAATAGTGCATGAGCATGGCCGGGATGGCGAGGTCGTAGTCGAGTTCCGGCTTGCCATCCTTGTCGAGCTTGGGCTCGCCGGTCTTCTCGTCGATCTTGACTGGGATCAAGCCCAAGCCGGTGGCGGCCGTATCTGCGGGAGCTGCGGCCGCGGCTGCCGCTGCGTCGCCGCCTTGGGCTGGCATGGCCGCCGGCACGGCGATGGCGATGATGCCGGGCATGATGACCAGGAACGGGAAGAACATCTTCGGAACGGCGGCGATCAGCGGCGTGCGGCGGGCCGCCGACATCGAGTCAGCCGCCATCGCGCGCTGTACGACCAGGAAGTCGGTGCACCAATAGCCGAACGACAGCACGAAGCCGAGCCCCATCACCATGCCGAACCACTCGACGCCCATGGGGTTGTTGTTGGGATTGTCGAGGCCGGTCCAGGAGTGAACGAATTCGGTCGGCACGCGGGTCTTGAGTCCGGACCAGCCGTCGACGTTTTTGAGGCCCAGCCACACCAACGGAAAGAAGCCGGCCACGATCAGGAAGAACTGCAGCACTTCGTTGTAGATCGCGGACGTCAGACCGCCGAGGAAGATGTAAACCAGCACGATCACCGCGGCGACCACCATGCTGACGTCGAAGATCCGCTCGAGCGGAATGCCGAAGTGCTGAAACGGCCCGTCGAGTATATGGAGCGTCTGGATCAGCTTCGCCATCGCGTACATGGACACGCCGGACGAAAATATGGTCATCACGGCGAACGAAATCGCATTGAAGGCGCGCGTCTTCTCGTCGAAGCGAGCCTTGAGGTATTCGGGCACCGAGCGGACTTTCGAGCCGTAGTAAAAGGGCATCATGAAGATGCCGACGAAGACCATCGCCGGGATCGCGCCGACCCAGTAGAAATGGCTGGTCATGATGCCATATTTCGCGCCGGAAGCGCCCATGCCGATCACTTCCTGGGCGCCGAGGTTGGCGGAGATAAACGCCAGGCCCGTGATCCAGGCGGGGATCGAGCGGCCAGAGAGAAAGAAGTCCGTGCTGGTCTTGATCGACTTCTTGAGCCAGAAGCCGATGCCCAGCACGAAGACGAAATAGACGGCCATAATGGCCGCATCGACGTAAGTCAGTTCCATGCTCCGCCCTTCGTTTTGGTAAGGCGACCCGCTCGGCATCGAGCCGCACGACCGCACCCACAGCGGCCGCGCAGTTCGCCGCGACAAGATTCCGCCCAAGGCTGGAGTTTAGCTGGCGGAATTAAGAATGTCGAGATTGCGCCGGCGGCAATCGACAGCCGTTGCCGGGCGATTGAGACTAGTTTCCGCCGGCCGATGCCGTCGTCACCGGCTGTGCGTCGTACGAGAGTCCGAAGCGAATCGCAAATTGCGGATCGTAGTTGGAGTCGCCGATGTTGATCGGAATCTGTTTCTCACTCTTCGGCCAGGTGAAGGAGAGCTTGCCGGTCGGCGCGTAGTCGCCAAACAACACGTCGGCAACGCCCTGGCCTTCGGTGCCGGGGAGCCAGGCGGCGACGATCGCGTCGGCGTCGGCGAGGATCGGATCGAGCATCAGCGGCCGGCCGGAAACGAGCACCACGACCACCGGGATGCCCGCTTGCTTCATCTTCTTGAAGGCGGCAACGTCTTCGGCCGCGAGGGCCAGGTCGGCCGTGTCGCCGTTGCCCTCGGCGTAGGGCGGCTCGCCGATCACCAGGATGCCGACGTCCGCGCCGTTGGCGCCGCTGCCATCTTTCGAATAGGTGACTTGAGTGCCCGCGGCGACCGTGTCTTCGATGGCATCGAGGATCGTGGTGCCTTTGGTGATGTTGCCGCTTTCACCTTGCCATTGGATGGTCCAGCCGCCGCACTGGTTGCCGATGTCGTCGGCGCTCTTGCCGCCGACGTGAATCCGTTTGGCGTCCTTGGCGAGCGGCAATGCCTCGCCGTCGTTCTTCAATAGCACAAGCGACTTCCGCACGGCCTCGCGGGCGACGGCGCGGTGTTCCGGCGAGCCGAACGATTTGTGCAGCGAGCGATCGGCCAGCTGCGAGCGGCTCTTATCCAAGAGGCCGGCCGCGGCTTTGACGCGCATGATCCGCGTCACCGCGTCATCGATTCGCGACTGCGGCACGCGGCCTTCCTTCACGAGCGCCAGCAGCGCTTCGTAGAACTGCTTGTAAGTGTTTGGCGCCATGGCCATGTCCATGCCGGCGTTGACCGAGATTTCGACGGCGCGCTTGTAATTCGGATCAATCTGGTCAATTGCGTTGTAGTCGGAGATCAGGAAGCCTTCGAAGCCGAGCTCGTTCTTGAGGACATCCGTGAGCAGGAACTTGCTAGCGCTGCACTTCACGCCATTCCAGCGGCTGTAAGAGGGCATGATCGTCCCCACGCCCGCTTCGATTGATGGCAGGTACGGGGCCAGGTGAACCCGACGCAGCGTGGCCTCGTCGACCTGCGTGTCGCCCTGGTCGAGCTTCATCGTGATGTGCTTGCCGCTGCCTTCGTTGCCGAAGGACGTGGTGCCTTGTTTGTATTCGCCGGTCTGGGCGCTGGTGCCGCCGTCGCCGACAAAATGCTTCGCGCAGGCGACCACCGAAAGCGGGTCGCTGAGCCGTTCGCCTTGCAAACCGCGAGTCATCGCGGCACCGAGCTCGGCGACGACGTCGGGATCTTCGGAAAAGCCTTCGTAGGTGCGGCCCCAGCGCTCGTCGCGCGGCACGGTGAGGCAGGGGGCGAAGGTCCATTGAATGCCGGTGGCGCGAATTTCTTCGGCAGTGATCCGGCCGACTTCTTCCACGAGCTCTGGATCGCGCGTGCAACCCAGCCCGATGTGGTGCGGGAACACGACCGCGCCGATCACGTTGTTGTGGCCATGCACACCGTCGATGCCGTAGAGAATCGGAATGCCCAGCCGCGACTTGAGGGCCTGCTGCTGGCACTTGTCGTAGGCATCGGTCCAGGCGTCGAGGCTGTTGCCCGCGGCCGGGTCGGAGCCGCCGCCGCTGAGTACCGAGCCGACGTGATACTTTTCGATGTCGCCGGGATGATCGTTGAGGTAGCTGAGCTCGGCCTGCGTCATCTGGCCGATCTTCTCTTCGAGCGTCATCTCGGCGAGTATTGGCCGCACCTGTGCGTCGTAAGAGGAATAGGACTTTGACTCGACGGCGAATAAACTTGCCACCGGTGCCAAGATGAGCGCAACTAGTGACGCAGCAACGAGTCGAGCAAATCCCACCGGCATATTGGCATCCATCCCGATTGACATCAGAAACCCCCCAGGCGAATGACGAGCAGCCAAACCCTTATTTTGACCGGTTGCGACCGACCGGGCAACTATTGGGGGCGACGGAATTGGCCCATCTGGCGTTGAGGCGACATCCAGCGCCGGCGTATGATGTCGGCGCTCGCAGGCCGGCGGAAACTCGTTACTTACCGCTGAATTCTGCGCGGTCGACTGCTGGCGCCTGCCGTTTGGCGGAAAGGATTGAGGAAATGCCGCAGCCCAAATTTTTAGATGATCCGACGTTCAAAGCGCTCCGGCTCGGCGACTTTGCGGGTTTCAATCGGGAGGCGGCCGGGAAAAAAGTGCTCGACTACTCGGATACGGACCTGCGGGGCGTCGATTTTCGCGGCGTCACCGAGGTGAACAAACTCGTTGTGCGCGGGGCCTACATGCGCGACGCAGACCTCCGCGGGCTCGACCTCCGCAATTGGGACATGGAAGGCTGCTCGCTGTATCACGCGAAAGTGAGCGGCGCGTTTTTTCCGGCCAACATCTCGGCACAGGAAATCATCACCAGCGTCGAACTGGGAACGCGGATGCGGGCGTCGAAATAGCGGCGACTTGGGACACGCCTTATTTCGCCGGCAGGCCGTAGAGAATCTTCTTCCAGCGGACCCAGGCCTCGTCGCGGCCCTTGCGATTGGCGTCGTTTGGATCGGTTGCTTCCTCGCCGGCGCGCATGAAGCCGTGACCGGCGCCCTGGTAGATCACCGGCTCGAAAGTTTTGCCGGCGGCTTTCATTAGTTCTTCTGTCTTGGGAATGGTGGCGTTGATGCGGGCGTCGTTCTCGCCGTAGAAGCCGTAGACGGGGCAGTTGATCCGCGCGATGGCGTCGGCGCTGTCGGGCGGAGAGCCATAGAACACGAACGCGGCTTTGAGATTCTTGTTGTTGGTGGCGTAGCGAAACGACTGGCCGCCGCCCCAGCAGAAGCCACTCACCGAGATGGTGCCGTTGGCGGCCGGCAGCGCGGTGACGTATTTGGCCACGGCATCGAGATCGGCCGTGATTTGATCCGGCGGCAGATTGCCGATCACGCCGCGGACGCCGTCAAAGCCTCCCAGCGAGTCGGTCCCGCCGCCATCGGGGCCCATGCCCGAGAGCAAATCGGGCGCGATGGCGATGTAACCCGCCTCGGCCAATTGATCGGTGACGCCGCGGACCCAATCCGTGAGCCCGAAGATTTCGTGGATCACGATCACCGCCTGCGCTTTGTCGGCGACTTCCGGGTACGCGATGAAGCATTTCACTATGCGGTCGCCATGTTCGACGGTGACCCATTCCAGATGCCGCGGCGAACTTTCGAGGCGATTCCCCTGAGCGGCTTTCTCCTGGGCAGCGGCGCTGCGCCACGAGCCGCTGCAAAGCACGAGCGTCAACAAAGCTAACCGATACACCAAGTGAGTCCGCATGATTGTCCCTCCGATTTAGTCAGCTGCCCCCGTTGATCAAACACCGTTGAAGCAACCCAAGTACGTTCGCGTTATTGATTGGTTCACTTCTTCACCGGCCGCCAGATGCCGACGCGGGCCGGCGGGTATTCGCGGACATCCCATTTCGTTAGGTCGCCGCCGGCTAGCAGTTCGAAGTCGAAGCGCTCGTCGGATTCGATCACCAGCGTGCTGCCGGGCGGCGCGGCGTCGGCGACTCGCTGGATCAGATCGAGCGTTTCTTCCTGGCGTTCGACGAAGAACGAATAGGGAGGGCTGCAGAACACCAGCCACGGCAGATCGCGCGGCGGGCCGTCCTGCGGCGAATCGAGATCGCGCTTGCACCACAAGAACGCGCTGGTGACGCACAGCGTCACTCGGTCGGCGACGCCCAGCTCGGCGACGTTTTGCTCCACAATCTGCGCCGAGGGGACGTGCCGCTCGATGAACGTGGCACTCGCGGCGCCGCGGCTGAGCGCTTCAAGGCCGAGCGCGCCGGTGCCGGAAAATAAATCGATCACATGCCGGCCGGTCGACTCAGTGCTGATCAGGTTGAAGATCGCCTCGCGGACGCGGTGCTTCATTGGGCGGACGATGGGGTCGCCGTGGTACCGCAGCCGGCGGCCGCGGAATGTCCCGCCAATGATCCGCAGCTCGGTGTCGCGTCCGCCGTCGTTCGACTGCGAATCGGCGGGGGGCTTTGCGCCGCGGCGAGGAAGGGCCATGCTGTCGTACTCCACAAACTCCACTGCCAAATCGGGACCGAACGCCGTATGCTTCCTGCAGGGAGATGTTGGTTCGAGACGTCTAAATTGAGGGATCGTCGGATGGGTCATTGTAATCGATTGGGGCAAGTTGCACTGGTGGTCGTGGTCGCGCACTTTGTCGCGCCGCTCGCACGTGGCCAGGCGGCAGGGGAGGGGCAGCCGGCGACCCAAGGTCAGCCGGCAGCTCAAGGTCAGACGGCGACGGCCGCCGAGGCCAAGGCGCAATTCGACCAGCAGTTCAAGGCCTACCAGGAGACGCTCCGCACGATCGAGAAGCTGCGGAGCGACTACCAGACCGCCGGCACCTCGGGGCAGAAGACGATCAATTTTCAGCTTCAAGAGAAGCTCACCGAGGCGAAGCACGAGCTCGACGCGATGGTTGCCGCGGGGCTCGAATGTTATCGCCTCGCGCCGCAGGACAATCCGCAGCTCGGCCAACTGCTAACTGCGGTGGCGAAGCATTATGCCGCCGGCGAGGCCTCGCCGCAGCATAAGGACGCCATCAACGGCGGCGACAACTACGAGCGGGCGCTGCCGATCATCAAATTGCTCACCGACAGCAAGGTCGATGAAAAGCAGTTGCCCTTGTGGGGCTTTCTCTCCGCGTTCGCCACGAACGACTACGATCTCGCGGAGTCGTATCTCCAACAGGCGCAGGCGAACGGCGTTTTAGCGGACCCCGCGACAGTGAAGGACCCGGCCGACCAGGCGGTGATGGCCCTCGTGTTGCAATATGCAGGCCTGTTGCCGCACTATCGCGAGCTGTGGGCCAAGGAACAGCAGATTCGCGCTGCGGAAGCGGCGGCTAACGATCTGCCGCGCGTGAAGCTGGAAACCTCCAAGGGCAATATCGTGATCGAGCTCTTTGAGAACGAAGCGCCGCAAGCGACCGCGAATTTCATCACGCTGGTGAAGAGCGGCTTTTACGATGGCGTGTCGTTTCACCGCGTGTTGCCGCAGTTCATGGCGCAGGGGGGCGATCCCAAAGGCGACGGCTCGGGCGGGCCGGGGTACTCGATCAAATGCGAGTGTTATCAGCCGAACTACCGCCACCATTTCCGCGGCAGCTTGAGCATGGCCCACGCCGGTCGCGACACGGGCGGCTCGCAGTTCTTTCTGACGTTCCTGCCGACGCCGCATCTCGACGGCAAGCACACGGTGTTCGGCCGCGTCGTCGAAGGCATGGAAGTGCTCGGCGATCTGCAGAAGCGAAATCCGGAATCGCCGGGTGGCGTCGCTCCCGACAAGATCATCAAGGCGGAAGTGCTCCGCGATCGCGGGCACGAGTACAAATTCGACAAGCTGCCGGGCCGTTAAATTGGGACCAGCAATTCGGCTCCCGGCTACTTCTGCAAGATCAGGCGATCGTTGCGCGTGACCAGCAGCCGGTACTGCTCGTCGCCGTGCTGAATTAACACCACGCGCCCGCCGGCAAACAGGTCCTCGGAGCGGACGACGCGGATCGTTTCGCCTTCGTTCGCCGCGTTGTCTTTTGAATCGGATGGCGGCTGCGGCGAGTGGGGTTGTACGTCGGTCATGATGGCGGGCGCCATGGGTCTGCCGTGCGTTCTTGTGGAAGGGCGAACGCCGATTGGACATTGAGACTTAGTATCAACAGCCATCGGCGAAGAAGTGTCAGTCATACCGCAGGGCCAAAAAACACGCAATAGTCGCGTGAAATCTTTTTTGAAACGGCCCCTTGCGAAAAAGGGGTCATTGCCATAGATTCTTTCTGTTGACAATAAATCTCAATAACTAAACATCAGAACGATCCCGCCAAGCCAGCCCCGCTTCTTTCAGTCGGTCGCCAGCCAGGCTCGCATCCGTCGCACAGCGCGATCCCGCGCGGCAATGGATAGCGAAGCTACCTCTCTCGAGGAGAGGTTTCTTCGCGATCGACAGGAAGGGAGCCCCCGCCATGAATCGCTGACACCTTGCATCGTGACTGGCAGGAAGTAATCAACTTTGAACTTGTGCACCTTTGAGAGAGGTTTGAGGACCAATGAGACTTCGACTGATCGTTTTGGCGTTTGTGGCTGTTTTGAGTTTTTCCAACACGAACGTTTGGGCGGTGTCGGTGCCGACGATCGAAAACTTCAACGTCGACGCGGCCAATTGGGCTGACAACAGCGGGCTCGCGCTATTGAATCATGTCGCGAGCGGCGGCGCGGACGGCAGCGCGTATGCGTCGGCCGACTATGCGTTCAGCTCGGGTGGCGGCGCCGGTGGCACGAGCGCCGTGGTGTTCCGGGCTCAGGATGAGTTCAATTCCAGCGGCAATGCCTTCGTGGGCAACTGGGTTGCCGACAAGATCACGAAGTTGACGGTCCAGGTGCGGCACAATGCACCGCAGCCGCTGAATTACTTTGGTCGTTTCTCGGGGCCGGGCAATTTTCCGGGCGGCACGGCAATTCAGTTCGCTCCGGTGCTCCCCAACACGTGGACGACCTTGACGTTCAACATTACTCCGTCGAGTCCGCAGTTTGTCACCTTTGAAGGCACAAGCTTCAACAGCGTGTTTTCCAACATCGGTCACATTCAGCTGGGTGTGAGCATTCCTGCTGCGCTCGCCAATGACACGACGGCCTACAAATACGACTTGGATAACGTGGTTGCGACACCAGAACCGTCGGCGCTGTGTTTGGCGGCGCTCGCGTTCGGTTTGGTTGCTACGCGTCGCCGACGTTCCTGCTAACACGCATGTTGGAAGCAGGGATGAAGACAAAGAAGAGGATATTTAGGCGAATCGCCGCGTGCATTTTGCACGCGGCGTTTGTTGCTGCAGTGACAGGGACGATTGCCGTGGCTGGTTTGTCGGACGTAATCATGCCCGCAGGTGCCGGCGCTGCCACGGCTCAATGGACGACCTCGGGAATGGACTTGTACTTCTACGCCAATGCCTCGAATCCTGGCGCAAAGGGCCTCGGCCCGACGTTTGCCAATTTGTTCGAGACGAACGAGCAGTCGGGAGCATTTCTGCCGCACACGGCGGACGACCCCGCGCGGCTCTCGATGGACCTGGTGGCGTTCGATACGTCGCTCCATATTCAGTCTGGACTGCCGGCCAGTCGTTACCAGGTCAGCAAGGTAACGATGACCTTCAAGTATCAGAACGGTTCGGGGTCCGATCTGCCGTACGACAACACCGCGGACAGCCGCAATGAAGTGCTGGGTGTGGAGGCGGGTGATCCCGGCCGACCGGCAGAACTGTACGGCGTCGGCTTTCGCGGCGACTACACGGGCTACGGATTTGCCGGCGGTACCCAAGGCCCGCATCTGTTCACCGAAGGCGTTTCGCCCACCAGCGGACCGAATGGTGCGTACATCGCCTACCCGATTGTCGGAGACGCTCAACCGGGACAGTACAAGGACGTTTCTAACAGCGTCACCGGCGGGGACAGCGCGACGCACGGTACGACGGCCCCGTTTGATCCGACGCCGTGGGCGATCGGCGCAGCGAATCTCTCGCCCGGCCAGTCGATTCCCGTCAACACGACGTTCACTTTCACGGTGGACCTCGATCTCGCGGGCGTGCGGCAATACGTACAGAATTCTCTGGCCCAGGGTGGACTTGGATTCCTGGTGTCGACGCTCCATATCACGGGTGAAATGGGAGCCGGCGGCGGATATCCGCAGTGGTATCTGAAGGAGTCGGCGGGCTCGATCTTCTTCCCGAACTCGGCGCCGCCGACGCTGACCATCGACTACCAGATCATCGACGACCAGGTGCCTGGCGACTACGATGGCAACGGAATTGTGGAAGCGGCCGATTTCACCGCTTGGAAATCTGCGTTTGGTTCGACGGTTTCGCCCGCCGGCAGCGGCGCTGACGGCAGCGGTAATGGCCTCGTCGACGCGGCCGACTACACCATTTGGCGCGATCACTTTGTCGGGGGCGCCGGCGCGGTGGAAGCCAACGCGGTGCCCGAACCCCGATCACTCGCTCTGTTGGGATGTGTTTTGACAATGCTCGGCGCAGGCGGAATGAGAAAGCAACTCTCTCGAAGGACCCCGCAACCGGTCACAAACGACCTCCGCCTCGCCGGGCTGGAAGAGTTGAGGGTTGAGGGCCGAGGGTTGAGTGCAAAACGCGGTTTCACGCTCGTGGAACTCTTGGTGGTGATCGCGATCATAGGGATCCTGGTGGCGCTGTTATTGCCGGCGATTCAGGCGGCGCGCGAAGCGGCCCGGCGAACGGAGTGTCAGAACAATCTCAAGCAGATCGGCCTGGCGACGCATAACTTCGCTCAGGTGAATGGCCACCTGCCGCCGCCCAAGGTGCTCAAGGTCGGCAAGGTCATCGATTCCGAGGCGGCGACCCAAACCTTCGGCAGCACGTTTGTGCTGTTGTTGCCCTTCTTGGAAGAGGGGGCTCTGTATGCGAATTACAACGCCGACAAGTCGGTCCTCGAGTCACCTAATTTGGAACTGACCGGCCGCCCGATCGGCACCTACATGTGCCCATCGATGCAGCTGCCGCGTACCGTGCCATACTCGCCCTGTGGCGAGCAGTTGGGGCCGGGTAGTTACATGATTTCGGCGGCGAGCTCGTTAGTCGGTCCGGGAGATGAGCTCGATGGCGCTTTCGTGCAGCCGCCGACGAGAAGGCTGCCAGGCGGAAAGCGAGTCGTCGCAGATTACACGCTCAACTTCAACCACATTCTGGACGGCACCTCGAAAACGCTGCTGGTTGGCGAAAACAACTACAATCTCGACGGTTACACCTGGGACTCCTGTTCCGACATGAACGGCTCGCCGCGCTATGGCGATCAAACTTGGGCCCACGGCTACTGGTTTTACGCATGGGCCCACATCAATTGGTACTACCACGAGACTTCCGGACGCAGCTTCTACAACCGGTCGCAGATTCTGGATGATGAAAAAGTAATTTCTACGAGCATCGTCCGCGTCTTCCGCAGCGACCATCCCGGCGGCGCTCAGTTTGTGTTGCTCGACGGCTCCGTGTCGTTTTTGCCCGACGACATCGACTATCCCGTGCTTCGCGCCCTGGTCACCCGGGCGGGTGACGAAATAAACTACGCTTTCAAATGAGGCGGGCGTTCGTGCTACGCGCCGCCATCTTTTACAGATTCGAGAATTTGCGATGAATCATCGATTGGTTCCGTTTCGTGCCGCTCTGTTGGCGATCTGCTGTGGGGTCTTAACGGTCGCCCCGGTGGCCGAGGCCCATTTTTTGTGGCTCAAGAGTGAAGACGCCGGCGGCAAGCCGCAGGCGGTGTTGATTTTCGGCGAGAGTGCGGCGGATGAGGCCTACCACTTGCCCGAGTCGCTGGCCGACACCGAGCTTTGGCTCCGCACGCCGGGCGACAAGCGGACTGCGCTCAAAACGGAAAAGGTCGACAACGACGACCGCATCGGCCTCGTGGCGCCGCTGCCGAACGCCGAACTCCCGGAAGTGGTCGAAACCACGCGCGAGTACGGCGTCTATGGCGACTTCCTGCTCACCTATTATGCCAAGCACATCCGCGCGAATTCCAACGCCGAACTCGCCGCGGCGGGTCCATCATCCGATTTGAAGCTGGATATCGTGCCCAAGTCGACCGACGACGGCCTGGAACTCGTGGTCCTGTGGGACGGCCAGCCGCGCGAGGGCGTCGAGCTGACGGTGAAGACCGACGGCGAGAATGAAGACGTCGACGCGGTGAAGCTCAAGACCGACAAAGAGGGCCAGGTCACACTCAAGCCGGAGGGCGCCGGCCTGGTCGCCGTGCTCGCGAACGTTCACGACGGCAACCAGAGCGGTGAACTCAAAGGCAAGAAGTACACGAGCGCCGCCCACTACGCGTCGTTGACGTTCCCGTGGAGTCAAGAGTCGAGCGTCGAGGGTCAAAAGCCGGAGAAAGCTGCGACGAACAAGTCCGGCATTGCGCCGCTGCCGGAAGCGGTTTCGAGCTTTGGCGCGGCGGTGGCCGATGGATACCTCTACGTCTACAGCGGCCACACCGGCACCGAGCACGACCATTCGGCGGCCAATCTCTCAAAGCGGTTTGCGCGGGTGCCGCTCGCCGGCGGTGCGTGGGAAGAGCTGCCGATGCAGACGCCGCTGCAAGGCCTGCCGCTGGTGGCCTACGAGGGCAAGCTGTATCGCGTCGGCGGCATGAACGCCCTCAATGCCACGACGGACGACAAGGAAGATTTGCACTCGACGACGGAATTCGCCGAGTACGATCCGGCCACGAAGAGGTGGACCGCCCTCGCGCCGCTCCCCGCCGCGCGTTCATCGCACAACGCGGTCGTGATCGGCGACAAGCTCTACGTCGTCGGCGGCTGGACGCTCAATGGCTCGCGCAAAGGCGAGTGGCTCTCCGACTCGCTGGTCTACGATTTCAGCGATCCGTCGAAGGGCTGGCAGCCGCTGCCGCAGCAGGTTTTCAAACGCCGGGCGCTCGCCGCGAGCCAGTGGCACGGCAAGGTCGCGGCGCTCGGCGGGATGGACGAGAAGGCGAAGATCTCGCGCAGCGTTGATTTCTTCGATCCGGCGAATGGCAAATGGTCCAAGGGACCGGAACTGCCGGGCACGGGGATGTCGGGCTTCGGCGTCTCGGCCTGGAACCTGGGCGATGATCTCTATGTTTCCGGTTTCAACGGCCGGGTGTTCAAGCTCGCCGATGACGGATCGAAGTGGGAAGTCGTCGCCAAGCTCGAAGAGCCGCGGTTCTTCCACCAGCTGGTGCCGGCCGCCCAAGCGGATGCGCTATTGGTCGTGGGCGGGGCTTCGCGCGACGGTCACCTGGCGAGCGTCGAGCTGGTCGATGTGAGCGACGCGGCGGTTAAGAACGCGGCCGCTGCGGCAGACGATGCCGACCAAGCGTCGGAGGGCGGTTCGTACCATCATCCGCACGCCCACGGCGCGGGCAACGCCAAGGATCACGCTCACGCCCATGCCGACGCGAGCTGACGCGGCGAATTACTCGGTCTGCAGCTCGAACGCGCCGAGATCCGGCTTGCCGTAAAGGCGGGCGTCCGCGTCGATCTCCACGCGAATCTTGGCATCCGCCAATTCGGCGATGCCCGCGTCGACACACGGGCTGCCTTCGGCGAGCCGGTAGTCGGCCGCCAATTGCGGGTTCGCCTGCAGCGTGTGCTCGTCGCGGACGTTCGACGCCTCGTCGAACGCGGTGCCGTTCTGCCAGAACAGGTTGTGTGCAGCGACTGAACCGGCGTCGACCTTCTTCATGCCGAGCTGCTTGTTGCGGGCGATGATGTTGTTGATCGCCACCAGGTTGTCGCCGCCGGTGATGCCGTAATCGTTCTCGACGATCGTGTTGTTGATGACTTCGATCGCCTCGGGGACGTCGGCCGCGCGGTAATCCTCGGCGGAATTGGCGTCGCTCATCAGCCCGATGCCGGCCATTGCGTTAAGAGCGATTACGTTGCGTTCGATTCGCACCCGGCGGTTGCTCACGCCGGGATAGTCGATGATCTGGATGCCGTCTTCGAGGTTGCCGGTGATGATGTTGTTGCGAAACACGACTTCGAGCGGCGGTCCGTCGTAGTCGTGGAAGCGGATCTCGATGCCGTCGTCGCCGTTGTCGCGCATGATGTTGTGGGCCACGACGCCGGCCGAATCGAGATCGTAGTCCACAGCGTCGTCGCCGTTCTTCTCGAACAGATTGTGCTCGCAGACGCCGCCGCCCCCTTCGTTGTCGACGGCGTCGTCGTTGGCGGTGAAATAATTGTGGGCGATGCGGATGCGGGCGTAATTGCGGATGCCGTCGTCGCCGTTGCGAATCGTGAAGCCGACAATCTCGGTGCCCGGACCCGCATCGTCTTTCACGAGAATCACTTCGTCTCGGGCAGTTTCGCTACCGTCGGCCTGCTGCGTGGTGCCGTCGAGGATCGTGGTGCGAATCAGCTGCTCGTCGCCGCGGGTGTCGAATTCGGAGACCAGCCGCACGCTCTTGCCGGAGAGTTGCAAGCCTTCGTGATACGTGCCCGGCGCGACCAGCACGGTGTCGCCATCGGCCGCCGCGTCAATGGCCGCTTGAATCGTGGCGTGCTCGGCGGGGACGCGGAGCGTCTTGGCCGTTGGCGAGCTGGACCTGGCTTCGGCGGCGGACAGTTTCACCGGCGCGGCAAGTAGCGAGCCGACCGAAGTTGCGGCAATCACCAGCAACAGGCAACGAATCGTCATGCGACACTCCTATTGTCGAAGTTCAAAATAGTTGTGCGTCTTGGCTGCGGCGGCGGCACAAACCGCGAAGACACAGCGCGGCGGCCGTTGCGAGGCCGACCAGCGAGAGAGTTGCCGGCTCTGGAACTGGCCGGCTGAGTCCGGCTCCTTGCCCCGCCGACGCGCCGAATCGCGATTTCCAATACTCGTAGTCGAGGTCGTCGACCGCGCGATCGCCGTTGCCGTCGGCTGCGAGGCCGATTCCGCTGGTGCCGGCCGAATTGCGCCAGACCGTGTAGTCCGCGGCATCGATCACGCCATCGAAGTTGTAATCACCCTGCGCTGCGACGCGCAAATCTTGCGCGCGATTGATCAAAGAACCCGGAATCGCCGGCAGGCCGAGGAGCGAGAGGGCGAGATTTCCGGTGTCGCCGTTACGGATCGGTTGCCCGGCGGCGTTGTAATCGGGACGCGAAGTGCCGGGATTCTGCCGGACAAGAGAATTGAATTCATACAAATCGCCCGGCCCGACGCCGACGCCCCAGGCATACACCGGAATCGTGTAGTTCTCGGGCGCGGTGGCCGTGCCGTGGCCGGTGCCGCTGCCGCCGTGGTCGGTGGTCAGCACGATCGAAGTCTTTCCCGCCAGGTTGGCGTCCCCCTCCACGAGCGCGAAGACTTGTCCTAAGTACACATCGACTGCCCGCAGCGCCTGAATGTACGCCAGGCTGCCCCAGCCGGAGTCGTGGCCGGCCACATCCGTGTCCGCGCAGTGGACGAACGCGTAGTTGAAGCGGTTGGCCGCCATGTCGGCCAGAAATCGATTCTGCATCGTGGCGGAATAAGGCAAGCTGCCGTTCTGCGCCGCGTAGAAATCGTCGATCTTGTCGCGGCCGTTGGCGTGTGGTGCGCCAGAATCGGCGTCGTAGCTGTTGTCGAACAACGAAAATTTGCTCTTCGCCGCGAACAGCGCCGTGGTTAGGCCGGCGTCGTGGACTACGTCGAACACGCTGGCGATATAGCCGGCGTTGGGATTCCCCGCGTTGTGCAGCGTTTCGCCGGGAGCGGGGTCGTCGTTGTTCGTGTAGCCGTGATGCACGTCGTTCGGCATGCCGGCCGGCTGCGACACGGGGCGGCCGGTGAGCATCGACGTGTGGTTGGGGAGCGTGATTGTGTGGGTGTAATCGGTGCGGGCGTTATTGGTCCAGGCGCCTTCGTCCTGAAGTCGCTTGAAATTCGGAAGCAGGCCGCCGTCGACGATCGCTTGCAAGTGGCTCGGCCGCAGACCGTCGACGCTGATGTGAATGACGTGTTCCGCTGCATACGCTTTGCGCGGCGCGGCGGACAACATCCATGCGGCCGCGACCAGTGCGATCGTCGTAGGAAATGAAATGCGTTTTGCTCTCGAGTCCGACATAAGCCCGCAATGTGTACTCGTCGTCGATTAAGTTTTTGCGCGGGTTCGCATGAAGAATGTGCAAACACGGCCATCGCCCAGTTTGCGCAATCGTGCGCGCCACAATTGATTTGCCGCGTCATACGGAAGCAACCAACTAGTTGATTACGAACGCGCGAAGATCGCGTGAATTTGAGCGACGCACTCTAGCGTCTTCACATACGACGAGTAGAATCCTCGCCGTTCGTAGATTTGAGATTCTTCTTTTAGCGTTGCCACTCTCGGACAAGATAGGAGCGAATCACGCGATGCTGCGAAATCTCTGCGCGGTGCTGGTATTACTGGCTGTGGCGTCCCCGGCCGCAGCGCAACTCTCCGCCACATTTCAACAAGGCGTCGATGGCTACGCCGGGACCGTCGACACGACGTTTCGAGCCAACCGTCCGTTGGGCGAGCCGAATATTGAAACCGGCGTCACTCCCGATCAGGAGCAGTTCATCAGCGTCGACGAGTACGACGAAGGCTTCCAGACGCAGGGTGCATTGCGATTCGAAAATCTCTTTGGCAACCAGCCGGGACAGGTTCCCGCCGGGCTCACGATCACCTTCGCCACTCTGACGGTCCGCGTCACGAGCGCCAGCGATCCCGAAGCAATTCTCTCGTTCAACCGCGTTCTTCCCGCTTCGCCCTGGACGGAAACCAGCACCTGGTTTTCCTTGGGCGGCGATTTGATTCCGGACGAGGGGGGCCTGCTCGATGGTGACCCCATCCTGCAGAACAACGTCGAGTCGCTGACGGTGCCAGACGCGGTCGTGCCGACACCGAACGTCTCGAATGCGTTTGTCGATCTCGACGTCACAACCTCGATCAAGGCCTGGTACGCCGGCGCGCAGAACCTGGGTTGGGGCATCAACAACAACACCGGCAATGGCTGGGACTTTGACTCGTCGGAATGGGTCAATCCACTCGACGCCGCGGACTTCAGCTTCCGGCCGAAGTTGACGATCGGGTATGTCACGACGCTGGGCGATTTCGACCTCGATAGCGACGTTGATCTCACGGACTACGATTTTCTGCTCGGAAACCTCGCGGTGCAGCTCAATGGGCCGATCAACCAAGGGTCGCACGGCGATCTGGACAACGACCGGGATGTCGATCTCGATGACTTCGGGATTTTCAAGGGCCTCTATCCGGGCGGTGCGGGAGCGCTGGCGGCGGCTCTGACGGCTCGCAGCGCGGTGCCGGAGCCGGCGACAGGTGTGATGGTGATGGTGGCGATTGCTGCGGGGTTTTCGATGGGTGGCCGCGGTCGGCGGCGGGCGAATCGGCAAGGAGACGTGTGATTGGGTGACTGGTGTGGAATTGTGAAGGCGACTTGATCGACAGCATGTGAACACCCCAGCCCAAGGAACCAACTTCATGCGTACTCGGATTTGCAGCTTCGCGTTACTTCTCGCCTCGGCGATTGCCGGCCGCGCCGCGGCGGCCGACCAGGCGTTGTCTCTGGTGATCAATCCGCTCACGGGCCAGGCGAGCATCCGCAACGACACGGCTTCGCCCGTGAGCCTCGACGGCTACCTGTTGACTTCAGGACAAACGGTCTTCAATCCCGCAACGTGGACCAGGCTCACGGGGAACGCCGCGTTTCCGGGGTGGGCGCAAGGTCCCGCGGCGCCCAATCGCTTGGGCGAGGCGAATTTACTCTCCTCGCTTTCGGTTGGCGGGGGGCAGACCGTGGCGTTGGGTTCTCCCTACATCCCGTTTGCGCCCTCCTCCATCGGGCAGGCCGAGCCTGGAGTGAAATTCGAATACAGCGTCAACGGCGTTGGTTCGTTTGAAGGCGACGTGGTGTTCGCACCGCAGAACAACGTCGTGCTGCTCGTGAATCGCTCCACGGGGAGCGCCACGCTGCAGAATCAGTCGCAGTTCGGCGTGAACATCGACGCGCTGTTGATCACTTCGTCGGCGGGTGTGCTCGATCCCGTGGGATGGAACGGATTCGCCGAGGGGGGAGCCGCCGGCTGGAGGGCCGGTGCGGCGGCGGCGAACCGGTTGGCCGAGGGCAACCTGCTCGGTTCGACTTTCTTGTCGGCGGGGGGCGCGCCGGTGTCGATCGGCAAACCGATCAACTCGGCCTTGATTACCGACGAATCGGAGCTGTCGTTTGAATATCACGTGGCGGGCGCCGGCAGCTTTGTCGGCGGCGTGACGTTTGTGAGCGCTGCCGCGCCCCCCTTGGTCGGCGATTACAACGGCAACGGCAAGGTCGACGCCGCGGACTACTCGATCTGGCGCGACACGCTCGGCTCGACGACCGACCTCCGCGCCAACGGCAACAACAGCGGCGCGAGCGCCGGCAAGATCGACCAGGCCGACTACGTCACCTGGCGGAGCAATTTTGGCTTGAGCGGCGGCAGCGGCGCCGTTGATGGGGGAGCCTCGTTCGCAGCCCAGAGCGTTCCCGAACCGACCACCGGCGCGATCTGCCTAGTGGCTATGTCGCTGGCTGTTTTCGGCCGCTCGGGGATGCGCTCGGTGTCGCAGCGAAAGCGCGCGTTCAATTGGTTCGGTAAGTCGTAATGCAGGAAGTCCAGGTGGGTTCAGGAGGTCTGAGCGTCGCATGCTTCAACGCAAATGGTGGGCAAGGAGCCGGGGCTTTACGCTTGTCGAACTTTTGGTCGTTATCGCGATCATCGGGATTCTCATCGCCCTCTTGCTGCCGGCGGTGCAGGCGGCGCGCGAAGCGGCGCGGCGTACGCAGTGCCAGAACAATCTCAAGAACGATGCGCTGGCGGTGATCGGCTATGTCCAGGGAAAAAAGTATTACCCAACCGGTGTCCTCGGCGGCAATCCGACGAAATTATCGATTGCGGCTCTTCCGCCGGGCGTAGACGAAGATGAGCTGCCGCAATGTGAGAGAGGAGTCAGTTGGGTTACTCACATTTTGCCCTATCTGGAAGAACAAGGTTTGTATGACAGAGTGTTCGACCGCTCGGGACTGCCATTGCAGCCAGGCGACGCATTCCCCTATCCCAACATGTTGCAGAGTGGTGCCACGCTGCTTGGGCTTCCGGTCTGGCGCGGCGGCGACGTGACGCTGCAAACATTTCGCTGTCCCACTTCCGAACTACCTACGTTGGCTGAAGGTTGTAAAGACTCCTACGTTAATGGCTACGCCACCAGCGATTACAAGGGGAGTAACGGCTACATCGATCAAGGCATCTTCACTCATCTCTGTGACAACGCGAGGGCAGTTGCGCAAAAACATGGCGAAGGTGTGAAGTTGACCGTGCTTGCCAAAATAGGTCCGCAGCATGTCACCGATGGACTCGGCAAAACCTTGTTCATTGGCGAGTCAGCTTATTACATGCGGACGAAGCAGGGAAATGAAGACTGGCCAGTTTGGATTGGCGGCATCACCAGCGATGAGCAGACATTGTTCAAAACAGCCAAAGATGCGCCGCTCGGATGCGGAATTTCGCCCAAGTCGCAAGACAACTTTTATAGCGGGACAGTTCCCGGCCAGAGCGTTCTGAACCAGAATCCCGGGCCCACGGATGACGACTGTGCATTCAGTTGGCATTTTGACGGTGCCTATTTTGCTTTTTGCGATGGAGCCGTCCACTACCTCACGGAAGATATCGAAATCGAGCTATATCTGAACCTTGGTCAGCGAAACGACGGAAACGTAGTGAACGACTTTTAGCAGCCTTGCGCAAGTTTTTTGAAAATCAAGCTGTCGCTGACCGGGCCCGCCATTGGTCGTGGGGCGCCTTGCTCCTGGCCTTCCCGATTGCGTCGATGTTGCTGAGTGGCTGCAGCGACGGCACTGTTGTGGCCAATGGGCGCGTACTGGTTGAGGGACAGCCGAGTAAAGGGGGTCGCTTGACATTGTCGCCCGTCGGCGGCGGGCCGCGCGCGTTTTCGCTGGTCACCGACGACGGCCAGTTTGCCCTCAGAAGCCGCAGCGATTCGCTCGGTGCTAAGCCGGGGACGTATCTCGTGTCGTACGATCGGCCGATCGATCCGGCGACGCGCGAGAGCCTGAAGCGGGAACTCCGTGGCCAGTTGTCGCCTGACGACTTCACCGAAGTGTTCACCGGCCCGCGCGACAAGCCGCTCGTGATTCCGGAGCAAGGGAGCGACGAGCTGACAATCGATATTCGACACTCCGCCGGCTGGACGCGTGACATGAGCGACTAGCGACGCAATCGCGCCGTGTGAGTGTCGCGTGAAGATCGAGTACTAAATCGATGAAGAAGGCCGGCAATATGTTGAACCGTTGAGCATGTGCAATATATTGCGTCGGCTTCCCAAAATTTTGGCTGCATTCGCTCGGCGTTCGGGCGGCTGTTATTTGGCAATTGAGAGATTCCACTTCGGAGGTATCGCTGATGAATCGCAAATGGTGGGCGCGCTGCGCAACGATCGGTATGTTCTCCTGTCTGTCGCTGACTGCTTCGCCAATCCTGGCCGTGACGACGTTTAACGATGGTGCTGTCCACAACGTCAGCGCTCCCATTGACCAAATTGAAATTCTCGACGGAGCGGGCAGCGTGCCCACGACCGTCAACGTGCTGACAGGGGCCGTAGTCGGCGCCGGCCAGACGGCGTTCAGCGTCAACGTCCGTGACACCTCGGTCTTCAACATGTCGGGCGGCTCGCTGTTCGACGAGCTGTTTCTGTTCAACAGCTCCAGCGCTCACCTCACCGGCGGCTCGATCGGCGACGACCTCACGCCGGACAACAACGCCTCGGTGCTCGTCACCTCGGTCACGGTCAACGACGACGTGGAAGCCCACGGCGGTTCGACGATGACGATCAACGGCGGCAGCTTCGACGAAGACGTCGAGTCGCTCGACAACGCGGTGATCACGATCAACGGCGGGACGTTCCAGACCGGGGCGGACGCTGCGAGCGTTTCGGCTTCCGGTTCGAGCACGATCAACATTCACGCCGGCGTCTTCGGTTCCGGTTCGACGACGGGCTCGGGCGGCTTCAACGCCACCGATACCGCGGTCATCAATATCTTCGGCGGCGATATCGCCAAACAGACGGCCGGCCTGAACGCCTCGGCCAACGGCGTGATCAACGTCTACGGCCTGGGCAGCCAGCCGGCGAGCATCAACACGGTGGGCGGCGGCGTGATCAATTTCCGCGAAGGTTCGCTGCAGAGCCTGGTCGCGCACGGTCCGGGCGTCAAGCTCTCCGGAACCGACGGCAGCCTGTCGAGCATCATCGCCGAGGATTCGTCGGTGATCCGCATCTTTGGCACCGGCTTCAAGGGGTTCAATGGCGCGGTCGATCTGCCCTACGGCCCGATTCCGTTTGCCGCCGGCAATCTGACGGGCACGCTGGCCGATGGCACGCCGATCACGAGCGTGTCATTCAGCCGGAATTTGCTCGCCGGTGGTACGCGGGGCGTGATCATCCTCGTGCCGGAGCCGGGCAGCATCGCGCTCGCGCTCTTGCCGCTGTTGGGCGCCGTGGCATACCGCGGCCGCCGCAGCTAGAGAGTGGCTTGCCACTTAGATTGCGATCGCTGCTTGAAGGGAAGCTCGGTTTTGCCGACCGGTAATGGGCATCGCATACGGTGCGTGGCTGTCGTGCTCAGGCACGGCAGCCGCGCACGAGGGGAGCGTTGTCAGCATCCCCAGGACAATCCTGAGCCGTTCGACTCTGTGACGCAGTCTAGGTCGCCCTAACCCGCGCGACGTCTTCCCGAGTACAATCGTGCTCCATGGAAGATGGCGATTTATTGACGAAATATCCCCGCCGGCTCGTGCGCCGTTTGCTGGGGGCCTACGAGGGCTTCAACGAGCACGACGGCTTGATGATGGCGGCGGCGACGGGATATTACTTCGCCCTGTCGTTGTTTCCGCTCGTGTTGGTGCTGGTCGCCGGGTTGGGCATCGCGCTGCAATCGACTGTGGCGGGGCAAGATGCGCAGGAACGCCTGCTCACAGCCATCGAGCAGCAGGTGTCGCCCGAGCTGAGCATCCAAATCGGCCGGGCGCTGCGGACGGTGAGCACCAACGCCTCGTCGCGCGGCCCGATCGGCTTTGCGATGCTGCTGGTCACGGCGATCGCCATCTTCACGCAGATCGATCACTCGTTTAATCGCATCTGGCGGCTGCCGGAAGACCACGTCGAGAGCTGGTTTGCGATGATCGGGCGGCTGGCCTTCCAGCGCTTCAAGGCGCTCTTGATGCTGTTAGCGGCGGGGGCGTTCGTGCTGGCGGCGACCGTGGCGTCGCTGATCTGGTCGGCGGTGCAGTCGGCGATTGCTCCGGCGGTGGACCTCGGGCCCGACGTCCGCTTCGGCATGGGGATGCTGATCAACGTGGCGCTCAATTTCTGCGCCTTCACGCTCGTCTATCGCTTCGTGCCGCGGGTGCGGATCCGCTGGAGCGAGGCGCTCCGCGGCGCGACGCTCTCGGCGATTCTCTGGGAAATCGGGCGACAACTGCTGGGCGTTTACTTGGTCCACCTCGGCTATCCGACGGCCTACGGCGTGATCGGCTCGTTCATCGCCATCATGCTCTGGGCCTACTATGCGATGATCGTCGTGTTCATCGGCGCGGAGTACACCCGCGTCGTCCGCGAAGAGCACCAGCAGCAATTCGGCAGCTGACTCGAGTAACGACGGTCGATGCTCTTATCTCGGTAACTAAGGTGACGAAGGAACGAAGTGTCGATACGCAGATTGATTTGACAATTTGACGAGACGTCATCAACCGGCCGATCGGCCAGGATCTATTGGTTGGGTGACAAAGAGTTGTCACCCGATGTGATTTTCCGCGCGAGTGCCTCGCGTTCGCACAGCATTCAACAACGCAAGTCGCTCGCGGGTGTCGAGCGAACGCATACTGGATGCGCAAACTTCATGCCATTTAATGGTCGAAAAATTTTACTATAACCATCCAAAATGGTTATGATCAGCCCGGATGGGGGTGGTTTCTGCCACCCATGAAATAATTCGGGCCGCTGCTCCCGAACACTTATCGTTCCCTCATTATTTCCTTTATTCAAGTTGTTAAAGTGGACTCATGTATCGATTTCGATTCGCGTGGCTCGTGGTGCCGATTGCTCTGATTGGCAATGGTTGTTTGGCAGACACGTTTGGCAGCGGTGCAAACCAGTTCCAGATCGAGTTTGTCACTATCGGCCAGCCCGCGAATCAAGGGGATAAGTCAGGAAGTCCTTATTTAGCTGGCGAAGTGCGATACGAATATCGACTCGGCAAGTATGAGATTTCGGAGCAGATGATCGACAATGCTAATGCGATCGGTGGATTGGGCATTACGAAGAATATTCGCGGGGCTGACAAGCCGGCGACCAGCATCTCATGGTACGAAGCGGCCGTGTTCGTCAACTGGCTCAATACGAGCACAGGCCACTTACCGGCATACAAGTTTAATGCCACCGGAACGCCAGAATACTGGCTCCCCACGGATATGGGCTTCGATGCGGACAACATCCTTCGTAACGCCCTTGCAACGTATTTCCTGCCGAGCGTAAACGAGTGGTACAAAGCCGCTTACTATGATCCCTCATCGGGACAATACTTTGCCTATCCCACGGGTGCCAATGCGATACCAGATGGTCCAGATTTTCCGAGCGATCCTTCTTTCGAAGCCGTTGTTTACGAAGGTGATGGGCACGGCGACTCCCTACCGCACGACATCACTAATGTTGGCGTGTTAAGTCCGCTTGGCGTTGCCGGCCTCGGAGGCAACGTCGCGGAATGGCAAGAGACAAACTTCGACATGACAAATAATCCAGCACTGACCAGCAAGGGATTTCGCGGGGGCGACTGGGTGGGAACCGTGGAGAGGTTACATCGTTTCAATAACAGTGGAGGGGTCACTGCCACAGCGGAGAACTCATCACTAGGATTTCGTGTGGCGAGTGTTGTTCCTGAACCGGCCAGCGACATACTAATGACACTCCTCCTGGCGTTGCTCGTCGGTCTCGCACACCGTCGCGGCGGGAAACAAAGGGGTCAGGGGAAACAAAGGGGTCAGGACTCATTGTTGTGCTTTTCGACGATTGGTCGCACTCTTGGGGAAATCAAAGGGGTCAGGACTCTTTGATTGGTTCGCTCGGGATTGGTCGCACTCTTGGGCGGCCGCGGGGGCGGAGGGTCGAGGCGAGTTGTAGCCGCTCGACGCACCGGTCGAGCCAGCGGCCGGTGCCGAACGGCCGGCCGCGCTGGACGCTGTGGCGAATGTCGCGCAGCTCGCGGTCGGTGAGCGGTTCGTTTACGCGTTCCGTCCAGCGCGGCAGCCGCGGAATCGGCCAAGCTGAGAGGAGCATCGGCTCGGTCGGTTCGAGCCACATCGAGAGTGAGCCCCAGCGCCAGTCTTCGGCCCGCTCGACGAGACCGGCTCGCAGGGCGTTGCGTTCGACGTAGCGGCAGACGGCGAGGAAATGTCCGTCTTCCTGAATCGGAAAGCTTTTGAAGCGCCCCTGGTAGACGTGGCCTTGGCCAGAGGTGTGGTAGTGGGCGTGGTAGCGCATCGTGTGGGTGGCAGTGACCCAACGAACGAACTGGCTCATTTGGCCGTCCTGCTCGGGGCGGAGCACGATGTGCCAGTGGTTGGGCATCAACTGGTAGGCGAAGAGCTGGACCGCGTAGCGTTCGAGTCCCTCGGCGAGAATTCGCTCAAAGGCGGCGAAGTCGGCCTGCTTGCGGAAGATCGTGGCCCGGCCGTTGGCACGATTGAGCGCGTGGTAGAGCCCGCCGGCTTCGTCGGCACGAGGAGGTCGCGGCATGCCGGGAGTTTAACGCAAGGCGGCGGCCCAATCAATGAGTCCTGACCCCTTTTTATCTCCCCTTTTATCTCGTCCACCTCGGCTACCCCACAGCCTACGGCGTGATCGGCTCGTTCATCGCCATCATGCTCTGGGCGTACTACGCGATGATCGTCGTGTTCATCGGGGCAGAGTACACTCGCGTGGTCTGCGAGGAGCAACAGCAGTTTGTTCAGTGAGCCTTGGCGAGTTTTCGCTGGGTCGCTTTGAGATTCAAGAACTCAACGAACACGCTGAAGCCCATGGCAAAGTAGATGTAGCCGCGCGGTATGTGCTGCCCCAGGCCTTCGGCGACCAGGATCACGCCGATCAAGAGCAGGAACGCGAGCGCGAGCATCTTCACCGTGGGGTGCCGCTCGATGAAGTTCGACACCGGGTTGATGAACCAGACCATCACGGCCACCGCGCTCAATACGGCCGTCGCCATCAGCACCATCGCCGGCCAGGGAACGCTCGTGCCGGGTATCGAAGCGGAAGTGAATTTTTCCGGCTCGACCATGCCGACGGCCGTGAGCACCGAGTCGATCGAGAACACCAGGTCGAGCAGCAGGATCTGGCCAATGACGCCGGCCAGGCTTACTTGCTTGGTCGCGCCGACGGCATCCGGATGGTGCAGTTCGCCCTCGAGGCTGTTGTGAATTTCCCAGGTGGCCTTGGCGAGGAGAAACAGGCCGCCGGCAATCAGGATCAAATCGCGCACCGAGAGATCCCATTCGCTAATCTTGAGCACTTTCACGTCGTCGAGCGTCATTACCCAGGACGCGGCGAAGAGCAGGAGGATGCGACCTGCCGCGGCGAGCCCCAAACCCAGCTGTCGCGCGAAGCCCCGCTTTTCTGGCGGCAGGCGATTCGAGAGGATCGCGATGAACACCAGGTTGTCGACGCCCAGCACGATCTCGAGGGCCGAGAGTGCGACAAACGCCAGTAAAGAGGACGCGGCAAAGAGTTCGGACATGCTCGACTTTCCCTGGGAGAAGCCGGATGGGGGATTCGTTGCGGCGATTCTAAGTGTCTGCTCCATGGTGGCAAACGCCAGCAGCAGCGGAATCTGCCCGAAGTCTTCAATCAGCTTTTTTTCTAGCGGCTTCAGGCAGAATCAATGTGGCTGAAACGGCGGCGGGACCAAATGCTCGCACTGCTAGCCCCGCCAGCCCGGTCGAAACGTCAAAAACGTCGGGAAAACCCGGGCAATTGACATTTTCGGTCCCAGCGGATATCCTTGCATCTCGATTTCGAATTTCGCATCGCGGCGATATACGGATTGTTGATGCAGTCTCGGGAACCGTCTGTCCGAACTTGCTCCCTAGGGCGGAGTGGAGCGGCTCGCGGCCCCTCAGGCCGCTAATTGTCTGGTCCGGTGAAAAGGAAAGTCCTGCGCGCCGGCGAGCAGTTTTGCGGACAACCGTGATTTCGCTTGCGCAAACGATAGCAACGAACGAACACACGAACGATGCACACCCGCTGGCTCAAAATCTTCTGCGATGTGGTGGACCATGGGAGTTTTTCCCATGCGGCCGAGCTGAATGGCGTTTCGCAATCCAACGCTTCGCAAGTCGTCCATCAATTGGAAGAACGGTTGGGCGTGCAATTGATCGATCGCTCGAAGCGGCCCTTCCTGCTCACGCCCGAAGGCCATCGGTTCCACGAAGGCGCCCGCGTAATCGTGCAACGTTACGAAGACTTGGAGCGCGAGGTTCGCTCGCTGCACCAGGCCGTGGCCGCGCGGCTCACCGTGGCTTCGATCTACTCAGTCGGCCTGGCGCACATGAGCCGCTACTTGCGTGAGTTTCTCGCTGCGAGTCCCCACGCCGACATTCGGCTCGAATACCTGCACCCGCATCGCGTGTACGAAGCGGTCGACAACGGCCAGGCGGATTTAGGGCTGATCAGCTATCCCGAAGAATCGAAGAGCCTGGTGGCGATTCCCTGGCGGACCGAACCGATGGTGTTGGTCTGTCATCCCGAGCATCCGCTGGCGGGCAAGAGCTCGATTTCGCTCAAGGAGCTGCAAGGCGAGGCGTTCGTGGCGTTTCAGTCGGGGCTGGCGATTCGCAACGAGATTGACCGCGTGCTCGAACTCCACGACGTGACGATCAATGTGGCGCTCGAGTTCGACAATATCGAAACGATCAAGCGGGCGGTCGAAATCGGTTCAGGCGTGAGCCTGTTGCCGGAGCCGACGGTCGAACGGGAGCTGGCGACTGGCGCGCTGGCGAAGGCGCCGCTCGCCGGCCGGCCGTTGGTGCGTCCGCTGGGAATCATTCATCGCCGCGACCGGGAGCTTAGCGACACGGCCCGCCGCTTCGTGCAGCTATTGCAATCGCGCGCTTCCGAAGCGAACTTTTCTTCCGCCAACGGTCACCTGCCATGGCAGGGTGAAATGCCCCGGCATGCGGTGAGCCCTGTTGGCTCGGTTGGATGACACGGAGTCCATGTTCTCCCGTAGGAGACTCGAATCATGCAAGAAACTGAAAACTTTCCAGGGCCGCTCCGTTCGCTGCCGCCGCGGCAAGGCCTGTACGATCCGGCCAACGAGCACGATTCGTGCGGCGTGGGGTTCGTGGCGCACATCAAAGGCAAACGCAGCCATCAGATTTTGATCGACGCCGAGGAAGTGCTCCGCAACATGGACCACCGCGGCGCGTGCGGCTGCGAGGCCAATACTGGCGACGGCGCGGGCATTCTCACGGCGTTGCCGCACGAATTCCTGGCGCGGGTCGTCAAGCAGGAGCTCAAGGCGGACCTGCCGGCTCCAGGCGAGTTTGCGGCCGGCATCGTGTTCTTGCCCACAGACGAGGCCGAACGGGCGAAATGCAAGAGTGTCGTCGAAGAATTGATCCAACAGCAGAAGCAGCGGCTGGTGGGCTGGCGCAAAGTGCCCACCGAATGTGCCAATGCCGACATCGGTCCGACTGCCAAAGCGGCCGAGCCGCACGTCGAGCAGCTGGTGATCGCCGCCGGCAAAGGGCTCTCGGGCGACGCCTTCGAGCGGCAGCTGTACTTGATCCGCAAGCAAGCCAGTCATCGCTTGCGCAGCGACAAGTCGCTCCAGCAGCGGAAGACGTTCTACATCTGCTCGCTTTCCACCAAGGTGATCATTTACAAGGGCATGCTGACCACCGAGCAGCTCTTCAAATATTACCCCGACCTGAGCGCGCCTGACTTCACCAGCCACCTGGCGATGGTCCATTCGCGGTTCTCGACGAACACGTTCCCTTCCTGGGACCGCGCCCAGCCGCTGCGGTTCATGAGCCACAACGGCGAGATCAACACGGTCCGCGGCAATATCAATTGGATGCGCGCCCGCCAGGGCGTCGCCAAGAGCGACCTGTACGGCGACGAGCTCTCGAAGCTCTTCCCGGTAACCGAGCCGGACTGCAGCGACTCGGGAACCTTTGACAATGTGCTCGAATTCCTGCTGATGAACGGCCGTTCGCTGCAGGAATCGGTGATGATGATGGTCCCCGAGGCCTGGCAGAATCACGAGTCGATGTCGGAGGAGAAGCGTGCCTTTTACGAGTACCACTCCTGCATGATGGAGCCCTGGGACGGCCCGGCGTCGATCGCGTTCACCGATGGCAAATGCATCGGCGCGGTGCTCGACCGCAACGGGCTGCGTCCCTCGCGATATTATCTGACGCACGACGACCGCGTGATCATGGCGAGCGAAGTGGGTGTGCTGCGGATCGAGCCGGAAAACGTGAAGGCCAAGGGCCGCTTGCAGCCGGGCCGCATGTTCCTCATCGACTTCGAGCGCGGCTGCCTGATTCCGGACGAAGAGCTCAAGAAGGATTTCGCCAGCCGCCGGCCTTACGCCCAGTGGCTTGCCGAAAACCGCATCGGCCTCAACGATTTGGAGCCGGACGAAGAGCCGCACGGCTTCCACCCCAAAACGCTGATCGAGCGGATGCAGGCCTTCGGCTACACGATCGAAACGATGCAGTTCATGCTGCTGCCGCTGGTCCGCGAGCTGCGCGACCCGGTTGGCTCGATGGGCAATGATTCCTGCCTGGCGTGTCTCTCCGACAAGCCGCGGATGCTCTACGACTATTTCCGCCAGCTCTTCGCGCAGGTCACGAACCCCGCGATCGATTCGATCCGCGAAGAAGTGATCATGTCGCTCGAGTGCTACATCGGTCCGGAGAAGAACCTGCTCGAAACGTCGCCGGCCCACGCCGAGCGGCTGCGGCTGCCGCATCCAATCCTGTCGAACGAACAGCTCGCGGCGCTCAAGCACGTCGACTTCCGCGGCTGGAAGTCGAAGGTGATCGACATCACCTGGCCGCGCAGCGAGGGGAAGGCGGGCCTGGTTCAGGCGCTCGATCGCATCTGCGCCGAGGCAGAACAGGCGGTCGAAGAGGGATATTCGCTCGTCATCTTGTCCGACCGCGAGATTTGCGCTGACCGCGTCCCCGTGTCGGCGCTCCTGGCCGCCGGCGCGGTCCACCATCACCTGGTGCGAAATACGAAGCGAACCCGGATCGGCATCGTCGTCGAAACCGGCGAGGCCCGCGAAGTGCACCATCACTGCCTGCTCGTGGGCTACGGCGCCGACGCGATCAATCCGTACCTGGCATTTGAAGCTCTCTGGCATGCTCGCCGCGAAGGACTCATCACTCGTCCGGAAGGCGCCGGGGCCAAGGGCGACGAAGGGGGCGAAGGCAAGGCCCATCCGGCGATTGAAGCCGGTTCCAATGGCGAGCTGATCGACCCGGTTACCAAGGAGGATCACGACCTGGTGTATGCCTATCGCAAGGGCGTCGCCAAAGGCATGCTCAAGGTGATGGCCAAGATGGGCATCTCGACCCTGCAGAGCTATAAGGGCGCACAGATTTTTGAAGCGGTCGGCCTGCGCGACGAGGTGATCAATCGCTCCTTTGTCGGCACGGCGAGCCGCATCCAAGGTTGCAGCTTCGACGTGCTGGCCGACGAAGCGCTCCGCCGCCATTCGATCGGTTATCCAGAGCAGGCCACGGATCGGTTGCCGGTGCTGCCGAACCCCGGCGAATTCCACTGGCGGGCCGAGGGCGAGCGCCACATGTGGGATCCGGCGGCGATTTCGGATTTGCAAGTCGCGGCCCGCAACAACAGCATCGACGCCTACAAGCGATTTGCCGAGCACACGAACAACGACTCGCGGACCCGCTGTGCGCTCCGCGGCCTGTTGAAATTCAAGCCCAGCGCCAACGGCGGCCCGATCCCGATCGACGAAGTGATGCCGGCCAAGGAGATCGTTAAGCGCTTCTGCACCGGTGCGATGAGCTTCGGCTCGATCTCGGCCGAGGCGCACGAGACGCTGGCGATCGCCATGAACCGCCTGGGTGGAAAGAGCAATACGGGCGAGGGCGGCGAGGACCCGGAACGGTTCAAGCCGCTCGCCAACGGCGATTCCAAGCGCTCGGCGATCAAGCAGGTCGCGTCCGGACGATTCGGCGTGACGATCTGGTATCTCACGAACGCCGATGAGTTGCAAATCAAGATTTCGCAAGGCGCGAAGCCGGGCGAAGGGGGCGAGTTACCGGGCCGCAAGGTCGACGATAACATCGCCCGCATCCGCTACTCGACGCCCGGCGTGGGCCTGATCAGCCCGCCGCCCCACCACGACATTTATTCGATCGAAGATCTCAAGCAGCTGATCCACGATTTGAAGAACAGCAATCCGTCGGCGCGGGTGAGCGTGAAGCTCGTGGCCGAAGTGGGCGTGGGTACGATTGCCGCCGGTGTGGCCAAGGGATATGCGGATCACATTCTCATTTCCGGCGATGGCGGCGGGACGGGCGCGTCGCCGCTCACCAGCATTAAGCACGCAGGTTTGCCGTGGGAGCTTGGCATCGTTGAAACGCACCAGACGCTCGTGCTCAATGATTTGCGGAGCCGCGTGATCCTGCAAACGGACGGCGGTCTCAAGACTGGCCGCGACGTGGTGATCGCCGCGATCCTCGGCGCGGAAGAGTTCGGATTCGCCACCGCGCCGCTCGTGACGCTCGGCTGCATCATGATGCGGAAGTGTCATCTCAACACCTGCCCGGTGGGCGTCGCCACGCAGGATCCGCAATTGCGAAAGAAGTTTGCCGGTGCGCCCGAGCACGTGGTGAATTATCTGTTCATGGTTGCCGAGGATGCCCGCGCGATCATGGCGGAGCTTGGTTTCCGCACGATTGAGGAGATGATTGGCCGCGTCGATTGCCTGGAAACGAACGAGGCCATCAAGCACTGGAAGGCCGACGGGCTCGATCTCACCAAGCTGCTCGCGCCGGTGAAGAAGCCGCGGCCGGACGTCGGCACCTACTGCACCCGCGGGCAGGACCACGGCCTCGAGCTGTCCCTCGACCGCACGAAGCTGCTCGACCTGGCGAAACCGGCGCTCGAGAACGGCGAGTCGGTGCGGGCCGAGGTGCCAATCATCAACACGAACCGCACGGTCGGTACGATTCTCAGCCACGAGATCGCCAAGCGATATGGCGAGGACATGTTGCCCGACGGCACGATCCATTTCAAGTTTCACGGTTCGGCCGGTCAGAGCCTGGGCGCATTCCTTGCCAAAGGCGTGACATTGGAACTCGAAGGCGACGCCAACGATTATGTCGGCAAGGGACTTTCGGGCGGCCGCGTGATCATCTATCCGCCGCGGAAGTCGACGTTCGTACCCGAGGATAACATTCTCATCGGCAACGTGGCCCTCTACGGCGCGACGCGCGGCGAAGCGTTCTTCCGCGGCCGCGCGGCCGAGCGGTTCTGCGTCCGCAACAGCGGCGCAAACGCGGTGATCGAAGGCGTCGGCGACCACGGCTGCGAGTACATGACGGGCGGCCGCGCCGTAATCCTCGGCCCGACGGGCCGCAACTTCGCGGCCGGCATGTCGGGCGGCGTCGCCTATGTCTGGGATCCGCACGAGCGATTTCTCGCCAACTGCAACCTCGGCATGGTCGAGCTGGAAAAAATCACGGCCGAAGAGGACGTCGCCGAGCTCCGCGAGCTGGTCGAGAAGCACCGCGACTACACCGGCTCGACCGTCGCGGAGTCGCTGCTCGCCAATTGGGACGAGGCGCTGACTCAGTTCGTCAAGGTGATGCCGACGGATTACAAGCGTGTGCTTGAGGAGCGGCGGAAGAAAGCGGTGATGGAACAAGTCGCCGTCGCCTAGTCGGCAAACGAGGAATCTCACGCAAAGGCGCCAAGGCGCAAAGGAAGGCAACATTGGCGTCGTTCAATCAAGGGGGACGCCGATACCAGTCAACTGCGATTTGCATGAGAATTCGATTGCCAAGGAGATTGTCGACGCGGCGTTTGCGATCCATACAAAGCTTGGGCCCGGATTGCTCGAATCGGTTTACGAGTCAATTCTGGCTTACGAATTGCGAAAGCGTGGACTTCGAGTTGAACGACAACTGCCTGTTCCGGTGATTTGGGATGAGGTGCAATTTGACGAAGGGTATCGGCTCGACTTGTTGGTCGAAGGAAAAGTGCTGATCGAGGTCAAATCTGTCGAATCGGTGGCGCCGGTCCACAAGAAACAAGTTCTGACGTATTTGCGACTACTGGACAAACGGCTCGGCCTCCTCATCAACTTTAATGACGAGCTGATTCGCAATGGCACCTCGCGCATCGTAAACGGATTGGAAGAGAGTTAGCAGACTTAGCCTTCATTTTCTTTGCGCCTTAGCGCCTTTGCGTGAGAAAAATTCGGATCTGATTGGACGACAAAATGGGAAAACCCACCGGTTTCAAAGAGTTCGAACGACAGGCGGTGCCGTATCGTGATCCGTTGGCCCGGGCTGGCGACTATCTCGAGATCTACACCGAGCCTGTCGAGTCGCAGCTGCGCACTCAAGGCGCTCGCTGCATGGATTGCGGTGTGCCGTTCTGCCAGAGCGCCAGTGGTTGTCCGATCGACAACATCATTCCCGAGTGGAACGACCTGGTGTATCAGGGGCGCTGGAAAGATGCGCTAGAACGCCTCCACAAGACGAACAACTTCCCGGAGTTCACGGGCCGCGCCTGCCCGGCGCCGTGCGAAGGAGCCTGCGTGCTGGGCATCATCGAGCCGCCGGTCACGATCAAGAATATCGAAAACGCGATCATCGACCGCGGTTTTGCCGAGGGTTGGGTCGCGGCGCAGCCACCGGCCAGCCGGACTGGCAAACGCGTGGCGATCATCGGCAGCGGACCGGCCGGACTGGCCGCCGCCGCGCAGCTCAACAAGGTCGGTCACATGGTCACGGTTTACGAACGGGCCGATCGCGTCGGCGGACTGTTGATGTACGGCATTCCGAACATGAAGCTCGACAAGGGCGTCGTCCAGCGGCGGATCGATCTGTTGGCGGCCGAGGGGGTCGAGTTCGTCACTTGTGCTCACGTCGGCAAGGCGGAAGATTTCCCCAGCGGTCACATGACCGAGATCATGCAGTCACGCGGCTGCGAAATCACGTTCATCGATCCGAACGATCTGGTCGCCGATTTCGACGCCGTGCTGCTGGCGACCGGCGCCACGAAGTCGTTCGATCCGACCGGCCGCTGCCCGGGGCGGGACCTGGGCGGAATTTACCTGGCAATGGACTTCCTCACCCGCAACACGAAGAGCCTGCTCGACGACAACCTCGCGGGTGGCCACTACACTTCGGCTAAGGACCTCGACGTGATCGTGATCGGCGGCGGCGACACGGGGGCGGACTGCATCGGCACTTCGATCCGCCACGGCTGCCGCAGCGTCGTGAACTTCGAATTGCTCGACCGGCCGCCGGCGAACCGCGCCGCGAACAATCCCTGGCCTGAGTGGCCGCGGATTTACCGCGTCGACTACTCGCATGCCGAATGGAAGGCCAAGAGCGGCCACGATCCGCGCGAGTACAACCTGATGACCAAGGAATTCATCGGCGAAAACGGCCGCGTAACGGGCGTGAAGACCGTGCAGGTCGATTGGTCGAAGCCGGGCGAGAAGGCGCCCTTCAGCGAAGTCGAAGGGAGCGAAAAAGTCTGGCCCGCTGATATGGTGCTGCTGGCCACCGGATTTCTCGGTCCCGAGCTGGGCCTCGCCGCGGAACTGGGCGTCGAGACGCAAAGACCGCGCGGCAATTGGGAAACCTTCAAAGCCGAACACGGCCCATTCGCCACGACGGTTGAGGGTGTGTTCGCCGCCGGCGACTGCCGCCGCGGTCAATCGCTCGTCGTCTGGGCGATCAACGAAGGCCGCGGTGCCGCCCGCGCTATCGATGCCTATCTGATGGGCGCGAGCACGCTTCCGGCCCCCGGCATCACGCAGGGATTGGTGGCAGTGGGCTGACCGTCATGCGAGTTTCGTTCACGAGCCCGTGGCGTTGTGCAGACGAATTCCTAGCACCTGCGCGTAGAGCTCGAAGTCTCGATCCGTAGTGAAGATTGCCGCGTCATATTCCTTCGCGACAGCACAGATCAAGAAGTCTGTCGCCGAACCTTGGATTCCATGACGACGACATGTATTGCAGTACGTCGCTGCCAATTCATAGTCGTCGAGCGTGGCGAATAGTTCGACAAATCCGCGCATCGCGGTCCGCACATCCTCGAACGAGCCCTCATTGTTGATTCCCGACAACAACTCCTGGCAAATTGCGCCAATAAAGACCGCCTCCTCTCGCCGAATCAAATCGATCAGCTCTGCGATCAGGGAAGCTTCGTCAACGGTGTGCTGAGTTCGGCGATAGGCGCAGGACCAAATAGGCGTGTCAACAAGGACAGTCATGTAGCCGATCCGCCGCGCTTCCGCTGCCGTTCTTTCTTGTAGTTGTACGTCGGATCAAAATCGATCGTGCCGAACATGTCGATCGCCTTCTGTTGCAGCTGGCGACGGATGAACTGCCGCAGCGCCTCGTTCACGGTGTCCTTCTTGGTCCGTAGGCCGCCAACCTTCAGGGCTTCGTCGAGTAGCCTTTCATCAATGCCCAAGTTCGTGGCCATCATAACCGTGAAGATGTGTGAGTCTTTGTGTAGAGGTCCCACACAAAATATTACACAAAGGTTGGCGGGATGCAAGTTCCTGCGGTCAATCAACTAAAAAACCGCCGCGAAACATTGCCATTTGTGCCGCGGCGGTGGAGTGCCTGAGGTTTTGAGTGTGCCGCGGGGCTTTACTTGGTTGCGACTGATGGCGCCAGCCCTGGCACAATGGTCGCAAGCGGGCCGCGGGGCGAATTGTCGTGCACGAGGATTCCCGTCTGTCCGACGAAGTAATCGTGGTCGTCGGCCACAACCAGATTGAAGACATCGATTGCGTCCGCGGCGGTCGAAGTATCGACGAGCACTGGTCCGTTGGCGCCGTGCAGCACATTGCCCGGCTGCAGCTCTTTGGCCATTTTCCAGCCCTTGCCGGCAACCCACATCGGGTGTCCGAGCGTGGCCTGAATCGTCTCGCTGCCGCATTCGATCAAGAGCGTCGGCCGATCTTTGCGAATCGTGCGGCCGAGCACGGCCTTGTATCGGAGTTCGCCGCTGTTCGTGTCCTGCGCCAACACGAAATCGCCAATCTCGAGGGTCTCGATCGGGCGCAGGCCAGTGCGTGTCCAGACCATTGTGCCGGCGGCGAAGCAAGAATGGGGCGTCGAGACGTATCCCGGCAGTCGGTAAAACTCGTAGTCGTTGTTGACATACAAGCGTTCCTCAGTGGGGCGCTCCGAGTCAGAGGAATATTCGTTGTAGCGGTCCCACCAATCCCACCAGGCCTTGGGATCATTGCCCCAGTCCTGATCGGTTACGTTGTGCAACAGCGTTGTCACGCGACCGTTCATGGCGGTAGTTTGAGCGTTGACCTGCGCAACCTGCTGCTCGGTCGACGCGGCAAGATTGGCATACGTATTGAGCGTCCGCTCTGCGGCGCGGCGCTTTCGCAAGGCGATCGCGGCATCGGATTCTTTGGCGACGCCGGTCGCACCGTCCTCGCGGACGAACACCGTCGCCCCGTGGAAATCGTGCTGAAGGAGCGAATTGCGCGACTCGATGGACAAGTTCATGTCGCGACCTTCGCGGTAGAGGGAGTGCCAGTAGTGGACCCCGCCTTCGCTGTCGGTCGTCATCCGGAACGACGATTCAAACGGCATCGTCAATAGCGACAAGAGCGGCGGCACATACCCGTGCGGCGCGCGGCGTTTGAGTGCCGCGGCGGCGGCTTCACGGACCGACGCAACCGGGGCCACTGCCGCGTGGCGGAGTAACGAGTCCGTCGCTGCTTGTCCGGGCTGCTCGCCCAGTGCGGCGACAAAGGCCAGTCCGATTTGCAGCGTTCGTTCGAATGTGGCGTTGTTTTCGAGCCGCGCGTCGAGCGTCACGGCTTCGAGGGCCGGAATGGCCGACAAGTCGCGATTCGTGCGAATTTCCTCCAGTGCCGCATCACGCGAGTGTATGTCGCCCGCCGCCAGCATGCGATTCCAGCGCGTGACCGTCGGCTTGTATTTTCGCGCTGCCTCCTTCCGCGCTCGTGCCTGCTGTTTCGCGGCTGTGGCTTCGGCACGGGTCATGCGTTGACCCTGGTACCAGCAGGAGTCGGTGGCTCGCAGCGCTTCTGGGTTGTTCGGCTGATAGGCGAGCACGCTCGACCAATGAAAGGCCGCTTCCTCCGCGAGCTTCTGCTGATCACACCAGCGGGCCAGCTGCAATTGCTCGCCGAAGCTGTCGCCGGCCGACTTTCGCAGGACCTGGTACTCGATGCGGCGCGGGTCTTTAGCGGCGGCCACTTGGGCTTCGCCGACGGTCTGCCACTCGCCGTCGACACGAACTTGCCCACTCTGCCACCGCGCGGGGGCATATTCCGGCTCTTGATCCACCGCGACGCTCAAGAGCACCCGCCGCTTCGCCAGATTGCCGTCGACTTCGGCCCGCAGGGCATCGGCGACCATCCGTTCGGCCGAAGACTCGTTCGACGCCCCTTGGCCCGCTTTCGCTTCGGCCGCAATCAGCAGGCTCGGAGCGAATGTAAATAAAATTGCCGCCAGTAGAATCGTCCACTGCGCCACTCGCCGATATGCAGCTGCCGTTCGCATTGCATCCCTCCTCACTTGGTTCCGATTCGCCATCGCTCGCCGCGCACCACTCGTTATACGCTTGTTCGCCCAGAGAATCACGCATTATTCGCGCACCGAGTTTGTCGCATAGGAACGCTGGAAAAAGCAAGAAAGGTGCCAACCATTTGGAAGTGTCTGGGACAGTCATCTTGACCGGCGTCCCGCCCTTAGCGTTCAATATTCGTTCAACCCGAGCCAGGCGAACAGGCGCCGTCGCCCCTTTCCCCGTCGATCTAACATGGAGGTTCGCCATGGGCAGCTCCGCTTCGCGTCTTACACATACCGCCGTCTCTCACGACGAAATCGCCCGCCGCGCTTATGAGATTTGGGAATCCCGCGGCCGGCCCGAGGGGGACGGCAGCCAGGACTGGGACGCCGCGCTGGTCGAGCTTACGAGCCGCCGCTCGGGCGGCATCCGGCACTGGTGGGAACGGCTGCGTCGTTCGATCGTTGGACGCGATAGCTGACGGGCAGTGTCGACCGCACTCCGCTGTGCTACCCAGCACATGATCGTGCCGTTTTCTCGCCAATCTGGCTGAGTTTGGTACTCTGCGCGCCACGATCCGGCCCGTTGTGAGGCCGCGCCGCGAGCGATATAATTGCCGATTCGGTTGGCAAAGCCATGCTGGTTTTGCCCCGCGCACGATCCACCGTTGTTGGGAACCGGCGTCCGGGAAGCAGCCACCAGGTAATTTGGCAGTACAGCAAAGTCAGTCGTAACGACTAGTAGGAGAAGTACCCATGTCCATTCGTGTCGCCATCAACGGTTTCGGTCGGATCGGCCGCCTCACGTTCCGCCTGTTGCACGCCCGCCCGCAGGATTTCGAGGTCGTGGCGATTAACGACCTGACGGACAACAAGATGCTGGCGACGTTGCTCAAATACGACAGCAATCACCGCCGCTTCCAGGGCAAGGTGGAGCACGACGCCGAGAACCTGACCGTCGACGGCAAGAAGATCCGGGCCCTGGCGGTGAAGAATCCCGCCGAATTGCCTTGGAAAGACCTGGGCGTGGACGTGGTCGTGGAAAGCACGGGTATTTTCACCGCCCGTGCGAAGGACGGCAAAGCGGGCTACGACACCCATCTCCAAGCTGGCGCCAAGCGGGTCGTGCTCAGCGCCCCGGCAAAGGACGGTGCGGATCTCACGTGTGTGTTGGGCGTGAACGACGACAAGCTCACGCCTGAGCTCAAGTGCATCTCAAACGCCAGCTGCACCACGAACTGCCTCGCGCCCGTGGCCAAGGTGATCAATGACAATTGGGGCATCGAAAAGGGCCTCATGACCACCTGCCACGCCTACACGAATGATCAAAACGTGCAGGACCTACCGCACGCCGATCCGTATCGGGCCCGCGCCGCGGCAATCAACATCATCCCCAGCACCACGGGCGCCGCCAGCGCCGTGGGCCTTGTGATCCCCGAGCTCAAGGGCAAGCTCACCGGTATCGCGCTTCGCGTGCCGGTGTCGACCGGGAGCATCGTCGATCTCACCGTGATCACCAAGAAGGAGTGCACCAAGGAGGCGGTCAACGATGCCGTGAAGGCGGCGGCCGTGGGTGCGATGAAGGGCATCCTGGCCTACTCGACCGATCCCTTGGTGTCGAGCGACATCATCGGCGACTCCCACAGCTCGATCTTCACGGCCGACTGGACGCAGGTCATCGGCGGCAACATGCTCAAGGTCCTCTCCTGGTACGACAACGAGTGGGGCTACAGCTGCCGGACGGTCGACCTGATCTCCCGGATCGGCAAATTTAAATAGAAGCTTCCTCAGCCGAAATTTAACGGCGGCGGGCACCAGAGCGCAGCGATGGTCGGTTCCGCGCTTTCTTCGGTCTTCCCAAACGCCCAGAATCCGCTATTTTCGGTGGTTTCTGGGCGTTTTTGATGCTGAATGGCGCGGCAACGGGGCACGGGTTGTGCTCTAATTAAGCGCTCCAACATCCCCGCGAGTCAGCATTCCCGCCGTAACTTCCTCCTCCGAGGCCCCTCGTGGATATCGTAGAAGCCATCGACGTCCGCAAAAAATACGTCCAAGGCGAGGTCGTCGTCGAAGCGGTCCGCGGCATTGACCTGGTTGTCCGCAAGGGCGAGCTGCTGTCGATCATTGGCCGATCGGGTTCGGGCAAAAGCACGCTGCTTACCATGCTGGGGGCGATTGAGACACCGACGAGTGGCCAAATCCTGCTCGAAGGCACTGATTACGCGAAGCTTGGCGACGACGAGCGGACGCTGCTCCGCCGCCGCCGGATCGGGTTCATTTTCCAGGCATTTAACCTGATCCCGACCCTCACGGCGTTGGAAAATGTCGCCTTGCCGCTGGAACTCGACGGCGTGAACGAAGACGAATCGCGCTCGCGAGCCGCCGAAATCCTGGAACAGGTCGACCTGGGTGACCGGATCGACCATCTGCCAAGCGCCATGTCCGGCGGTCAGCAGCAACGAGTCGCTGTGGCTCGGGCCCTAGTGATCAGGCCCGCCCTAGTGCTGGCCGACGAGCCGACGGGCAACCTCGACAGCGTCGCCAGCTCCCAGGTGATGACGCTGCTCCGTGACCTGGTAGACAAACAGCATCAAACCGTCGTCATGGTGACCCACGACCTCGACATCGCCGCCATGGCTGACCGCGTGATTCACATGCGCGACGGCCACGTGGTCAACGACGAAGCCCCCAACGGCCAGACCTGGCTCACCGCCGCCGGCCAACACCACTAGCAATTAAGCGACGTCGGCGTGGGTTGATCCGAGCCGAGCACTCAGCGTCGGTACCGGGGGCTCGCTGTGGCTCAACCCCAGCCACCCAAATACAACTATGGTCTACCTTCGCCTCGGCATTCGAGAATTCCGCGAACGTCCCGGCCGCGCCATCCTCACGCTGTTGTCGATCGTGATCGGCGTGGCCGCGGTTGTAGCGGTGAGCCTGGCGGCGGACACCACCCGCCAGGCCTTCGACGACATCTTCCGCACCGTCGCCGGCCGTGCCGACCTGGAAGCCACGGTGCCATTTGGCACAACGTTCGACGCCGAGTTGGTGAATTCGCTCCGCAAAGTTCCCGGCGTGGCGGTGGTGTCACCGGTAATCGAGCGGTGGGCTGTGATGTTCGTCGGCGACAAGCGGATTCAATTCACCACGATGGGCGTCGACCCGGAAGTCGATCACGAAGTCCACGATTACACGGTTGTCGAAGGCAAGGCGCTGGGCGACGGGCCGGGCGTGATCGTCGATTCCGCGTTTGCCAAGAACTCCGGCATCAAGCTCGGCGATCGGGTCGATCTGCTGACGCCTGTGGGCAAGGTGACGGCCCTAATTTCCGGCCTGTTCCGCAGGGAAGGCACCGCCACTACGGGGCAGGGTGCCGTACTCTTAATGACGCGCAAGAATGCGCAAATCCTCTTCAAAGCTCGCGCACAGATCGACAACGCGCAAATCGTCCTCGCGCCGCAGGCCGACGAGAATACGGTCCGCGAGGCGATTGCCAAGGTGCTTCCCAAGAATGTTTCCGTGGGCCGTCCCGCCGCCCGCAGCGCCATGGCTGAGGAAACGTCGCTCTCCACGCAGCAAGGCATGGAGATGGCCCGGGGATTCTCGCTGACGGTCGCCGTGTTTATCATCGCCAACACGTTTCTGATCAATATTACCCAACGGCGGAAGCAAATCGGCATCCTCCGCGCGATCGGCGCTACCCGGCTGCAGATCGGCATCATGATCTATGCCGAGGCAATTCTGATGGGGGTCGTCGGTAGCCTGTTGGGCTGCGTCGTCGGCATCGCCGCTGCCCATGTGCTGACCCGTGCCATGGGCGAGCTCTACCAAACGACGCTGCCACCGGTCGTGCTCACCTGGCCGCCGTTCGCCATTGCCGGAGCGATCGGCGTCGGCATTTCCCTTGTCGGCGCGGCCTTGCCAGCTCGCCGCGCCCGCCAGCTTTCTCCGATGGACGCGCTGCGCGACGTGCTGCCCAGCGAAATCGAGGGATTTACGCGCTGGCTCACCCGGCTGGGAGCGGCATTGTCGATCCTGGCGAGCGGGTTGCTCGGCGCGGCCTTGTGGGGACGCATCGAATCGCTCAACGCCGTCAAGGCTGCGATCTTCCTGCTGATCGGCCTGATGTTGCTGCTGTTGCCCGTATTGCTGGGGCCTCTCTCCGCGGCGGCGGCCGCGCTCGTGGCACCCTGGATGCGGATCGAAAGCCGGCTGGCCCGCCGGCAGATTCTCCGCAACTATTCCCGCTCCACGCTGACGATCATCGTCGTGTTCGTGGCGATCAGCACGGGCATCGCGCTGTCGAACTCTGTGCTCGACAACGTGAACGACGTCCGCGACTGGTACCGCAAGGCGATCGTGGCTGATTTCTTTGTCCGGGCGATGGTCCCCGACATGGCCACCGGGCTGGCGGCCGATTTGCCTGACGACGTCGGCAACCGGCTCAACGACATCCGCGGCATCAATTCGCTCGAGGCGCTGCGGCTGGTCCGGGCCAAGGCGGGTGAAGAGCCGATTGTGCTCGCGGCCCGCGATTTCTCGCTCCACACGGTCGAAGCGTTCGACTACGTGGCCGGCGATCCCGCCCACTTGCTCGAACAGGTTCGCGCAGGCGAAGTCGTCGTCGGCTCCGTGATGGCGCAGCGCCTGCGGCTAAAGCTGGGGGACGAGGTGACGCTCGGAGCGGGCAACGCGACCAATCACTTCAAGGTCGCCGCGATCGTCAACGACTACCAGGCGGGCGGCCTGATTTTGTACATGGATCGGGCCGTGGCCAAGCGCGAGCTGGGCATCGAAGGCGTCGACGCCTATGCCATTCGCGTTGATCACGATCGCATGGCCGGAGTGCGGTCCGCCTTGGAAAAGCTCTCTGCCGAACATGGGCTGATGCTCGAATCGTTTACCGACATCCAGCGCCGCATCGACGGCATGATGGCCGGCGTCGTCGGCGCGCTGTGGGGCATGGTCGTGCTGCTATTGTTGGTGGCGGCGTTCGGCGTCGCCAACACGCTCACGATGAACGTGCTGGAGCAGACTCGCGAGCTCGGCCTGTTGCGGATCATCGCCATGACCCGCGACCAGGTTCGCAAGACGATCTTCGCCCAGGCGCTGATGATCGGCCTGTTGGCCCTCATCCCCGGCATCCTGGCCGGCTTCGGCATCGCCTACCTGATCAACGTCGCCACGCTCCCCGTAACCGGCCACCCGGTGCGGCTGGCGTTCCACCCCTGGCTGATGCTCGGGGCGTTCGTCATCGGGCTGGCGGTGGTCGCGGTGGCCGCCTGGTTCCCCGCCGAACGGGCAGCGCGGCTGCAGCTCTCCGAGGCGCTGCACTACGATTGACGTGCTCCTGAGGGCGGCAACTCATTTTGGCCGGGAGATTCTCTGCCAATTGGCCGCCCGGCCCGCGACGACTACAATCAAAGGTTCGCCGAATTTCGCCCAATTCCATTAGACAATTGGCAACCCAGCAAGCCGTGCCCGAGATCTATCAGCTCCAAGTCGACCGCCCCGCCGCCAGCAAGGGCAAATATGCCTTCGTCAGCCTCGGCTGCCCTAAGAACCTCGTCGACAGCGAGCGGATGCTGGGCATGCTGCGGCTCGATGGATACGAGCTCGTGAACGATCCCAAGGGGGCCGACTTCGCGGTCGTAAACACCTGCGGCTTCATCGAAGCCGCCCGCACCGAGTCGTTCGCTGCCATCGACGAAATGTTGGAGCTGAAGCGGAAGGGCCAGCTTCGCGGCGTAATCGTTTCTGGTTGCCTCGCGGAGCGGCAGAAGGAAACGCTACTAGAAGAGCGGCCCGGAATCGACCACCTGGTCGGCGTCTTTGGCCGCGAGGAAGTTACGAAGGTGGCCGACCGTCTCGTCGGCGGACTCAACGAACAGCGGACCGTCTTTCACCCCGCGCCGACCCACCCGCTCCCCGATACGGCCCGCTTGCGGATCACGCCCAAGCACTTTGCCTTCCTGAAGATTTCCGAGGGCTGCGACCGACTGTGCACGTTTTGTGCGATCCCCAAGATGCGCGGCAAACACGCCACCAAGCCGATCGAGGAAGTCATTGCCGAAGCCCGCGAGCTTGCGGCCGACGGCGTCCGGGAGCTGGTGATCGTCGCTCAAGACACGACGTATTACGGTCTCGATCTGTACGGCGAAACGCGGCTCGTCGAGCTGCTCCGCGAGCTGGACAAGGTCGACGGCCTCGACTGGATTCGGCTCATGTACTTCTACCCGACGTACGTGAGCGACGAGCTGATCGACACCATCGCCGGATCGAAGCGGATCGTCCCCTACCTCGACATGCCGCTTCAGCACGCCAGCGACCGCATGCTCAAGCGGATGCAGCGGCGCGTGAATCGCGCCGACACCGAGTCGCTGCTCGCCAAGCTCCGCGAGCGGATCCCTAACCTCACGATGCGGACCACGTTCATCACCGGCTTCCCCGGCGAGACGGACGCCGACTTCGCCGAGCTCGTCGAGTTCACGCGGGTTCAAAAGTTCGAACGGATGGGCGTCTTCACCTATTCCCTTGAACCCGATACGCCGGCCGCGAAGCTGCCTGATCACGTGCCAGTAGAAGTCATGAACGAGCGCCGCGAGCGGCTGATGGCGGAGCAGCAGGAGATCGCCTTCGCGTGGAATGAGCGGCAGCTGGGCCGACAGCTTGACGTGATCCTCGACTCGGCCGTGCCGGGCGAGAAGCACGCCTTCATCGGCCGCTCGCACGCCGACGCCCCGGACGTCGACGGCGTCGTCTATGTGAGCGGCGAAAAGCTCCGCGTCGGCGGCATTGTTCCCTGCGAGATCGTCGGCACTGCGGAATACGACCTCGTCGCCGCCGCCGTAGGCCCGGCCCGCTAGCAGCCGGCTGCACCGGTGCGGCGAAATTTCCGATTGGACAGTATATCGTATCCGATATATACTTGTGTCGACGAGGTAGTGCAGCCAAATGGCCAAAACTACGGCGCTCGAATCGGAACAGCCGACGCGAAAACCGCTGGTCTGGTTGCAAGGCGAGATAAAGACGCCGCCCTTCACCGCCAAAGGGCGCCAAGAAGCTGGAATGTTGCTTCGGCTGTTGCAGCAAGGGGAACAGTTGAATATGCCGCAAGCGGAACCATTGCCCAACGTCGGGCCCCGCTGCGGCGCCCTGCGAGTCCGCGATGCGGACCACAATTGGCGCATCATGTATCGCGCCGATTCCGACGCAATCCTTGTTCTGGATGTGTACTCCAAGAAAACTCGCAAGATTCCGGACGAGGTCGTCCGCCGTTGCCAAGAACGCCAGAAACGCTACGACGATACAATCAGCGCGGCGAAAAAGAAGCGATCGTGACGGAAGGAAAGTCGATGGATGCAGCAAAACGCAAAGTGCTCGAGGCAGCGGGCTGGAAGATCGGAGACGCTGCCGACTTTCTGGGGATGAGCGCGGAAGAACGCCAGCTTCTGGACGCCCGCGTGAAGCTCGCGACGGCAATTCGCGAGGTGCGGCATGCGCACAAACTCTCCCAGAAGGAACTTGGCACGAGGTTGAAGACAACCCAGCCGCGCGTCGCCAAGATCGAGCGGGCTGCGGCGGACGTCTCGATGGACCAGCTCATTCGGGCCTTCACCGCGGCCGGCGGAAAATTTGTCGTCCGTGTCGCCAAGCCGAAAGCGACCCGGGCAAAGGCCAAGAAATCTACTAAGGGCGGCGTCATTTTGGAGGGCGTCGCTTCACGCTAGCGGGTGATTTGCCGAAAACTTGCCGACGCGGTCTTGCCCGCAAAAATGCTAAAATTGGTTTATGGATCAGACCGCTGCTAAACCGGCCGCTTCGCTCGGCGTCTTAAACGTGCCGAACCAGCTCACGATCGCGCGGCTGGTGTTGTCGATCGTCTGCTTCGGGTTCCTGGCGTTCGATTGGTATCTCACGAGTTTGGTGCTCTTCGCCATCGCCGCCGGCACCGATTGGGTCGATGGCTATTGGGCCCGCAAGTATGGCCAGGTCACGCAGCTGGGCCGCGTGATGGATCCCTTCGCCGACAAGATTATCATCTGCGGCACGTTCATTTTCCTCTCCGGCGTGCCCCGCGTCGGCGATGCCTGGCTGCCGGCCTCGGCGATCGCGCCCTGGATGGCGGTGCTCGTGGTGGCCCGCGAGATGCTCGTCACCGCGATCCGCGCTTTTTTCGAGGAAGGGGGCACCGACTTTTCGGCCAAATGGGCCGGCAAGTGGAAGATGTTGTTTCAGTGCCTCGCGGTCGTGCTGAGCCTGTATCGAATGTGGATGTACTTCGACCCGAAGTTTCCGGCGACGTGGAAAGAGCCGCCGCCGGAAATGCTCACCTGGTCGCTCCACGGCATGGTCGCCTTGGCGATCGTCTTTACGGTCTACTCCGGCTGGGGCTACGTCGCCGCGGCGCTGCGCCTCTTGAGAAAGTAGCGCGGGCCCATGGAGACGGTCGAGACCGAGCATTTCGATCTGTTGCTTATCCTCGTGGCACTTGCGCTCGGCATTGGCAGCGTGGGGGCCTGGTTCGCGATCTTCGATCGGCTCAAGTCGGGGCCGATTTTGCCGTTCGAGCCGCGCCGCCCCGTGCCTTGGCATGGCGCCTTTTCGCTCGTGCCGGTCGCCCTGGTGGTCGCGACACTCGTCAGCGCACTCACGGCCGGCGACACTTCCAAGTCGACAGAGCTGCCCTCGACCAACGACATCGTCGAACGCATCGCCGCCGGGTCGGCCCTGCAGACGTCTCTCGTAGTTGCATTTCTTGCGGTCGTCGTCGTATCCTCGGGCGCCAAGTGGAGCGACCTCGGCCTGCCCAAAGACGCGACCGAACTGGCCCGCGACATTCGTATCGGCGTCGTGGCCTGGCTCGCGGCGATTGCGCCGGTGTATGCAACGCAAGTCGCGTTCATCTTGCTCTTCGGCCCGGGCGAAGGGCATCTGCTAGTGAACGTCGTGGAGAAACATCCCGATCCGCTGACGTTTCTCGTGGCCTTCCTGGCTGCGGTCATCATGGCGCCGCTGTGCGAGGAGCCGATGTTTCGCCTCGTGCTGCAGGGGTCGCTCGAAAAATGGGAGGATCGCCGCCTCGATTGGCGGACGCCTCCCCCGGCGCCGCTCGAAACGGTGACGCTCGTCGAGAATTTGGAGGGCGCCGAGCCACTCGTTCACGCGACCCAAGTCGTTGCCGAACCGGCCTCGCCGCCCGAGCCGCCGGTAATCGGAGTCGGGGGACTACCCTACGGTTGGGTGCCGATCATCGTCAGTGCACTGCTTTTCGGTCTGGCCCACTTTGGCTATGGTCCGGAGCCGGTTCCGCTATTCTTGCTGGGATTGATTCTGGGTTACGTTTATCAGCGCACGCACCGCATTGTGCCGTCGATGGTTGCCCACGCCCTGTTCAATAGCATGACGCTGTTCGCGTTGTGGCGTTACATGTCGGCGGGCAAACCATGATCGAGCTCGCGGCCCATCCCCGCGGCGTGCTGCTCCCGGTGCGGGCTCAAGCGGGTGCGCGCCAGAACGGCATCGTCGGCGAGCACAACGGGATGCTCCGCGTGGCGGTGACGGCCGCTCCGGAAAAAGGAAAGGCCAACAAGGCGATCGTCGAAGTGCTGGCCGATGCGCTCAAACTGCCGAAGTCGTCGCTTGAGCTTGTTTCCGGCGAGACGTCGCAGCAGAAGCGATTTCTGGTCGTGGGAGCGAAAGAAGAGCTGTTGCGAATTGTGATCGAACGGCTGCTTGCGCGCTAGTTTGCTGGCCGCGGAAAGGCTCGCGGCTCGACGCCGTATTTCGCACACTGCGATCCGAAGATCGCGTTGCCGCGCAAATCAGCGGCAAAATCCGCGTCGCAGCGCGGGTCGGCAATGCCCATCTTCGCTTTTTCTTCCATCAGCTCGGCCACCTTCTCGGCCGGCAAGTGCCGCAGCGGCCCAAGCTGCCGCGTGAGAATCAGGATTCGGCAGTACTGGTCGAGGACTTCTGTGAGCCAATAGGCCCGCTCCGGCGACTCGCCGTAGCTCACGGCACCGTGGTTCGCCAACAGAATCGTGTTGGTCCGGGCGACGAACGGCAGCACCGTTTCCGCAAACTTCTGGCCGCCGGGCGTTTCGTACTTCGTGATCGGCACTTCGCCCAGGAAAACTTCGACCTCAGGCATCACCGCCTGCGGGATCGGCTCGCCGACGATCGCAAACGCCGTGGCGTGGGGCGGATGGCAATGGACGACGCAATGCACATCTGGCCGCGCTTTCAGGATCGCGAGGTGCATCAGCACTTCACTCGATCGTCGCCGTTTGCCCGCGAGCTGTTTGCCGGTCATGTCGACAAGGCACAAGTCTTCGGGCTGCATAAAGCCCTTGCTGATCATCGTGGGCGTACAAATCACCTCGTCGTCGGTAAGCCGGCAGCTGATGTTGCCCGCGTTTGCGGCGACGAAGCCACGCTCGTAAATGCGGCGGCCGATGTCGCAGATCTGTTCCTTCAATTCGCGGACGTCGTTCATGGCAGTCGCCGCCGAAAGGATGTCGAACTCAGTCGATCGGAAAATCGCCGCGCGATGCGCTGGCCGCACGCGGTGGCTTGACAATTCTCACGCGGCCGTTTTCGAGGTGCACCCGCCCCGCGGCGAGCAGCTTGAGCACGTGGGGATAGCCTTCCTTCTCGGCCTCGAACACGCGGGCGGCGAGCGTGTCGGCGGTGTCGTCGGCGAACACCGGCACTGGTTGCTGCCAGATGATCGGGCCGTGGTCGTACTGGTTATCGACGAAGTGGACAGTGCAGCCGGTGATTTTGACGCCGGCATCGATCGCCGCCTGGTGCACATGGTGGCCGTACATGCCCGCGCCACAGAAGGCCGGGATCAACGCGGGGTGGATGTTTACGACGTGGCCGGAGAAATCGTTCGGCACGGGTGCAAGTTTCAGGAAACCCGCCATCGCCACATAGTCGACGCCCGCCTCGCGACAGGCGGCGAAGATCGCGTCGCCATACGGCTTGTCGCCTGGGGTGCCGGCGGGAAAATCGCAGCGTTTGACGACGAGCGTGGGGACGCCCGCCGCCTTCGCGTGCGCGAGACCGCCCGCCTTGGCGCTGCTGGAAACGACGAGCTTGATCTCGATCGGCAGCTCGCCTTCCGCCGCCAAGTCAACGAAATTCTTGAGCGTCCGGCCCGAGCCGGAGATCAACACGGCGAGCTTCAATTTGGGGGCGTCGGTGGCGGTCAACGGAGGATGCGAACAAAGAGGTCGACTTCGGTCTCACCGATCTTTGCGCGGATCGGCTTCACGCCCGCGATCGGCTGGGACAAGATTTTTTGAGCCAGCGTTTCGTTCTGGATGTAGTCAGCAAACCTGGCGAGCATCTCGCCCAGCGGTTCGCCTTTTACGACCACGATGCCAAGCTCGATGCGATCGGTGAAGTCGCAGGCCGTCTCCTTGCGGGCGTCCTGCACCGCACGGACAACGTCGCGTGCCAGGCCTTCCGCGACGAGCTCCGGCGTCAGCTCAGTGGAGAGCACGACGACGCAGCCTTTGCCCTGCGCGGCGGCCCAACCTTCCTTGGCCTGCAGGCGAACCTCGATGTCTTCATTGTCGAGGTCGACGTTCGTGCCGTCCGGGAACTTGAGCGTCGTCTTGCCGGTCGATTTCAATTCGGCCAGCAGTTTCGCGGCGTCGACTTCGGCGAGCAGCTTTTTGCCGGCCGGCATGTTCTTGCCGAGCCGCGGGCCGAGCCGCTTGAAATTCGGCACGACGGAGTACGTGATGTAGTCATCGCCCTCGGTCGTGTAGGCGACGATTTTGACGTTAAGCTCTTCGGCAATCAGCGCGGCGTGCGATTCGAGCCATTTTTGGTGGGTCGTGTCGGCAAGCACCACTTCGACTTTAGAGAGCGGCTGCCGCACCTTGAGACTCGCGGCGCTGCGGGCATTGCGGCCCAGCGACGAAATCTCGCGCACCAAGTTCATCCGCGCGGACAGGGCTTCATCGACGACCTTGAGATCGGCCGCCGGATAGTCGCAAAGATGAACGCTCTCTGCGACTCCGAGTTCGTTGTCATCTGTGGCTCGCTGCATTACACCGGCGAGATTCTGCCACATGGTTTCCGCAAGGAACGGTACAAACGGCGCAATCACTTTCGTTATCGTTAGTAGGCATTCGTACAGTGTCCAGTAGGCATCAAGCTTTTCGATGCCGCGCTTGTCGGCGGCCCAGAAGCGGTCGCGGCTGCGTCGGACGTACCAGTTCGAGAGGGCATCGACGAATTCGGTGATGTGGCCGCAGGCGCCGAAGTTGTCGTACGCGTCCATCCGCTCGACGACGCCAGCCACAGCGCGGTTCAGCTCGCTGAGGATCCAGCGATCGAGTTCGCTACGGTCCTTGATAAGACGATACGACTTACGCTCTCCTTCCACTCCTCTGCTAAGCTCCCCGGGATCGAACCCATCGATGTTGGCGTAGATCACGAAGAAGCTGTATACGTTCCAGAGTCGCAGCAAGAACTCCGGGATGCTGTCCTTGATCGCCTGCTCACTGTAGCGAATCGAGGTCCACGGCGGCTGGTTAGCGAAGAAGTACCACCGCAGGGCGTCGGCCCCGTACTTGTCGAAGATCTCGTTCGGCGGCAAATAATTCCGCTTGCTCTTCGACATCTTCTGCCCGTCTTCGCCGAGCATCAGGCCGAGGACGATGCAGTTGCGGTAGGGGTGGGGGAAGGGAAATGACGAAGCACGAATGTCGAATGACGAATTCTTCTTTTCGTCATTCGACATTCGTGCTTCGTCATTTTCTCCCCACATCAGCGTGCTGATCGCCAGCAGGCTGTAGAACCAGCCGCGGGTTTGGTCGATGGCTTCGCTGATGAAGTCGGCGGGGAATTGGGACTGGAATTTTTCAGCGGAACCCGGCGGGCCGCCGGGGCCACGGTAGCCCCATTGGGCGAAGGGCATCGCGCCGCTGTCGTACCAGCAGTCGATCACTTCGGGGACGCGGCGCATGCGGGCTCCCTCGGCGAAGGGCGAGTCGTACTCCACGTAGTCGATGTACGGCTTGTGGACGCGGAGGTCGTCCGGCAGCTCCGGCCTGGCCGCTTTTGCTTGGTCCCAGTACTCAGTACCCAGTACTCCGGGCTTCTTGAGCAGCTCGTCGTAGCTCGCGATCGACTCCATCTTGCCGGTCTCGCTGCACTTCCAGATCGGCAGTGGCGTGCCCCAATACCGTTCACGCGAGAGGGCCCAGTCGACGTTCGATTCGAGGAAGTTGCCAAAGCGGCCGTCCTTGATGTGCTCGGGAAGCCAATTGATCTTGGCGTTGTTAGCGAGCATCGCGTCCTTGAACTGCGTCGTGCGGACGAACCAACTCTCGCGCGGATACTGAATGAGCGGATCCTCTTCGGCCCTCCAACAGAATGGATAGTCGTGCAGGTACTGCTCCAGATGGAACAACAGCCCGCGCTGTTTCAGGTCGCGGATGATGTCCTTGTCGCAATCCTTCACCCAGCGGCCGCGGCAATACTCGGGACCTTCGTCGGTAAATTTGCCATCGGGGCCAACGGCGTTGATCAATTTTGGGCCTTGGTCATCGGCAAACAGCGATTGCTCACGGGTAAGCGTTTCGTAGTCGTCCTCGCCAAACGCCGGAGCGATGTGTACCAACCCCGTGCCAGATTCGGTTGTCACAAATCCCGCCGGTACAATCCGCCACGCGGGAGCACGGAGCTCGCCAGATTTTACAGGTCTAGTGGGCTCGTCGCGTTGTTCGTAGTAGAACGGAAACGGTGGAACATAACTCAGGTGAAGTAGTTCTTCACCTTTAAACCGCTCACTAACGGAGAACGTGCGCTTAGTTTTCGCGGCAATCTGATCGACTAATTCTGTGGCAATGACAAGCGTGGTGCCGTCTGTCGCATCGGTCGCGTACACATAGTCGATTTCAGGATTGATGGCAACAAACTGGTTACTTGGAAGCGTCCAAGGTGTGGTCGTCCATACTAATAGCGAGATATCAGCTGGCTCCCATTCGATTTCGTCGTAAGGAATTTCATTCCCTTCGTGATCGTATGAACTCTTTGCCTTGCGAGCGTTCCAAAGCGGAAACTTCACATACACACTCGGGTCCGCCACTTGCCGATACCCCTGTCCGACTTCGCCCGCCGAAAGCGCCGTGCCGCCTTGGGCCCACCACCAGACGATTTTGTGGCCCTGGTATAAGAGTCCGCGGTCGAACAAATTTTTGAGGCTCCACCAGACGCTTTCGACGAAGCTTTGGTGATATGTCACGTACGCGGCGTCGAGGTCGACCCAGAAGCCGAGTCGCTCAGTGAGCCGTCGCCACTCCTGCATGTACCGCCAGACGCTTTGCTGGCAGAGCTGGATGAATTTTTCGATGCCGTAGGCTTCGATTTCTTCCTTCGAGTGGATGCCGAGCTCTTTGCAGACTTCGACTTCGACGGGCAGGCCGTGCGTGTCCCAGCCGGCTTTGCGTTCGCAGAGTCGGCCGCGCATCGTCTGGTAGCGCGGGAAGAGGTCCTTGATCGCGCGCGTGAGGCAGTGGCCGGGGTGGGGCATGCCGTTGGCGGTCGGCGGGCCTTCGTAGAACACGAACGGCTTGCCGTTCCGCCGCTGTTCGAGCGACTTGCGATAGATGTCGCGCTCTTTCCAGAACTGGCCGACGGCGAGCTCCTGCTCCGGAAAATTCACATTGCCGTCAACAGACTGGAACATAGATGAATGACTAATGACGAATTTCTAATGACGAATGACGGAAGTAATTCCTTCGTCATTCGACATTAGGCAATTAGGCATTCCTCCCCCTCATTCATCAAAATCCGGATCGTCCCCGAAGGCGGCGTCATCGCCTCCGCCTTCGTCGTCCTTTTCGAACGTGTCTTCGTCGCCGGGGAGGTCGTCGTCCCATTCTTCCTCGAAATCGTCGTCGAAGTCGTCGTCGAAATCATCGTCGTCGAAGTCGTCGAACGGGTCGCTCGGCGCAGGGTCGACTTCGCGGGCCGGCGAGACCGGAAAACTATCCTCTACGTCGGATTCCGATTCGCTATCGGAATACTCATCCTCGTCGTCATCATCCATCGCCATGTGATTGACTGCTCCCCGCAAAAACGAACGCACTTCGGCCCCAAACCCCGGCCGCCGCGGCCCAAGAAAGCTGCCGCGGCCCGCACAGGGTAGCCCAGAATTTTCCGGCACCAGGGGGCTGGTTGTCAAGGAAAGGAAGCGGCGAAACGATGGACCCTCGCCGCTGGAAGCGAGTTCGGGCAAAATATACGCGTACGTCAGGCTTTCCAGGCTGACTTGTTCGATCCGCCTTACCTTCTACAGAACCCGTCCGGCTCCAAAGCGTCACCCATATGTCCAACTACGAACAACTCGATGTGATCGCCGTCGGCGCCCACCCGGATGACCTCGAAATTTCCTGCGGCGGGACGCTCGCTCGGCTGGTCGACGCCGGCCACAAGGTCGGCATGATCGACCTCACCGACGGCGAGCCGACGCCTCTGTCGCCGGGCCCGGACGTGCGCCTGGCCGAAGCGGCCGCCGCCGCCAAGGTGCTCGGCGTGCACAAGCGGATCACGCTGGACCTCCCGAACCGGCGGCTGTTCGATTCGTTCGAGGCCAGAGTGAAGCTCGCCATCGAGTTCCGCAAGTACCGCCCGCGGCTGGTGATCGGCATCGGCGACCGCACGCCGATGGCCTCGCCCGACCATTGGCAGGCGATGCAGATCATCGACGCCGCCGTATTCTACTCGCGGCTCACCAAGTGGGACGAGCACTTCGAGCATCTTCCGGTTCACACGATCGAGCGGCAAATCTACTGCATGCTGGCCCAGCCGCTCTCCGGCGTGCCGGCGCTGCCTGGACACCTGGTCGTCGACATCAGCGACACGCTGGAACGAAAGATCGCCTCGATCAAGTGCTTCGAGACGCAGTTCCCCTCGAGCAAGCACCAGCTCTTCGCCCGCATCGAATCGATGGCCCGCTACCTGGGCAGCACCGCGGGCGTCGATGCAGCGGAAATGCTCATTAGCCCCAAGCCGCTCGTGACCCGCGACTTAATGGACGCGCTGTTCGAGTAGCGAGCGTCTCGTTAGCCGCATCCTTCTATCTCACGCAAAGGCGCCAAGGCGCAAAGAAGAATGGGAAAATACTCGGTCTCTCCTTTGCGCCTTGGCGCCTTTGCGTGAGACAACCAGCCTGCAGTGAGCCAGGAATTGAAGGACTGGAGCATAGCCGTTACCGCTTCTTGAGCTCATCGCGAATCTCGCGCAGTAGCAGCGTGTCTTCCGGCGGTGGCGGGGCATCGGGCGTGAGCGCTCCGCCGATCCGCAGCCGCGTCTCCGCGACGTTCATCGCCTTGATCAACAGGAACACCGCCCAGGCGACGATCAAAAACGTGATCACGCTGTTGATGAACGAGCCGTAATTGAGCGTCAGCGCCGGCGTCTGGCCCTCGGCCGGCACGATGGTCCAGGCCAAGTCCTTGAAGTTGACACCGCTGGTCATATAGCCGATCGGCGGCATCACCACGTCATCCACGAGCGATTTGACCACCGTGCCAAACGCCCCGCCGATGATGATGCCGACCGCCATGTCAACGACATTTCCCCGAAGCGCAAACTTCTTAAACTCTTGGAGCATGCCCATAATGTTCTCCTTCGACTTGGATCCGAACTCGATCGTCGCTTTGCAGCAGTTTGACTCACGCAAAGGCGCCAAGAGCTAAAGAGCAAAGTTCTTCTTTGCGCCTTCGCGCCTTTGCGTGAAATGCTTAGTTTGCCGGCCGCCAGCGGCGCAAGGCTTCGAGGACGAGCTGCATGTCGGCCGCGAGCGGGGCCTCGAACTGCATCCGCTGGCCGGTCGTCGGGTGATCGAACGTTAAACGATGAGCGTGCAGGGCGTGGCGATCGATCTGTGGTTCGCCCGCCGCCTCGCGAGTATCCTGCCCGATTTGGCCGCGCGGAATCAACTCCGCTTCGGAGAGCTTTTTCGGGTTACGGCCCGCGTAGAGCCGATCGCAGAGCACGGGGAAGCCGGCGTGGGCCAGGTGCAGCCGAATCTGGTGCGTCCGTCCCGTCTTCGGCCGGGCCCGCACCAGCGCGTAGCCCTTGAACCGCTCGACCACTTCGTAGTGCGTCACCGCGTCGCGGGCCGACGGGTGGCCCGGCCGGATCGCCTTCTTCTCGCGCTCCGTAGGATGATCGCCGATCGGCGCGCTGATGATGTCCTGATCGAACTGCGGCACTCCCGCCACGAGCGCCAAGTACTGCTTTTCGACCGTACGAGCCTTAAATTGAGCTGCGAGGGCATCGTGCGCCTGATCCGTCTTCGCCACGACGATTACGCCGCTCGTGTCGCGATCGAGCCGATGAACGATCCCCGGCCGCGTCGGCCCGCCGCGCTGGCTCAGCGCGCTGAAGTGGTGGGCGAGCGCCCCGGCGAGCGTTCCATCCCAATGACCCTTCGCCGGATGGACGATCATCCCCGCCGCCTTGTTCACGACCACGAACTCGTCGTCCTCGTGCAGGATGTCGAGCGGGATGTCCTGCGGAATTGGCCCTTCCCGGGGCACCGCCAATTCGAGGACATCTACCACTTCGCCGCCACGAAGTTTCAGCGACGGCCTGCACGCAGCGCCATCGACATGAACCTGCCCAGCTTCGATGGCTCGCTGCAGCGCGGCCCGGCTGAAAGTCGGCAGCCGCTGAGCGAGAAAGACGTCGAGCCGCTGGCCGGACGATTCGGGCGGAGCCGTGAATGTATGAAGCGGAGCGGGCAGATCGTTAGAGTTCGGAGATCAGAGGTCAGAAATCAGAAATGCATCACGATTGCGTTCGCGGTGTCGGCCACGACATCCCAATCATCGCACGGCGACCACCGACGACAAACGCGGGGGACTATTGCTTCGGCGCATCAGGCGACGCGCCTTCGTCGGCCTTCGTATCCGACGGCTTGCCTTCATCCGCGGCCTTTTCGTCAACTGGCGCGAAGACATCCTTATCAGACTTGGGCATCGTCGACGTGTCCACATTGCTCGGCGGCGAGAACAGGTCGTCAATCGACGCGTTTGCTGCTTCGCCTTCCTTGCTTTCATCGCTGCTGGCCGCCGGCAACTCGATTTCGCTCGGCGAGAATCCGGGGCTCACGCCTGGAGTACCGGGGCCAGTCGGCGCCGTGCTCGTCGGCCCTTGCGCCGTGGCCAGCCAGGAATACACGTCTTTGGTCGCCGGCTTCTTGAGCTCTTCGACCCGCTGGTCGGCGATCAGCTTGAAGCCGCCTTCCACCTTGCCATACTCCGCAATCGCTTTGTCCAGGTCATTGCCCAATTCGTAGATTCGGGCCAAGCCAAAATGGGCACGGTTCTTAATCCGCTTGTCCTCGGTTTCCGCCAACAGCGACTGATAGGTGCTCGTCGCGCGGCTGGCGGCTTCGTTGGACGCGGTGCGATTGTGAACGAACAACAGCGACGCCAGGTACAATTGCCCGTCGGCCCAGGTAATGTCGGCGTATTCCTGCATCGGCGAATCGGGATACTCGCCGGCACTCTTGCGGAGCAGCTCCAGGTTCGGGCTGCCGCTGATGACCGCGTCGTTGTACGAGTTCCAGGCCTCGCTCTGCCGCGCCGAAGTCTCGCCGCTGAAGAACGAAAACGCGAACAGCGCGATCGCCGCCACGATCAGCGCGCCCACGATCAGCGCGTTATACGGCTGCAAGCGTTCCAGCCAGATCGCCGTGTGGTGCGCGAGCCAATTGGTTTCCAGTTCGTGACGATGTTCCGATTTCATGCGCGAGCCGCCCGATTTTAGGGATTAGATAATCTTCCCGAAGTGTAGGACTTCGTCGCTCAAAGCGTCAAGTCCGCCCCTGGAAAGGCCACTATTCCAGCGATACTCTAGGTGGTCCTCCCTTGAGCTTCGCCCATCGCCCCCGCTGCATCGGACGCACCATGGCCCACGGTTTGAATCCTCCCCAACTGGAAGCGGTGCGCACGCTTAAGGGGCCGCTGCTCGTGCTGGCCGGCGCGGGGACCGGCAAGACCCGCGTCGTCACCTATCGCATCGCCAATTTGATTCGCAGCGGCATCCGGCCTGAGCGGATCCTCGCGGTCACATTTACCAAGAAGGCCGCCGCCGAGATGCAGCAGCGGGCCGCCGCGCTCTTGGATGGCAAGGGCGGCCAAAAGAAAGCACGCGGCAAGGACGCACCCCCGCGCCCCGAGATCTCCACCTTCCACTCGCTCTGCGTCCGCATCCTCCGCCGCAACATTGCGAAGCTCGGCTACCCGGAAAAATTCATCATCTGCGACCGCAATGAACAGGAGAGTCAGGCCCGCGCCGTCTTGCGAGAATTGCGTGCGCCCAACACGGCCCTCGCGCCCGGCGATCTCTTGGGCTACATCGGCCGCTGGAAGACGCAGTCCGTCCGGCCCGATGCCGCGCTCTCAATCGCCAGCTCCGAGCGCGACCACCTGGCAGCCGTCGGCTACCGCCGTTACCAGGAAAACCTCAAGAAGCTCGGCGCCGTCGACTTCGACGATTTGCTGCTGTTGACCGAGGACCTGTTTCAGACGTTCTCGCCCGTTCGTAAGGCCGAGGCCGCGCGCTTCGACCATGTGCTGATCGACGAGTACCAGGATACCAACCAGAGCCAGTATCAGATCGTGAAGGGGCTCGCCCGCGATCACCGCAATCTCTGCGTCGTGGGGGATGACGATCAATCGATCTACGCTTGGCGCGGTGCCGAGGTGACGCACATCCTGCGGTTTCAGCACGATTGGAACGACGCCAAGGTGGTGCGGCTCGAAAACAATTACCGCTCGACGGCCGCCATCATCGAATATGCCAACACGCTGATCGCCTTCAACCGCCAGCGACACGAGAAGAAGCTGATCGCGGCCACCGAGGGGGGCGACCGCCCAGGCATTATGCAGTGCAAGGACGAAACGGACGAGGCGATCCGCGTCGTCGGCCACATCCGCTCTCTGCTCGACGCCGGCAAGACCCAGCCCCGCGACGTAGCGATCCTCTGCCGCACCAATGAGCAGCCGCGATCGTTCGAGACCGAGCTGCGGCGAGCCAACGTGCCGTACGTCCTGATCGGCGGCATGTCCTTTTTCGATCGCAAGGAAGTCCGCGATCTGCTTTCATATCTAAAGATCGTCGACAACCCGCATGACGAACCATCGCTGCGCCGCATCGTCAACACGCCCCCGCGCGGCATCGGCGACACGGCCCAAAAGCGACTCTTGGACGAAGCCACCCGCGAGGGCAAGTTCCTCTGGGACGTGTTGCCCAACGCCCTGGCGATCGACGGCGTCGACGCCAAGACATCGGACGCAGTGGGCCGCTTTTTGCGATTGATGGAGGGTCTGCGGGCGGCGGCGTCAAAACTGAGCCTCCCGGAACTGGTCGCCAAAGTGATCGACGATACCGAGTACCGCGACCTCTTGCACAAGACGTATCCCGACCCGAACGAATGCGAGTCGCGGCTCAACGCCCTCGAAGAAATCATCAACGCCGCCGCCAGCTACGAAGCCGGCCGCCGCAAATCGGCCAGCCTCGCCGGCTTCCTCGACGATGTGCTCTTGGACCGCGACGACAGCGATGAAAAGGAGTCGCAGCTCGAACGAAACGCGGTGGCCCTGATGACCCTCCACAGCGCCAAGGGCCTCGAATTCCCGCGCGTCTATCTCGTCGGCATGGAAGAAGGCATCTTGCCCCACAAGCGATCGCTGGAAATGGAAGGCGCCGCGATCGACGAAGAACGCCGCCTCTGCTACGTCGGCGTCACCCGCGCCCGAGAAGTGCTCGTCCTCTCGTTCGCGCTCACGCGCCGCAAATGGGGAAAACCGCGTCCCACAGTGCCGAGCCGCTTCCTCTACGAAATGACCGGCCAGGCCGACAGCCCCAACTCGCCCGGCAATGAGACCCCGGCGCCGAAAGGCAAAGCCTCCCGCCGCCGCGGCGCAAAAACGCCGAGCTCGAAACGGCGCTCCACCAAAAAGTCTTCTCGCCGTTAACGCCCTGTTGTGCCTCCCCAGCCGCAACGCGGCAGAAGTAAATAGCCAGGGGCGTGAGCCCCTGGTAATGTGGATATCGTACCCCCCGAATCCTTGGCGGTGCGAAAGTGGGTGAAGTGACATGTGCACCGCGCCAACCAACGGCGCGCGTCCATTATTTCTTTTCTCTCTGACTGGGAACTTCTATGCCCCAATCCTTCGCCTCTCTACATTGCCATATCGTCTTCAGCACGAAACACCGACAGCCCTTCATCGACGCCGAACTCCAACCCCGCCTCTTCGAATACATCGGTGGTATCACACGTAACAACAGTTGTCCGCTGATCGCCGCCGGCGGCATCCCCGACCACGTTCACTTGCTCGTGTCGTTGCCACGCACACTGTCTGTTTCAGACGCTGTACGGCTAATCAAAACGAACTCTTCGAGTTGGATTCACGACGAGATCGGCAACCGAGATTTCGCGTGGCAAATCGGCTTCGGCGCATTTGCCGTCAGCTACTCGAACGTCAACTCCGTGACGGCGTACTTGGCGAATCAGGCCGAGCATCACAGCCGCCAATCGTTCCAAGAAGAGTTTCTAGAACTCCTCCGCCGCCATAATCTCACCTGGGACGATCGCTACATTTGGGATTGAACCCCACTGTCGCCCCGTTGGGGCTGACGAGTCAATTTTGCCCAGGTGCCAGGGGCTTACGCCCCTGGCTATTGACGGCCGCCCCTTCCGGGCTGGACTCCCTTCCCCGCCGCAACGCGGCAGAAGTAAATAGCCAGGGGCGTGAGCCCCTGGTAACGGTGAATTGCCCACCCCAAGCCCCAACGGGGCGAAAGTCGACGTGGCAGCTTGTCCCTTCTACAAGGGCTTGACCGGAACCCCTCCGCCGTGGGTATTCTGAGGCTTCGTTTGAAACGACTCCACACTTCTCTCCATTGGGTTACTCAGCCATGTCCACCGACGAAGTTCTCGGCGTCGCCACTTGCACAACCTGCCTCAAGCGATTTCGGATTTCCAAGAAATATGAGCGGTTCATTGGAAAGACCATTTCCTGTCCGAAATGCACGCGGCCCTTTGTAATTCAATTGGAGGCTGTGTCCCCGATTGAACAGGCAGCTATCGCGAGTTCACCGCAATCATCCAACGGAAAGGCTTCCGGCAATGCGGCAACGGAATCAGCGCGCAAAAGGCGAACGAAAACGGAAGTTCGCAAGGCGGCATACAAGCAAATCCGCAAGGGCTTTGGTCCCTGCATGAAGCAATTGCAGGCCATGTCGGAGAGTGAAACGCTTTCTGAAGAGCGCATTCGATTGTGGTGCGTCGACGTACTGCGAACTGCCTTGGGTTATAAGGACGCTGATCTCGACTATGAAGTGTCAGCGACCAACAAGAAGATCGACATTGCAGTCAAGCACGACAACGATGTGATCATGGTAATCGAGTGCAAGAAACGTGAGACCCTTAAGGAAGTGGACCGGCAACAAGCATTGAACTATGCGATGTCTCGATCCGCATCGTGGGCTGTCGTGACGAATGGGCGTACGTGGGAACTGCTGCGGGTCATTCCCGTCAAGGGCCAAAACCCCGAGTGCGTTAGCGTTTTCAGCATTGCACTTTTGGACGAGGACGGATTGAGTCCATATGATGTTGAACGCATGTATTTGTTGACAAAGAAGTCGCTGTTGCGAGGAGAGACCGAAACTGAGTTTCATCTGGCGCAGTGCTTCGACAAGAACCGCCTCGTCTCCGCGATGTTCACAGATCGAGTGGTTTCCGGGATTCGACGTTCGTTAATCGATGCCTACAAGAAGGAGTTCAAACAACGAGTCAAGATCACCGACGACGACGTCTACGAGGAGCTGCGATCCCTGATTCGACCAGATGAGTTGTAAACCAGAGGAGGACCCAGGAGGCGCTTTTGCTCGTGGCATTGAACCCCACTTCCGCCCCTCTGGGGCTCAGGGATCAAAACCGCCAAGTTCCAGGGGCTCACGCCCCTGGCTATTTACTTCTGCCGCGTTGCGGCGGGGAAAGGCGTCGAGCTCGTTCGCGTTGAGATGTCACGTATCGAGCCCCGAAGAGGCGGCCGTCAATAGCCAGGGGCGTGAGCCCCTGGTAACGTGGATCAATCCGCCCGAAGCCCCAAGGGGGCGAAAGTGCTGGTCAACAATCGGCACCCGCACGATTAATTCACATCGACTCGAAACAGACTATCCGCACCATGTCGAACCAACCCCCCCAAAACACCACCGGCCGCTTCGACATCGCCACAATTGCGGCCCGGTTCCCGGAAACTGCCGACACGTTGCTCCTCGACCACTACCTCACCAACAACCCGCACGCGAGCACGCGAGTGTTTCGCGTCTACAAAACGACGCCGCCCCATTACCACGCCACTTGCGACGAGCAGCTCTACGTCTTCTCCGGCCGGGGCACGTTCTGGATGGAGGACCCCGCGAACCTCGCCGAATTCGGTCCGGGGCAACTCCTCTATTTCAAACGAGGCACCGTCCACGCCATGCCCGAAATCTTGGCACAGCCCGTAGTGTTCCTCGCCATCGACACGCCCCGCCGCGACCCCAAAGACATCATCTTCGTGAATCCCGCTGACGGAACGCCGGAGTCGTTCGTCCGGCCGCTGTATTGAGTCGCGCTGCTAGCACCCCCGGGGCGGCTCGCACTGCTGGCGCAAGCTGAAGTTGGTGATTCATGTGCTGCGGGTGTAGACTTACGCCTCATCCGCTCGTTCGTTTGCTTCGCGCATGGAGGCGTCGATGCCACAGCCCGCTGGCGGCAAACCCAATCTGCGACTATTGCATGCCAGTGACCTGCATCTGGAACAGCCGATCTACGGCCTCGCCCAGGTGCCGGACCACGTGCGCGAGCTCTTGATCGAAGCGCCCTTCCACGCGGCCGAGCAGGTGTTCGAGGCCGCGCTTGCGGAAGACGTCGACGCGGTGCTCCTGGCCGGCGATGTTTTGAATGTCGACCGCGCCGGTCCGCCGGCGATCATGCTGCTGTTGGAACAATTCGCGCGGCTGGGCGACCGCGGCATTCCGATTTATTGGGCCGGCGGCGTCGCTGATCTGCCCGACCACTGGCCGAGGAGCGTGACGCTGCCGGAAAACGTTCATGTGTTTCCCGTCGGCCGCGTCGAGTCGCTCGACCTCGTCCGCGACGGCGGGCCCATCGCACGCGTGCAGGGGACGAGCTGCCGCGAAAACGGCGAAGTCGATTCGCGCGGCTTCCATCGCGATGCACACGGCTTGTTCACGATCGGTGTGGCTCACGGCACGAGCGACTCGACCGGACGTGAAGGTGACCGCGTGCACTACATGGCCCTCGGCGGCCGACATCATTTTCAAACGGTCGACGAGCAGCCGGGCGTTGCTCATTATTGCGGCTCACCGCAGGGCCGTGGTCCGCAGGAAACCGGGCCGCATGGCTGCACGCTGGTCCACGTCGACGACACCGGCCGGGCGCGGCCGCAGTTTGTGGCGACCGATTCGATCCGCTGGATGGAGCAGTCGCTCGAAGTCACCGCGTCGACGAAAGAGGAGCAGCTCAGCGAACGCTTGGTTGACCGGCTGGAGAAGCTGATCGCCAAGCATCCCGGTGTGAATCTGCTCGTACGGTGGAAAATTGAAGGCACGGGCTCGCTCGTGAATCGCCTGCGGCCGGGCGGACTGGCGGATGAGTTGCTCACCGATTTGCGGCGGAAATTTGGGCAGGGCAAGCAATTCGCCTGGAGTGCGTCGCTCGAATGCGCCGCGCCGCTGAGCGTGCCGCCGGAGTGGTACGACCAGGAGACGGTGCTGGGCGATTTTGTGCGGCAAGTGCGGGCGAGCGTCGAAGACGAGCGAATTCCGTTCGATTTGAAGCGATATTTGCCGGCCGACGTCCGCGAAGAAGAGTTGCTTGCGGCGGCGCAAATCGGTCGCGGCGCGGAGCGGCTCGCGCTGGTGACGCGGGCGGCGAAACTGGGCGTTGACCTGTTGACGCTGCCGCTCGAAGAAGCCGAGCTCGAGGAATAGGCGAATCGACGCCCCACGGTATACCATGAAGATCACCGACATTCACATCGACGGCTTTGGCGTGTGGCACGATCTCACGCTGCGCGGAGTGTCGAATGAGCTGACGGTGTTCTACGGGCCGAACGAGGCCGGCAAATCGACGCTGATGAATTTCCTGCGGACGGTGCTCTACGGCGTCACGCCGCAGCGCCGCAAGCGCTATCTGCCGCCGCTCGCGGGCGGGCGGCCGGGCGGCTGGCTCAAAGTCGACGGCGAGCATGGGCCGTTCAAGATTTCCCGCTATGCCGACCGCAGCGCGGAAGACGTCGGCAAGGTGACGATCACCGTGGGCGGCGAAGAGCAGGGCGATCGGCTGCTGTTGGACACGCTGGAGCACGTCGACGAGCAGACGTACGTCAACATTTTTGCCGTGGGCTTGCGCGAGGTGCAGGAGCTCAATTCGCTCAGCGACACCGCGGCGGCGCAGTGGCTCTACCGGCTGACGTCCGGGCTCGACCGCGTGTCTTTGTACGATGTGATCCGGATGCTGGGCCGTTCGCGGACGCGGCTTGTGGCGCCGGCGGAAGAACCCTCCGAGATTCGAGCGCTGTTTACCAAGCGCGACCAGTTGCGCGGGGAACTCGATGAGCTGGTCGTGAAGGGGCGCCGTTGGGCACAGTCGGCCGTGAAACTCCGCGAGATTGCCGACGAAGTCGACCGCCGGCAGGCGACGTCGAAGGAGCTGGCGGCCAAGGCGCGGCGGCTCGAGATCGCCATCAACCTCAAGCCGCTGTGGACGAAGCGCGAAAAACTCGATGACCAGCTGGAACGGTTTGCGGGCCTCTTGCCGCTGGAGGCCGGCACGCTCGAAACGCTGGACGAGTTGAACGAGAAGTTCGAAGAGCACCAGCGGCAGCGCGACATCTTCAAGGGCCAGCGGCAGCAGCTCCGCGAAGAGGCCCAGCGGCTGGGCATCAACGACCTGTTGGTCCGCAGCGGCCCGCGGCTCGAAGCGCTGGCGGAGCAGCAGGAATGGCTAGTATCGCTGGAAAAGCAGGTCGACGACCTGGCCGGCGAAATCAAGCTACTCGAAGCGCGGCTCACCAGCGAAAACGAGCGGCTCGCCCACGAATGGACCGGCGCCGGCAAAGTTCCGCCGGCGATCACCAACGAGCTCGTGGAGCAGCTTGGGCCGCAGGCCCGGGCCATTGAGACGACGGAAGAATTCCTGGCGACCGCGAAGACCGAGCTGGAACATCGCCGGACGGGCGAGCACCACTTCCGCACGCAGATCGAGTCGGCGACCGCGGGCGGCGACAAGCTCGGCCTGCCGATGACGGTTGACGAGGCGGGCGACCTGGTGGCCCGGCTGCGGCGGCGGATGGTCGTCGAGCAGCGGATCGAGAAGGCCCGCGAGCAGGCTGAGCAGCTGCGCGATCAGGCGCGGGACCTGGTCGACGAGCAGGTCGTGCCGATGGGCCTGTTCAGTTGGCTGCTGGCGGTGTTCGTGACTGGCTTCGTGATGCTGGCCGCCTGGTATCTGATGCCGAGCTCGATGCTCGGGCAGTGGGGCGGGTGGTTCGCGGGGATCGGTCTCATCGGCGCGATCTTCGCCTGGCTATTCAAATATTTTGTCGAAGAGTCGGCGTCCGACCGGCTGGCCGAGTGCCATCATCAGTTGGAGCTGTTGGCGAAGCAGCTCCGCGACTCGGAAGAAGAGCGACAGGACCTGGATCGCGAGTTGCCGCTCACCGAAGGCTCGGTGCAGATGCGGCTGGAGCATGCGCAGCGGCATCTGTCGGAGTTGGAGCGCGTGTTGCCGGTGGAGAGCAAGCGGCGCGAGGCGGCGGCAGAGATCACTGCGGCCGAGCGGCGGCTGGAATTGGCGAAGGAAAAGCACGCGGCGGCGCTCGCCAATTGGAAAAACAAGCTGCGGGCGCTGGGGCTGCCGGACAGCGTGCATCCGGATGATCTGGCCACGATGGCGGGTCAGCACGAGCAGATCGAGCAGCTCCGCGAGAAGATCGAGAATCGCCGCGAGGACGCCGAGCGGCGGCAGCGCGAGCTCGAGTCCGTGACGCGGCGGGTGGTGGCGCTCGCCGAAGAGACGGGGCTCCGCAAGGAAAAATCGTCGGCGATCGAGCAGCTCGGCCATTTGCTCTCAGAATATCGCCAGCAGCAGCAGCGGACGGCCCATCGCGATTCGATTCGCCAGCGGGCCAAAGCGCTCAAGGCCGAGGTTGTAAAACACGCGCAGGCCGCGATTGGCTACCGTCGCCGCCGCGAGGCCTTGTTCCAGAAATGTGGCGTGGAGGATGAGCGCGGCTTGCGGCAGCTTGCCGATCGACTTGCCGAGGCGGACGGCCTGCGCAAGAAGCGTGCCGATGCCACGCGCGAAATCGCGGCGGCTATCGGCAAGCATGGCAGCGAGGCAGATTTCGCACCCTTTCTGGCGGCCGACTCGATCGGCCGGCTCGAAGGCGATTGGGAATCGCTATCCGCACAGGGTGAAACGATCGACAAGCAGCTGAAGGAATTGTTGCAGCAACGGGGAGCACTCGTCGAACAGCAGCGGGCCGCGGCGGCCGATCGGTCGCTCTCCAAGAAGCAGCTGGAGCTCGACGTCGTCGGCGCGCAGATCGCCGAGAAGATCGAGGCTTGGCGCGAGCGGGCGGCGGTCGGGATCCTGCTCGATGAGATCCGCGACGAATACGAAAAGTTCCGCCAGCCGGAAACGCTCCGCGAAGCTTCGATCTATATGGCGAAGCTCACAAGCGGCAAATACAAGCGGATCTGGACGCCGCTGGCGAACGACATCCTGCTCGTGGACACCGAGGACGGCAAGTCGCTGCCGGTCGAAGTGCTGAGCCGCGGCACGCGCGAGCAACTGTTCGTGAGTTTGCGACTGGCGCTGGTGGCGGCGTTCGCCCGCCGGGGCATCCATCTGCCGATGATTCTCGACGATGTGTTCGTAAACTTCGACGCCGGCCGAACGAAGATCGCGGTCGCCGTGCTCCGCGAGTTCGCCCGCGAAGGGCACCAGCTGCTGGTGTTCACCTGCCACGAGCACGTGTGGCGGATGTTTGCCGACGTAAAGGCCGACACGCGGCGGATTCCCGATCGGTACAACCAGAATCTGGAGTTTGCCGAGCCGGAGGCGTTGCCGGAACTGGAGCCGGCGCCAGAACCAGTGTTGGAGTTGCCTGCGCCTGAACCGGAGCCGGTGATCGAGGTCATGGCGAGAGAACCGGAACCCGCGCCGATCGAAGAGACGATCGAGGAAGTGGTCACGGAGTACGATGTCGAGCCGGTGCCGGTCGCGCCTCTCTTGGACGAGGTCGAGTACTCGTGGCACGATTGGTCGAAGAACGGCGCAACGAATGGGGCCACGAATGGCGCGCTGAAGCCGAGCAAGAATGGGCGGCACAAGCCGGCGGCGCCTGCGCCGTCGCTGCGGCCATGGCCGGCGGAGCCGATGATTCATCGGCCGGATTGGTGGTAGTTCTTGCGATCGAGCAGGCAGAACAGTGGCGGCGATTGCAGGCGGTAGCTTCGTCGTGGCCGACGACGCCAATTACGCCGCGAGGCCGGCTTTCTTCTCGAAGGCGTGCGTGGTCTTGGCCACAAGCGAGCGGTAGCGGTGGCGCGTTTCGGCGTAACTCATGCCGAGGTAGAAATTCGCGCCAATCGAGCCTGCCAGTGCCAGGCTGACGGCGAGCAGCGGCTTCCAGGGCACTTCTTCCGGCGACACGCCAGGCTGGCCCATTGCCGCCGCTTGGGTGGTCGGCGGGGCGGTGCCGATCGTCGGCTGCGTCAACGGGTTTTGTCCCGCGAACGACTGATTCGGCGGAGTTGTGGCGGCCGGCGGCTGGGTCGCTGGCGTGGCGGCCGTCATCCGCGGGTCGTTGAAGACATTGTCTTGCGGCCGGCCGAAGTTTGCCCAGGCGTCCGCGCCGCTATTCGACGCGGGGGACGTCTGGCCGGCGTTGCCATAGCGATCGCCGAACGGCGGGGCGGCGGACGTGCCCTTGGCGACTGCTGGCGGGGCGGGGAGTTGCGGCGATGTGCTGGCGGCGGTTGTCCGCATTCGCGGCGGAACGGTCACCATGCCGTCGGCATCCGAGTCGTTGCTCGCGGCGGTCGTCGACGGCTGCGTGCCCCAGACCGAGTCCCAATCGTTTTCTGCTTCGCGATTGCTGCCCTGGGGAGTAGTGAGCAAACTGCGCTGTTCCTGCGCGCCGGTGGTCGGTGGCGGAGGAAATGCGGGGCCGGCACCGGTGCGTGTACCGGTTGGGTTGCTGGCGAGACGGACGTCGTTCGCAAGCGGCGGGGGTGCCAGCCGGGGCGGCGCGAGGTCGGTTGTGATGCTGGACCAGGAAGGGCCCGCAGGTGCGGTCGGCGGCTGCGACAGCGAAGAACCGGACAACGGCGGCGCGGCCCAGCTCTTGGTTGTCGCGGTGGGCGCCGTGGCCGCGGGGGCTGCGGGCTGACTGCTAAATCCTGAGATGTTCTGCAACTGGTTGCCGAAATCGCTGGCCGCGTCCTTGCTCTTGTTATAGAGGTCCTGGCCGCTTTGACTGAATTGCTGATTGACCTGGTCGATGCTTGAATTCACCGAGTTCTTGACCGAAGTGCCGGCGTCGCTCAGCGATTTCTGAGCATTGTCCATTGTCCAGGGATTGCTTTGAGTGGCGCCAGCCGGAGCACTGCCGATCGTGGCGCCGCGCTGGTCGAATTGGCGGTTGGGACTGCTGGGGCCCCAGGCGTCGGCTTGGAAATTCGCGGTGTGCTCGACCGGTTCCTGGCCGCGGACGATGCGGTCGCTCGTGGGTTTGAGCGCGGATTTCGCAGGGGCCTTGGCGACTATCATGGTGCGGGGAAGCTTTTGATCGCCGACGACTACGCGAATGTTGCGGATCGGCGCGACTTCCTTGGGCACATGGCTCTCGATCGGCAGCGCTCGGCCCTCGGCCATCACACCGACGAGTTCCGGCTCGACCTGCATCAGCACTTCGTAGGCCTGCGGATCTTCCTTGGACGGTTGCCAGCCGAAGTTTACGCCGACCGCGGCCACGACGAGCGCTATGGATGCAATGTTCATGGCGAAATCCCTTTCACGAGAATCCTGCATACGCGGCCGAAAGGACGAGCGAAGAGTTCGGCCGAGACGCCATTCTAAGCCGGAATCGCGTGAAACGACTAGACAAGCTTGCTAGCGTGGGCGGCGCTAACGGCCTTTTTTCTTGGCCGGCTGCTGCTTGGCGGACTTGGCGGCGGACGGCTTTTCGTCGCGGCCTTCGTCGCCCACGGCGGCTTCGATGTGTTCGGCCAGCGCTTGAGCCGTCGGCGACAGGACGAGCGAGCGCTCGGTCGGATCCTCCCAGCGTTCGATTTCGCGGCGAAACATCGTCAAGAGGGCCTGCAGGAAGGAAACCAGCATCGGCCCGATCAAGATGCCGACCGGCCCGAGCACCTGGATGCCGCCCAAGATGCTCAAGAGTGCTAGCAGCGGATGGAGGTTGGCCTGGCCGTGGAGGACCAGCGGCTTGATCACGTTGTCGATGCCCGAGACGACCACGGCGCAATAGACCGCCAGCGCGGCCGCGACTTTCCAATCGCCTCCGTCGACGGCTTCGCCCCCCACGACAAACACCTCGGGCCCAAACAGAAAGATGATGATGCAGGTGGGAATCCAAACGCCGGCCGCGCCGACGAACGGCACGATGGCGAGCACCATGGTGAGGGCCATCAGCAGAAAAATTGGCGCCCCGCTGGGCAGGGCGAAGTAAAAGCCGATGCCCGCGCAAACGCCTTGCACGACGGCCGAGAGCAACGTGGCCACGACGACGGAGCGGCTGATCTCGGCAAACCGCGCGAGGAGCTCCAACTCGTGCCGCTTGTCCATCGGAGAGAGCCCCATCAGGCCGTTGATCATGGCCGGACCGTCGGCGAAGAAATAGTAGAGCGCGATGATCGTAATCAACAGGCCGACGACGATGCGAATCGCCGCGCCGGCGAGCTCCGGCAGCAAATTGCCGACCCAAGAGACGGCGTCCTTGAAAATCTGGGCGACGTCTTCGCGGGCGATGGTGATGCCGGTCTGTTCCTTCCACCAGTCGGCCCACTCGTGGGACTTTTCGAGCAGCTTGGCGTAGAGGGTGTCGTCGTCGGCGATTTCCGGTGCGGCTTCGTTCGCGGGCGCTGCGGCAGCGGCCTTTGCCGGCGCCGCCTGCTTGACCTCCGCCGCTTTCCTGCCGGCGGAATAGATTCGGCTGGCGCATTCTTTGTAGGCGTTGACGCCCAGGAAAATGGTCGGCGCGAGGACCGTCACGAGAATGGTGAGCGTGGTCAATAGCGCAGCCAGTTTCGGCCAGCGGGGCGTTTTGCTCAGATACCAACGATGGAGCGGCTGAAACACGACCAACAGCACGCAAGCCAGGAACAACGGCACGATGAACTGCGCCATCACCTGGAAGAAGACGATTCCCACCAGCAGGATGATCGCCAGCAGGACGATGAACGAGACTACGCGGGGCACGTAGAGGTTGCCCAGATTATTCGAACGGCTTGCGGCCATGGCGGTACCAGGAATCGATAATCGCAATTCTATCAAAGGCTATTCGTACGGCCCATGAGCAATCTTGTGTCGCTGCTGGGAGAGAGGCGACAATGCGGCGGCGAGATCGATCCAGACGCTACGTCTTAACAGCCTGCGCAACGTGTACGAGCCGTTTGTGACTCAGGAACATGCCAAACGCCGACGCTGGTGGTCGCCGATCGTGAAGTTGGCGGTGGTGGCGCTGGTCTGTCTCGCGGTGCAGGGCACCGTGCGCGAAGCGCTGGAGAAGCTCCGTGGACATCCTTGGGAGATGGACGCCGGCTGGATCGTGTTTGCCGGAGTGCTGTATGGCATGGCCTGGCTGCCGATGGGTTGGTTCTGGGGCCAGGTGCTCGCCGCGCTGGGGCAGCCGATCCAGTGGCTCGAAACGTTGCGGGCGTACTTCCTGGGACACCTGGGAAAATATGTTCCGGGCAAGGCGCTGGTGCTGGTGATTCGCATCGGGATGCTCAAGTCGCGGGAGATCTCGATTCGGTTGGGCTTGGCCAGCGTGCTTCTGGAAACGCTCACGCTGATGAGCGTGGGGGCGGTGCTCGCGGCGGCGATCGCGCCGTTTGTGCTCGCGCACGATCCGCGGCTGGCGATTGCTGCGGTGTTGACGGCGATCCTCGTCGGACTGCCGACGATCCCCGTGCTCACGCGGCGACTTATCCGGCGGCTGACCGGTTGGAAGATTGCCAGCGACCCCAGCGACGAGTCAAGCGTCGCCGATCAGTCGGTGCTGCAACATCGGATCACGGCGCGCTTGTTGGCGAAAGGCTGGCTGGCGTCGGTCGCCTGCTGGATCGTATTGGGCTGGAGCATGTGGGCGACGCTGCGTGCCATCGGTGTCACGAGCGTGACGCCGATCGGTGGCCTGCCGCTGATGGTGGCCGTCGTCACGCTGTCGATCGTGGCGGGGTTCCTGTCGATGCTGCCAGGCGGGATGGTTGTGCGGGATGCGCTGTTGTTCGAACTGCTCTCGAATGTCTGCGGCGAGGCCGACGCGCTCGTGGCAGCAGTGTTGTGGCGGCTGGTTTCGCTGGTGGCCGAGCTAGGCATGTGTGGTATCCTGGAAGTAGTGAGTCGGTGTGCGGTTTGGCAGGACGCGCGAGGCCGGCGGTAGGGCGGTTTTCGACGCGGTTGGAACGCGCGGTGCAAGCACCGCGGCTAAATATGCTCTCGGTCATCATCCCTGTCCTCGACGAAGCGGAGAACTTGCCGCGGCTGTACCGCGAGCTGGTCGAGTTGGCGGCGGCGGAGCACTACGACCTGCAGATCATCTTCGTCGACGATGGGTCGACCGACGGTTCCTGGGCGGCGATCGAACGAGTGGCGGCCGAGGACTCGCGGGTGCTCGGCATTCGCTTCCGGCGGAATTTCGGCAAGGCCGCGGCGCTGAACGCCGGCTTTAATGCAGCCGAAGGGGACAGGATCGTCACCATGGATGGCGACCTGCAGGACGACCCGGCCGAGATTCCTCATCTGCTGGCGAAGCTGGACGAGGGATTCGACGTCGTGAGCGGGTGGAAGCAGGTGCGACACGATCCGTGGGACAAGGTGCTGCCGTCGCGGGTGTTCAATTGGCTGGTGAGCCGGCTGACCGGCGTGGTGCTACACGACCACAATTGCGGGCTGAAGTGCTTTCGCCGCGAGGTGATGCTGGAGATTCGGCTCTACGGAGAGTTGCACCGCTTTGTGCCGGTGCTGGCGGCCGCGCGCGGGTTTCGCGTGACCGAAGTCGTCGTGCAACATCGGCCGCGCACGTATGGCCGCTCGAAGTATGGCGCGTCGCGGATCGTCACGGGCTTACTCGATTTGCTGACGGTAAAATTCGTGATCGGCTACGGGCAGCGGCCGCAGCACTTGCTCGGCACGATTGGCCTCGGCTCATTCGCGCTGGGCGGGCTGGGCATGAGCTACCTCGCGGTGCGGTGGTGTTTGTCGCGATCGCTCGAAGGCTGGACGCCGATCCATTTGCATGAGACGGCGGCCCTTTACTATTCGCTGGCCCTGATCATGATCGGCGCGCAGTTTATGTCGTTCGGCTTTTTGGGCGAGATGATCACGGCCTATCTGGTCCGCGAGGCCGATACGTACTCGATCCGTGAGCACACCGCGCCAGGCCGCGTGATTCAAAGCACACCGACTGGCAAAGCGAGCGAGGCGTCATGACGGCTGAGAGGGAAGATTCAGCCGCGCGGCTCCGTTGGGGCATCTATCTGGTGCTGATCGCGATTGCCGCGGGCAATATGTCGGGGCGGCTGCTGGCGGTGAATTCCGTCGACAAGGCGGCGCTGGAAGCGAGCCGTCGCGGCAAAGAGAAACTGCAGCGGCCGTTCTTGAGCGCGAACGACCGCAGCCGCTGGCTGACGATCCGCTCCCTGGTGGAGCAGGGGACGTACGAGATCGACTCGCTCGTCGGAGAGCCGACTTGGGACACGATCGACATGGTGCAGCATCGCGGCGCCGACGGCCAGCTGCATCTCTATTCTAGTAAGCCGCCGCTATTGACGACGCTGCTGGCTGGCGAGTATTGGCTCGTTCACCGGCTCACGGGCTGGACACTGGGCGGGAACCCGTACGAAGTGGGGCGGTTGATTTTGTTTACGATCAACATCCTGCCGCTGGTGCTGATGTACTATCTGCTTGCCCGGATGGTGGAGCGCCTGGGCACGACGGATTGGGGCCGGATTTTCGTGATGGCCGCCGCGACGCTCGGCACGCTGCTCACGACGTTCGCCGTGGTGCTCAACAATCACATCGTGGCGGCGGTGAGCGCGACGATCGCGCTGTATGCCCTGGTGCGGATCTATTTCGACGGCGAGCGGCGGTGGGGATATTTTGTGGTGGCCGGACTTGCCGCGGCTTTTACGGCGGCCGATGAATTGCCGGCGCTGTCGTTTCTCGCGACTGTCGGCGTGATGTTGCTCTGGCGTGCTCCGCGACCGGCGCTAGCGGCATTTGCGCCGGCGGCGCTCGTTGTGGTGGCGGCGTTCTTCGCCACGAATTATCTCGCGCACGACACGCTTGTGCCGCCGTATGCCCATCGCAGCGCGACCGATCCGGAAGACAATTGGTACCAGTACACGTACACGGTCAACGGCGTCGAGCGGCAGAGCTATTGGCTCGACCGGCGGGGGATCGACGTTGGCGAGCCGACAAAATTGCTCTATGCGCTCCACGTGCTCGTGGGTCATCACGGCATTTTCTCGCTTACGCCGATCTGGCTGTTGAGCATGTGGGGAATTTATTTGTGGGCCACCTCGGGTGATGCCGCGCGGCGGGATCTCGCGCTCATGGTTGCCGCCCTGACGTTCGTGTGCATGGTGTTCTATATTGGTTTTCGGCCGCAGGAGGATCGCAACTACGGCGGCATGACCAGCGGCTTTCGCTGGATGTTCTGGTTCACGCCGCTTTGGCTGGTGGTGATGTTGCCGGCTGTCGACCGCCTCGCGCGGTCCACGATTGGCATCATGTTCGCCGCGCTGTTGCTCACGTTTAGCTGTCTGTCCGTGACCTATCCGACCTGGAATCCGTGGACGCATCCGTGGATCTATCATTGGCTGGAGTGGTGCGGCTGGCAGGGTTTCTAAAGGAATGGGACGGACCGTTCGATGCGCTGCCCGGTGTGCGGTAAAGAATTCGAGTTCGACGCGTCGCCGGCCAAGCCGTTCTGCAGCGATCGCTGCCGAGGGATCGATCTCGGGCGCTGGCTCGATGAATCGTACAGCTTGCCCCATGTGCCCGACCCGGAAGCGGACGAGCTGCCGGAGGGCTTCGCCGACAACAAGGTCACCAACGGCGAGCCGCACGAAGAATAGAGCCAATATCCAGCTGCGCGGCGGCCCGAGGCGGGCGCCGCTCCGCTAGGCATGGCGGGAGAGTCCGCCTATAATCGGCACGCTATCGAAATCCCGCCAATTGCTCATTTTTCCCACACGGGCCGATGGTCGATCAACACGAAAGACTGCGCGAAGTTTCCTGGAATGAATTGTTCCGCTGGCTGGTGTTGCTGCGGGCCGTGCGCATCGCCTTGATGGCGCGAGTGCTGGTGTTGGGCGCGCTGGGATTGGCCGCCACGACGATCGGCTGGTGGGTCATCGATTATTTGTTTTCCAGCACGACAGATCCGGTGGTCACCGGCGCCGATTGGCGGCGAATTGTAGGCGGCTGGTTGTGGGACACGTCGCCGGAGTTCTCGATCATCACTTCGGCCCAAAGCGCCGATGCCTTGTTTCGGCAGGTCACCAGTCGCCTCGCCGAGGCGCCGGTGAGCCTGTGGCTCTACCTGACGCGGCCGTTCATCAATTTGTTTCACGGCGAGCTGACCGGAACCGGCTTCTTGTACTTCACGTTGTGTGGCGTCTGGGAATTGTTCGTGTGGGGCATTTTCGGTGGGGCGATTTCCCGGATTGCCGCGCTCAAATTTACGCGCGATGAAGCACCCGATTTGCCGGGGGCCTTGCGGCATTCGGTGAGCAAGATTTCGTCGTACAGCATGGCGCCCATGCTGGCGCTCGCCGGGGCGGCCGTTTTCGGTTTGCAGCTGGTCATCCTCGGCTGGATCATGCAGCTCGATTTTCTGGCGATGGTGGCCGGTTTCGCCTGGCCCTTTGTGCTGCTGTTGGGGCTGTTGATGGCGATCCTGCTAATCGGAGCGCTAGCCGGGTGGCCGCTGATGTGGGCCACGGTCGGCGTGGAAGGGACCGACGCCTTCGACGCACTGAGCCGCAGCTATGCCTACGTCTATCAGCGTCCGCTGCGGCTGCTGTGGTATGTGCTGTTCGCGGCCGTGCTGGCGGCGGTGAGCATGTTCATCGTCAAACTCTTCGCCACGTCGGCGATTGCGCTGGGCAACTGGTCGGTGAGCTGGGGGCTGGACGACGCGACGTTTCGCACGGTCGTGAATCCCTTGCCTGGGCAGCCGGTCCCAGCAGTGGACGGAGCCGCCGCGACCGCCCCCGTCTTGGAAGTTGCTCCGGAGGAAGGTCCGGCGCTAACGGCAGGGCCGACATCCGAGAAGTCAGCTGAGCTCGCAGGAAGCGAATGGATGGCCTCCAAAGCGATCCGTTTCTGGAAATCACTGCTAGGTGCGCTCGCGGCGGGTTATCAAGCCGGCTTCTTATTTGTGGCGGCCGTGGGAGTGTATCTGCTGCTGCGGAAGGACATTGACGGCGCCGAGATGGACGAGGTGTACGTCGAAGACGAACCGGAGTTCGGCATGCCGCCGCTGGCGGACGACCATGTCACGGGAGTTCCGGAAGTGCACTCCGACCTTGCCTCGTCGACCGAAACGACTGCGACGCTGTAAGGCGGCCCGCAAGTTTCGTAGGCTTCAATTCTGCTTGCCGGCGAAGCGGGCGATGATCGCATCGAGTTGCGACATGAATTGGCCCCGGGTGAGAACCTGGTCGCAACCGGCGTCTCGTGCAGCGTGGAGCAACGCCTCGTGAACGTGCGGCCCGAAGGCGAGGATCGTAGTGCCGACTTCGCCTGGTCCCTTGAGGCGGTCGACCAATGCCGACACGTCGATGCCGGTCATTGCGAGATCGACGATCACGAGCGGAGTGGTCATTGCTGAGCTCGCGCCGACTGCGGCGTCGACCGAGCCGACCATACGATACGCCACGCCTGCCGACCTTGCCGCAGCTTCGACGCGCGACGCGCCCATCAGGTCGCGAGATATCAGCACCACGGCCATTAGATTTCGCTCAGTCGTGCGATCAGGCGCTGGGGGCTCGCTGTCGCTCGACCACCAGCCACCCTCTGACCCACTAAACTAGATGGCCCCTTTACCGCGGTAGCCGTCGCTGATTTGGATCGCTTCTTCCATCGGCACGACGAAGATCTTGCCGTCGCCGATGTGGCCTTCGGCGGTGGTGCGAGCAACCTCTTCAAGGCATTCGACGGTCCGCTCGAGGAAGTCGTCGTTGACCGCGATTTCGAGAGCCACTTTGCGGAGCAGGTTCGTCTTGTACTCGTGGCCGCGATAGATTTCCATTTGACCCCGCTGCCGCGCATACCCCTGCGCATCGCAGACGGTCATCCGCGTGACGTCGAGCCGCTCCAGCGCTTGATGCACCGCATCCAGCTTGGTGGGCTGAATGACTGCGAAGATCATTTTCATGATTAGCCACCTGACATCAAACGAACGGATTGCCGCACCGATCAGTGGCGATTCGCAAAGCGCGCGATTGTAACAAACTGGCTTGGTGCGGCCTAGGCAGTGTTCCTACGGTCCGACGACCATCGTTGCGTCGAGGACCTTGCCGATTTTGGCCGACGTCTCGTCGAGGTGGGCCCGGCTGTAGGTGTCGAGCTTGAAGTCGCCCGCAAGGACGGTGTCGATTTTGCCCTTGAGGTCTTTGAGCTGCAGGAAGGCGACGGTTTCGCAATCCTCGGGCGCCATTGTCTGGCCCATCGCCAGGCGCGAGAGTCGTTCCAGATATGCCCGCTGCAGATTGCGGCGCAGGCTGGAGATCGCCGGTTTGCGATCGGTGAATTCGCCGGCCTTGAAACCATCCACCTCGGTGAAGATCGAGCCGGTGAGGCTCGAAAGCAGCTCGGCGGTGGTCAGCACGTCTTCATCCGCGGGCACCTTGAGTTCCGAGTCGTGAATCCGCGCGAGCGTAAGCGACGACATCAATCGACTCAGGATGCGGTCTTGCCACATCAGGATCACGTCGTGCGCGGGGTAATCGGTCCGCTCGACGGGTTCGACACCCCAGTGATCCCATTGCGATGAGGCCAGGTGACCGTACAACTCCGGCGGGAACCCGAACGGTTTGTCGCTGAAGACCTCGGCTTCGACCAGCTCCAAGGCTTCGCGCTGCTTCTTGGCGGGAATCACGACCAGCGGCTCCTTCGCCTTCTCGTCGCCCTTGTGGCTGCGGCTGACTTCGAGGCCGCCCACGTAGCGCGAGGCAGCGAACATCACTTCGCCGTGCCGGCCGAGGAGAATGTTGAAGGCCCGTCGGGCCTTCTGGTAGCCGTCACCGTCTTTCGTCAGATCCTCGACGACTTTCGGCCAGGCGTCGGCCACGAGCTTGGCTTCGTTCTTGGCGTATTCGACGAGGTCGCTCGAGAGGTCATAGCGATTGGTGAGGGGATCGGGGTCGATGCCGCGGGCATTGCCGTCGTCGCCGAATGCGTAGCGCGGATCACCGCTGCGGCTGGCGATTTTCTTCAGCTCGGGCAATTCCGCTTCGGGCGAGCCGCCGGAGAGCGGCTTGTACCCATATTCGATGGCCCACATATCGTACGGGCCGATGGTCTGCGAGAAGTAATCGCCTTGCTTCGCGCCGTCCGGCATGATGTTCACGGGGTTGTAGTCCATCACGCTCATGCCGATGCCGGTCTCGGCGGTCTTTTCGGGATCATTGAGGTCGGCGAGCGAATAATAGCCGCTGGCGCGGAAGTTATGCCGCAGGCCGAGCGTATGGCCGACCTCGTGCATCGTGCATTCCTTGAGGCCCTGCTTGATCAGTTTCTCGGTTTCTTCGGGGCTGCGCTGCCGCGTGGCCATCACCGAGGCCCCGACCGCCAGCTGCCGCGACATGCCGCTGAGCAGATTGCAGCTGCAACGATCGCTGTGGGTGTGTTGCAGGTAGGGCGGGCGCTGCTTCATTTCGGCCCGGTATTGGTCCAGGTCGATCGCGCCGCCGGTCATCATGGCAATCGATTCCGGCGTGAATGTCTCGTGCTCCTGCTTCCAATACTGCAGGAAGTCGGCGTCGAAAATGATGTCCGCGTCGAGGATCTGGCCGGTCGACGGGTTCACGCGCGAGGGGCCCATTGCGTAGCCCACGCCGGCGGTGATCCATTGGAAGGTGTTGTAATTGACGTCGCCCGCGGCCCAGGTTGCGTCGTCCGGTTGCTGGCGAACTTCGATCGCATCGTAGTAGCCGGCCTTCTCGAAGGCCTTGTTCCATTCGAGGATGCCGTCGCGAATCGGCTTGCGGTAGCTAAAGGGAATTGTCTTGTCGAGCCAGAACACGATCGGCTTCTTCGGCGGCGAGACCTTGGCGTCGGCGTCGGCCTTCTCCAGGTGCCACCGCGTGATGTACCGCACGAAGCGGTCGTCGAGGTCCTTCTTCGAGAAGTCCTTTTTCGCGGTCACAAAGTAACCGACGCGATCATCCGCGAGGCGCGGCTTGTAGGAAGTCGCCGGCAACTCGCTGATCGAATAGTGGACGTTGACCGTGACGCCGCGGGCGTCGGGCACGGAGTCGATGTTCGAGAACCCGCTGGAGGCATACGTGGCCGCGACCTGCAGCTCGACGTTCTTCGGAAAGCCCTCGATGTTGGCCCAGGTCGACTTGGTCTCGGAGAACATAAAGCCCGGCAACACGGTGGAAATCTGCGGCAAGTCGCTCATGAACACAGGGTTCAGATCGACCACGTACGCGCCGCCGGGGCTCCGCGTGAGGATCGGCAGGCTGTAGAGGACGCTGTCGGTGTAGGCGACGGCCACGGCTTCGGCGTCCGGACTGCCCTTATCGGCGGTGAAGCGTACATTGCGCCGCACCAGGTGAATCCGCTCGCCCGCGCGGCGGAACTGCCACACGGCATCGTCGCCGAACTGCCAGCTGAAGCCGCCCACGATCGGCGACTGCCCAATTCCGCGGGCGATCGTGATCAGCACGATCAGGTCGCGGTTGAGATTCCGGGCGTCGAGCTCTGCCAAGAGGCGGTCGTCTTTGCGATAGAGCGTGATCAGGCCAGGGATTTTCTGGGCGTCTTTGAGGACGTCTTCGTAGGGCGGATATTTTGATTTCGGCTTTTCCGGCGCGGCGGCAGCCGCGGCCTGCGGTTTCGCGTTATCGGCGGACTTCGCCGTATCGGCCGGGGTCTTCGCTTCGGCTGCCGGTTTCTCTTTGGACTCGGCGGTTGCCGCGTCGCCCTTGGCCGCCTCGGCCGCCTGCACGTCGGCCAGAGCCTTTCGCAACGATTGTTCTAGATCCTCCGCCGCGGCGGCGCTCGGCGACGCACCATAGATTGCCAAACCAATGAGCGAAAGCGCGGGCACAACGATGGCCCGGCGGGGGCGACGAAACATGATAACTTCCTTGAGGGCTGGGAGTTACAGTCGGCAGGGGACGACAGGCGGCGGTGAACGGATGGCCTTAAGTATAGACCATGCCGCCTAAATATACCCCATTTTCTACGTTCCGACTGGTAGGAAAAGTTTGCCGGCGATATCCAATCAGTATGCATTTGCGGTCTCGGAGTCCAGTTGGAACGATTGCAGGGGGCTCGCCGCCGGGCCTCCATTCGTCGAGTTTTTTCCGTGTCTGAAATCGCCAAAATCTTGCGGGACTACCCAGCGGACTGCCAGCCGACCGTGGTCGAATCTTTGGGCAGCGCCGGCGGTTTGAGCGGGGCGGAATTCTGGCGGCTTGTCGCGCCGCGCGGCGCGCTGGGGCTGCGGCGCTGGCCGATTGAACACCCGACGCCGGAGCGGCTGGCGTTGATCCACGCCGTGCTGCGTCATGCGGCGGGGCGTGGGATCGATTTTGTGCCCGTGCCCATCGGGACGACGCTCGGAGACACGTTTGTTCGAGAGGAAGGGCAACTCTGGGAGCTGGCGCCTTGGCTGCCAGGTGCGGCTGACTATGAGGAAGCGCCGAGCGTCGAGAAGCTGCGGGCCGCGATGATCTCATTGGCGAGGTTTCATTTGGCTGTTGCCGATTTTCCGGTCACGACTCGGCTCGCGCCAGCGCCGGCAATCACGCAGCGTTTGAAGCGGCTCCGTGAATTGCAGTCCGGCGGCATTTCAACGCTGGTGGCTGCAATCGACGAATCCACCTGGCCGCAGCTCGCGCCGCTCGTCCGTGGATTGACCGCCGCATTGCCGCGTGCTGTTCCATCAGCGATTGCACAGTTGGCGCCACTCGCCGACACGCCGCTGCCGCTCCAATTCTGCATTCGCGATGTGTGGTGCGACAATTTTCTGTTCATCGGCAACACGGTGACCGGTCTGGTCGACTTCGGTGCGGTCGACGTCGACACGCGGGCCACCGATGTTGCGCGTTTGTTAGGTAGTCTGGCGGGAGACAGCGCGACGCAATTTCATGACGGACTCGCTGCCTATTCGTCAGTTTGCGAATTGTCGGATCAAGAGCTTCGTGCGGTGCATGCCATCGACGTCGGTGGGACGACTCTGGCCGCGTGCAATTGGCTGCGGTGGATCTATTTGGACCGTCGGACCTTTGAGAGATCGGAACAAGTCCAGCGGCGACTCTGTCGAATCATGACGCGAATGGATGCTATCGGGCTCCGTTAAGCCTCGAGTCGCACCGGCATTTGCCACACTCGCTGGCTGGTGGCGTGGTACACCGCGTTGGCGATGGCCGGGGCAATGGCGATGATAGGGGTTTCGCCGGCGCCGACGCTCGTGAGGTCGGGGCGGTCTAGGAGCACACATTCGATTCGCGGGGCATCGCCGAAGTGGGGCACGCGGTAGCGGCGGAAGCTGGCGTTGGTCACTTGTTTGTCGTCGAATTCGATGGCTTCACTCAGAGCCGGGCCAAGGCCCATCACGATCGCCCCTTCGATCTGCGAGCGGAGGTTGTCGGGGTTTAAGATCTTGCCGCATTCGAAGGCTTCCACAACTTCGGCGACGTGAATCTCGTGGGAATCGGGGTTCACTTCGACTTCGGCGCAACAGGCAACCACGGAGCCTTTGTCCCAGCTGCAGGCGAGGCCCACACCGCGGTTCAGTTCTTTCTTTGAGACCCGCTCGCGCCAGCCAAATTTTTCGGCGGCCGCTTCGAGCACCGGTCGCAAGCGAGGCTCGTCGAGGTGCTGCAATCGAAACTCGAGCGGATCGACGCCGGCGAGCGCGGCCAGCTCGTCCATAAACGATTCGCGGGCAAACGAGTTGGCGGTGGATGCCAAGGCGCGATACGAACCTTCGCGGAGCGGCGGCTGCGAGCGGAGCACCTGCTGGTCACGCTTGGCGACGTTGTACGGAGTTTCGATCGAGTTGCCGCCCGAACTGATGTTGATGTGCCGCCAGGTCGTGAGGCGGCCGCGGGCGTCGAGCGAGGCTTCCATTTCGATTACACCGGCCGGACGGAAGTAGGCCCAGGTAAACTCCTCCGCACGCGTCCAGCGGAGCATGACCGGCTTGCGAGCCTCCTTCGCCAGCCGCGCGGCCTCGACCGATACTTCGCCCGTGTGCTTGCCGCCGTAGCCGCTGCCGAAATCGGGCACGATCACGCGGACGGCGTCGTCACCCAGACGGAAAGCGCCTTGAAGTTCTCCCTTTACGCGAAACGGCCCTTGGGTGCCGGTCCAGACGGTGAGCTTGCCGTCATTCCATTCGGCGAGCGCGGTCCGCGGTTCGAGCGGCGCGTGCTGGACGTAGGCAATGTTGTAAGTGGCCTCAAGTGACTTTGCCGCACTCGCCACTTCTGCCGCGAAGGGATTCTCCTTCCAACCCTCGGCGTTGTCCCGCAGATGCTTGGGCAAAGAATCACTTGGCGTCAGCGGCGAGTCATTCCATTTGGCGGTTTTTGCCAACGCGTCGATCGCCTGACGCGCGGCGTACGAAGTCGGGGCGGCGACGCCCACAAAGTCGCCGTCTCGGACGACAACCACGCCCTCCATGGCCCGAGCTGGCGCGAGATCGACCGATACGAGTTTGCCGCGATACGCGGGCGACCGCAGCACGGCGCCATAGAGCATGCCGGGGCGTTTGATGTCGGAAGGAAACTGGTGCGCTCCTGTGACGCGGGAGTGCCCGGTCAGGGCCGGCTGCGGCCTTCCCAAGACTTGCCAATCGCCGCTCGGCGTTAGCTCCGCATTTTGTGGAGTCTGCGACGCAAGCTTGGCCTGCACCGCGGGATCGCGGACCAGGTCCGCGTAAGTTGCTTCCGGCTTTTCTGCGCGGTAATCGTCGAGCAGCTTTCGCACGGCGGCTGCGGCCTGTCGAATGCTCGGGATCGTGCGCGGCGTGGTGCCGCTGCCGGCGGTCATGCCATCGTCCGGCGTCTTGGCCGTATCGGCGAGCAGAACCTGAAGCGAATCGAGCGGCACGCGCAATTCTTCGGCGGCCGCCATGGCGATTTGCGTCCGCGCTCCTTGGCCCGCTTCCACTTTGCCGGAAAGGACGGTGATCTGGCCGTCCTCGCCGATGTGAATGCGCGCCGACAGCGCAGGAGGCGGACCGCCCATGAAGCCGCCGCCTCCACGGCGTCCGCGTCGTTGGGCGAGCGCAGAGCCCGCGACGACGCTCACCACCAGTCCCGCGCCGAGCAACTGCACGAACTCGCGCCGCTCGAGTGCGAAACTGAAGTGGACATTCTCCAGAAGCCCATCATAGTCGATCTCCTGCGGAACGATGTTTGTTTCGAACTGGGTGGCTGGGGTCGAGGTGGAGCCGCGCCCCCAGTTGTCAATGCCTTGGTAAGGAAACTGGGGGCTCGCTGTCGCTCGACCCCAGCCACCCGAATCTAGTGGCGGAGTCATGACGCACCTCCTGCGGCCCGCTCGACCGCGCGCAGGATCCGCGTGTAGGTGCCGCAGCGGCAGACGTTGCGCTGCATCTCGCTGCGAATTTCCCCGGCCGTGGGATTCGCCTGACGGCGCAACAGGCTGACCGCGGTCATGATCATTCCAGGCGTGCAATAGCCGCACTGAGCGACGCCTTCGTCGAGAAACGCCTGCTGCACTGGATGGAGTTGTTCGCCGTCGGCGAGGCCTTCGATGGTCTCCAGCTTGCGGCCTTTCACGGTGGCCACGCGCGTGGCACAGGAAAAGATTGGCCGGCCGTTGGCGAGCACGGTGCAAGCACCGCATTGGCGTTCGCCACAGCCATATTTCGCGCCAGTGAGGCCGAGATCCTCACGGAGCACATCCAGCAGCGGCCGATCGGGATCGGTCGTGACCGTGTGGTCTCGGCCGTTGATGTTGAGCGTGAGCTGCATGATCCGCCTCGCTTTCCGGAGACATTCCCAGCCGGCCTCAGGCATTTTTGCCGAAGCCGCGATGGGTGTCCAATCGGCGAAGTCGCGACTCTCGCAGGGAAACTGGGTCCGCCTCCACTGCGTAGTAGGTAATGCCATCATGTCCCGATTCGCGGCGGAGACTAACATTCACCAGCCCCACGACTTACGGTAAAATCCCAGCCATGCGAAGATTTTCGATTTTGCTGTTGGCGGCGGCGGTGGTACTGGGCACCAGTGCCGCGTCGCGGGGTCAGATTCGCCTGGGAGACGCGCTGAGCGGTCCGACGAGCAGTCCGCTCGCTGGGCTGGAAGGCGACTCGGGCTTTACTGATCCGGTGCAATTGTCGGCGCAGTTGGCTCCGGCTGAGGGAGATCGGCCCGCGGTGCTGGCGATCACGGCCGACATCATGCCGGGGTGGCACGTCTATTCGCTTACCCAGCCGCCCGGCGGCCCGACGAAAACAAGAATCGAAGTTACTCCATCACCGCAATTCAAATTGCTGGGCGATTTTCGCGGCTATCCCGCGCCCACGACGCGCGTCGACAACGACGTGTGGGTTGGGCTCAAGATTGAGGAGCATGATGGCCAGGTGACCTGGTACGCGCCGATCGAGCTGGCGGCTGGCGTGGACCCGGCGTCGCTGACCATTGCCGGCAAGGTCCGGATGCTTGCCTGCAAAGAGAGCTGCGTTCCGGTCAACAAGGATTTTACGGCGCGCGTTGGCACGGGCATCCCGTTCGACAAGCTCGACCTCAGCGTTTCTCAACCGGCCGCGCGGCCGGCGGTGATCGCCAGCGCGATGACGAACGTTCCTCAGCCGCTTGATGCTGCGACGGCCTCCGCGAACTTTAAGCCGGAGGGCTCCGAGGTCCAGGTCCGGGGCCAGTTGGTTCCCGCCGTCACGCGCAGTAGCGACGGGGCTCGTCTGGAGATCACGCTGATCGCGCCACCGGAATGGCACATTTATGCGTTTGCCGATCGCGACGATCAGCCGGGCAGCAAGCCGACACTGATCGCATTCACGGAGCTATCGGGATTGAAGGCTGGTCGGCCTGTCACCGGCGAGAGCGTCATCACAGACAGCTCGGTGCCCGAATTCGGCACGATGCGCTACTACACCCGCCCGGTCACTTGGCAGGTTCCCATCGAGATTCCCGCCGGTACGAAAGCGGGTGAGTACCCGATTCGCGGCGTGATTGCTTACCAGGCCTGCGAAACGCGCGGCGACGGCATGGGCAGCTGCGAGTTGCCGCGCGCGGTTACGTTTGAAACGAAGCTGGTCGTGGGTGACACGCCCGGTTCGGCGATTGCACCGTTGAAATTTGCTGCCACGACCTATAAAGACGCGGCCGCGATCGCCGCGAGCTGGGCGCCGAATTGGAGCGACGTTGCTCAAGCGACCGTACCCGCTGTGCCGCCGCTGAGTGAGGCCGCCACGCTGACTGCCGCCGGGCCTGAGTACGACTTGAGCCGCATCCAAATCAACGAAACGCACGGCTCGCTCGGATATTACATCCTGCTGGCCTTCGCCGGCGGCATCATTCTCAACTTGATGCCCTGCGTGTTGCCGGTGATCGGGCTGAAAGTGATGAGCTTTGTGCAGCAGTCGGGGCACCACCGGGCGCATGCACTGATGCTCAATGTCTGGTACGCGGCCGGCATCGTGACGGTGTTTCTGCTGTTAGGCCTTTTGGCCTGGTCGATCGGCCTTTCCTGGGGCGGACAGTTTGGCAACGTCGGTTTCACGGTCACGATTGCCGCAATCGTGTTCGCCATGGCGCTAAGCCTCCTGGGCGTGTGGGAGATTCCAATCCCCGGCTTCTTTGGCAGCGGCGCGGTGCAAGGCGTGGCCGCGCGAGAGGGCCCGTTTGGCGCTTTTGTGAAGGGTGCGATTACGACCGTGCTGGCGACGCCCTGCACCGGGCCCTTCATGGCCAGCGCGATCGCCTGGGCTGTAACGCAGCCGCTCTCGACGATCCTGCTCGTGTTCGGTTCGCTAGGTCTTGGCATGTCCAGTCCTTACTTGTTGATCGGAGTGTTCCCGGAATTGCTCCGCTTCCTGCCGAAGCCCGGCGCGTGGATGGAGACATTCAAACAGCTCACCGGCTTTCTGCTGTTGGGTACCGTGGTATTCATCCTGTCGTTCATGGAGCCGTTTGCGATCATTCCGACGCTGGCGCTGTTGCTGGGAGTGGCCGTTGCCTGCTGGCTGGTGGCCCGCACGCCGCTCACTGCGGCACTCACCGATCGATTGCAGTCTTGGGCACTGTCCGGTGCAGTCGTTTTGGCGGCCGGCGTCGTCGCGTTTGGTTGGCTCTATGCGAAGGATCAACACGTGGCCTGGCAGCCGTTCTCGCTCGAAGCGCTGCAAAAGGTAGCCGTCGACGACGGCCGGACCGTGATCGTCGATTTCTCGGCAGACTGGTGCGTGAACTGCAAAGTGCTCGAGAAGGCGGTGCTCCATACCGACTCGGTGGAGAAGGCGATCGCCGACTCCGGCGCGGTGACGATGTACGCCGACTACACCGACTACCCGCCCGAAATCGAGCGGACGATCCGCGCGCTTAAGAGCAATGGCGTGCCTGTGATCGCGATCTTCCCGGGCGACCGGCCGTACGAGCCGATCGTGTTCCGCGACGGCTACACGGCCCAGGGGATCATCTCGGCGCTGAACCAAGCCGAAGGCGGCAAGGGCACGACTGCCACATCGTCGGTCGCCTCGGCCGGTTCGGCAGTGAATTGATTGAGCGGCAATGAAACGGCACGTTCAATCGATCACTTTCGGCGGCTTCTCTGCGTCATCGCGCCCGCCCATTCCATACCAAACACGGCCGTCGATTTCAAAGTCGACAAGGTGCACCGATCCATCACAGAGCGCGACGTGGAGTCCTTCGACATGGGCACTGCCGAAGTAGTGGGCCAGGGAGGCACCGCCGCGGTCTCGCCGCGGACTGTAGGCGGTGTCGCTGCTGCCCGTGTAGCCGTTGTTGTCGCTGTCGTGTCCCGAATAGATGCACTGGTTGTCGTAGTGATCGTAGCCAGTCTCGTAAAAGTCCGAGTTTTGATACTTCTCGCCAAGCATGATGGTCTTTGACGCCCCATCTGTGACGTCCTTGACTCGCACTTCGCTGCGCGAGTAGCTGATCCCGTTGTGATTTTTCAGCGCCCCAAGCCGCGGATACATGGGCGGCGAAAAATTCAATTTGGGGCCCGCCAAATCCTGAGCCCGCAAGTTACCGCTGTTGACCAGGTAATCGCCGCGCGCCACGCGGCAGCCGTTTGCGCTAGAACAATTGGGTACATTGATCGCCAGCTGCTTGTGGATGGGGTCCATCGGATACAGCGCTGCCATTCGCTTGGAAGGACAATTGAAGAAGGTTACGACCGTCGTCACGAGCCGCAAATAGTGGTTATCGTCGGGATTGTTCGTGTCGTCGAAATCGTACATAGTTTCAAGCTCGGCCATGCGATTGCCCGCGTCGTAGAGCGCCTGCTCCTCGATGTAGGGCAGGATGCTGTAGGCCCAGCCGCCGGGCTGCGTCGAGCCGAAGCCGCCGTCGGGATCGCCGATCCATTTGTTGCCCCAGCCGCTCGACGGAAAAAACGTCTGCGCGCTCTCGTGGTTCAGAAACCCGCCGGCCATCTGCCGCAGGTTGTTCTTGCACTGCGTCTTGCGGGCCGACTCGCGGGAAGCCTGGATAGCCGGCAGCAAGAGGGCGACCAACAGGCCGATGATCGCAATGACGACCAATAGTTCGACAAGCGTAAACGCTCCGCGTTTTCGCCCGCTCACCACAGAGAGTTCGACGAGAGTGAAACCGCCGTGGTCAGCTGGTAACCGCCCGCTGTGTTGCCGCCGCCCCGACATCGCCCGCCTCACAAGCTTTGCAGTTTTCGCACCTGAAATTCCGCCTCGCGCCGCGTCTTGCAGATCTTGGTAAAGATTTTCGCCCGGTCGTCTTTGGCGACTTCGCTTTCCTTGAACTCGCGGACCGCGGCCGGCGAGGTTGTGACCAGCATGGCGATGTTAAACGTGCGTGCCTGTTTGACGACGCGCTTGACCACGTAGTGGGTCTGGTAGACTTCCGGGTCGCGGTACTCGGCCTGCATCTGGCGACTCGTGAGATGCTGCTGCACGAGCGTTTCAATCGCGGTGAAATCGTCGCCAAAATGTTTCACGAACAGCGGATCGACCTGCCCGGCGAGCGCCTTCTGGGCTGGGTCGAGGGGCTCGATCGTCTCGACGTCTTTCAAATAGGCGCGAAACTCGGCGGGCTTCTCGCTCACAAGGTAGTGGACCAGGCCCCAGGCGAGCGCGTACTCACGGCTCCCCAACTCCGACGCTTGCACGAGCTGCTTCGCCACTTCGCCGCTTTGGGCGCTCGTCCGCAACAGGGCGTACATCCGCAAATCGTTCACCATGCCGGGGTCGGTCCACTTGATCGTCCGCGTCGGCAGCTCGGCGTTGGCCGTGCGCACAATGCGTGAACTGACTTTGAGGGGGCAGAAATACTCCGGGAGGCCTTCGCTGATCCACATCGGCCAGCGCGAGAGCCGCTGTTGGATGCCCGTGTTGTGGAGGATCTGGTGCACGCCCTCGTGGGCCACGATGTAGGCGCCCTGTTTGAGCGCGAATTCCGGTGCTGCCTCCCAGAGCCGCCGGTCCTCGTACAGTACGACGTAGTTCGTGAGCGTGTTGTAGTAGGCCGCGATCTCGGGATCGGTTTTGTCGTAAGCATCAAACGCCTCGCGACTGGGCATGATGATCACGACCAGCGGCACCTCGGGATCGTGCGGTTCGAGGCCCCAGCTCTGGAGCGTCGACTTCACGCCGGGATACATCGACTCGAGGATCGACCGCGTGTGGAGATAGAAGCCTTCGCTCGAGGCGTAGACGTACAGATAGGGGGGCGCCCATTCCATTTTGAACTTGTCGAACCCGGCCGCGGCCAGGGAACGTTTCATCGCCTCGGCGTCGGCGGGCACGAAGGGCTTGTCGGTCGGAGTCGTCGCGCTTCGCGGCGTCATAACGAGCTCGCCGGTGGGAAGCATCACCAGCTGCTCGACGCCCAGGTCGCAGTGGAGCTTCACGACTTGCAGTTTGCCGTCAGGCGATTTCAACAGCAGCCGTTCGCCGAGTCCCGCTTTCGCCACGGCGTTCGATGGCAAGCGGAGGCGAGCCTCGGACGTGTCGCGCGCCGGCGCGAGTTTGGCTGCTGCTTCATCTGGCGCATCGGCATCGACAGGATCGGCCCATGTCGGCGCGGAGAACGTAAATGCGGCCAGCGCCAAGAAATAGCACAATAGCTTGAAACGCATCCCACCACCTGTCGAACAGCCGCGCTCGGCAAGGAGTTCTGTTTTGAGCCGAGTAAATCGATTATAACCGCCCTGGACGATCCGGACAGCTTTGGCGAACATCGCGCGCCGAGATGCGTGTCTCGATCCAAGGTCTGCCGTTTAACGCGTCAGCTCGCGGACGACCGTTACAACCGGAGTGTGACTTCGCCGCGCGCCGTGCAGTTGCCGATCCAACGGCAAGCAAGAACTCGATTCCGACGCCGTTACGTCCCATACTTTTTCACTGCGTCGCCGCATAAGCGGCCCGTTGCTGGAACGTCCGGAAAGCGTGGTTGGGTTGGGGCCGAGAACATGAAGCCGTGTAGTTCGAAAGAGTCGGTCGGCGGCCGCGGCGTGAATGGTTCGGAGTGGACGATCTCGCTCCCGGTAGCAATTCGTCACAACGACGCACGGCTCCAGGCTGCAGCCCGAAATCTGCTCAAACTGCCGGAGGTCCGCTCCGTCACGATCAGCGGCGAGCGCGAGCTGGCCACTGTGCGGTTGCGGGCTCATCGCTCGCCGAAGCGCGATGTAGGCGCCATCCCGGCGAGCATCTTTACCGAACAACCGCCGGCGGACGAGGTAATGCACTTGGACGGCGATTCGGTCGTGTCCTGGGTCGATGCGCGGAATCAATCTTGGAACTTCATCGCACTGCCGCCGGGGGAGCGGGGCGCCAAACGCTGGATGTTGCTCGCGGCAGCAGGTCTCGCGCTAGTACTCGGATTGCTAGGCGTCGTGTTGCCGGGCCTGCCCACAACGCCGTTCGTGCTGGTTTCGAGCTTTTGCCTGCTGCGGAGCTCGCCGCGACTGCACGAACGATTGTTGTCGTCGAAATTGTTCGGCGGGGTGCTCCGCGACTGGCACGTTCATCGCGGTCTGCGTCCGCATGTCCGTTACAAGGCCACTGCGGTGATCGTATTCGTGCTGGGTGCATCTCTCTTGCTCACGACGATGCCGCTGGCCGCAAAGCTGCTCATTTTGGCGGTCGCGGCAATCGGCATCACGTACGTCTGGCGCTTGCCGACTGTGGCTGACTAGGTGTCCCCACCGACCGCGGAGCGCGCCGCTTCGCACACTGCGCCTGGGGCGTCCGCGGATAGTTATTCCACCGCAAAATGCTAGAATTCATTTGAAAGGAGACTCGTCATGCAAGTCCAAGTTCGCACTGACAACAACATCAATGGCAGCGCTGGATTGATCGAAGACATCGAATCAGAATTAAGCGACATGCTGGATCGATTCGGCAACCAAATTACCCGCGTCGAGGTGCACCTCCGCGATTTGGATGGACCGAAAAAGACGGGAGACGACAAGAGTTGTCTGTTGGAAGCGCGGATTGCCGGTCGGCAGCCGCTGGTGGTGAGCCACGAAGCGGCGACGGTGCGTCAGGCGATCGACGGCGCTAGCCAGAAGCTGGAACGGGCCTTGGACAATCTGCTCGGCAAACTCAGCGATCGCAAAGGCCGCGAGTCGTATGGCCACGAAGGGTAAGTGAAACCGGCTGGCGAATTATCGGCGGCTTGCAACTCAATGCGCGAAGGATGCGGGCGAGTCCACTGCGGAGGCCGGCTGGACGGCCGGTAACTTGCGAATGCGGCCGTCGTGAATGCTCGATGAGTCGCCGGGATCGGGCATCTTCAGCGGCGCGGAGGGCCGCGCTGCCTCGGGTTCCGTGGACTTCGGCGGCTCGGGCGCCGGCAACTCTTCTTTGTTCGGCAAGACGAGTTGCGGCTGATCCAAGAATGTCCCCTTGCCCGACGTAGCAGGCATCATGCCGCCGCCGAGAGAGGCGCCGGTTACCGCTCCGCCGCCCAAGGCCTGGTAAGCGTTGACGATCGCGCTCAATTGCTGCTGCTTGGTCTCGATCAGGACCATCCTGCCTTCGAGCAAGTCGCGCTGGGCTAGAAGCACTTCCATGTATTCGGCGCGGGCATTTTGGAAGAGGCTGGTGGCATTCGAGACCGAGGCCTCAAGCGACTCCAGTTGCTGCTTCTGGAGCTCGATGCTCTGGCCGTAGTTTTGCACCTTCGAAATGCGATTGATGACTTCGGTGAAGGCGTTGATGACGATCCGCTGGTAGTCGTAGACCTTCTGCAGTTGGATGGCGTTAGCCGTCAGGTAGTCGGCCCGGATTTCGGCCTTGTTGATCAACGGCGCGATCAGGTCGCCGGTGACGTTGTACATCACCGACTCCGGAGTCGAGAGGAGATACCGCGTGTTAAAGGCCCGCAGACCTACGCCGGCGCCGATTCCGACAGTGGGGAAGAAGCGAGCCCGCGCGATCCGCACGTCGAGTCCGGCCGCCGCCAGCTCGCGCTCGGCCTGGCGGATGTCGGCGCGGTTTTGCAAGAGCTGCGAAGGCACGCCGACGCTCAGCGCGTGTAGATGCAGATCGACAAAATTTGCCGAGTTGCGTTCGATGTGCTGCGGGTAGCGGCCGAGCAGCGTGTTGATCCGATTTTCGACTTCGACGATGTCCTGTTGGATGATGGAGCGCCGGCTCTGGTTTTTGCGAACTTCGGCTTGGAAACGCTGAACGGCGAGCTCGGTTTCCCGGCCGGCCTGCTTCATCGCCTCGGCGGTGGAGAGGCTTTGGTCCTGGATTTCGATCATCCGATCGAGCGTCGCCAGGCGGTTATCGAGCGCCAACAGTTCGTAGTAGCTGTCGGCCACTTCGGCTACGAGGCGGGTGACGACGTAGTTTCTGCCGTCTTCGGTTCCCAAATAGCGCAGCGACGCCGCATCGCGGGCGTTGCGCAGCTTTCGCCAGATGTCCAATTCCCAGGTAACGTTCGTGGCCACGAGGAAGTCGGGCAGCGGTTCGGGGAACGGCTTTCCCGGTGCGCCCAAGAGTTGGTCCTCGACGGCGCCTTCGGGCGTGAAACGACTGGGCTTCTCCAACCCCGCGCCGCTGCGGAAGAAGACCTTCGGCAGGTATTCGCCCCGCCGCGCCATGATCTCGTAGTTGGCGACCATTACCTCCTGGTAGAGGATTTTGAGCTCCTGATTGCCGACGATCGCCTCGTCGATCAAGCCCGCGAGTTGCGGATCATTGAACAGCTCGGCCCAATAGAGCTGCGTGGAATTGTCGCAGCTGGTGCTGCCGTTGAAGGTTTCGGGAGTCGGCGCACCGGGCTCCGCCTGCTGGAGCTTGGGGATGCCGCACGATGGGATCACCAGCATGAAGCCGAGAATGAGCGCAATCGAAACTGCGACGTGCTTATGTCCCGCGTTCAAACATTTCGCTGAGCGGTTCATCGTGTTCATCCTTGATTAGACTGCGCTTGCCCGAAATCTTTCCGAACAAGTAGTAGAGACCGGGAATCACCAAGACCCCGATCACGGTGCCGACGAGCATGCCGCCGGCGGCGGTGGTGCCGATCGTGCGATTGCCGATGGCCCCGGCGCCCCGGGCGAAGACCAGCGGAATCAGACCAGCGATGAATGCGAAGGAGGTCATCAGAATCGGACGGAAACGCAGCTTTCCGCCTTCCACGCCCGCGTCTTCGAGCGATAGCCCTTGCTGGTGCCGCTGGACTGCAAACTCGATGATCAAAATCGCATTCTTGCCCAATAGGCCCACCAGCATGACCAAACCGATCTGCGCGTAAACGTCGTTCGTGAGTCCCATCGCCTGCAGGAAGATGTAGGAGCCGAATACTCCGATCGGCAACGAGAGGATCACGCCGAGCGGGATGATAAAGCTCTCATATTGTCCCACCAGCACGAGATACACGAAGGCCACGACGATCAGGAAGATGTAGACGGTTTCTTTGCCCTTCTTGGCCTCGTCGTACGACAGGCCTTCCCATCCCACGTCGTAACCGCGCGGCAGCGACTCGGCGGCGACTTCCTTGATCGTCTGGATGGCCTGGCCGCTGCTGAAGCCGGTCGCGGGTGCCCCTTGAATTGCGGCGGAGGGGTAGAGGTTGTACCGCGTGATTTCGTTCAGGCCCTGCTGTTCCTTGACCTGCATGAACGAGGAATAGGGGACCATTTCGCCTTCTTCGTTTTTGACGAACAGGTTTTCCAGGTCATCGGGGATTCGCCGGAACTCCGGCGCCGCCTGGACATACACCTTGAAGAACTGGCCGAACAGAATGAAGCCTTGTTCGTACGTGCTGCCGATGAGGATGTTCAGATTGTTGAGCGCCTTTTCGATCGACACGCCCTTCTGCATCGCCACGTCGTTGTTGATGATCAGCTCGTACTGCGGGTAGTTGCTGGAATAGAAGGTGAACAAGTTCTTCAGCTCTTTGCGTTTCGCCAAGGCGGCCATGAACTTGTCGGTCACTTCTCCCAGCCGCTTATAGTCCAGCGAATTCGTCTTATCCAACAGCCGCATGGCAAAGCCGCCGGCCGCACCGAAGCCTGGCACGGCGGGAGGTTCGAAGAACTCGATTTTCACGTCGCTCATCTCGGCGCATTTTTCCTCGAGCTCCTTGATAATCTCGGGCGTCGTCAGGTTGCGCTCGGACCAGTCTTTCAAGTTAATGATGCAGGTTCCTGCATTCGATCCGCGGCCTTCGGTGAGCACTTCGTAGCCGGCGAGCGACGTGACGGACGTGACTTCATCGAGCTCTTTGGCGAGCTTCTGCAACTCGTGCGACTTAGCGTTGGTGTATTCGAGGGTCGAGCCGGGCGGCGTCTGAATGACCGCGTAGATAATTCCCTGGTCCTCGCCCGGAATAAAGCCCGTGGGCAGTATGCGGTTGACGAAGACGATCCCGGCACAGAAGCCGATAACTGTGATCGTCGCCAGCACGCGGCGTTTAACGCCCCGCCGCAGGATCGCGGTATAAACGTTCGTGCCGATTTCGAACGCGCGGTCAAAAGGCTTCCGCAGCAATGGCACAAGAAGCAGCAAGAATCCAATCGGTCCCCAGAGAATATAGGCCAGGTAGCAGATGAGTCCCAGCACGACGAGGCCGCCCAAGGCGTACATCACGATGACGAAACGGCTGCGCTTCTTCGCCTCTTTGCCCGCTGTCTGGCCGTTGGAGTGGGCCGGCGGTTTGAGAATCATCGCACACAACACTGGCGTGAGCGTCAGCGCGACCACGCCGGAGAGCACGATTGAGGTGGCCATTGTGATGCCGAATTCGCGGTAGAACGTGCCGACCGGCCCCGGAATGAACGTCACCGGAATGAACACGGCCGTCATGACCAGCGTGATGGCAATGATCGCGCCGCTGATCTCGTGAACGACTTCCATCGAGGCCCGATATGGAGAAAGATGCTTTTCGTGCATCTTGGTGTGTACCGCTTCGACCACCACGATCGCGTTGTCGACCACGATGCCGATCGCCAGCACGAGCGCGAAGAGCGTGATCAGATTGATCGACAGGCCGAACATCTTCATGATCGAGAATGATCCGATCAAAGACACCGGCACGGCGAGGGTCGGAATCAGCGTAGAGCGCAAGTCGCCCAGGAACATGTAAACCACGAGCGAGACCAGGATGAACGCTTCCAGCAGGGTGTGGAGTACCTTCTCGATCGATGCATCCAGGAACTTGGAAACGTCGTAGGCGAGCTCGTAGTTCATGCCGGGAGGAAATGTTTCCTCTTTGATTTTTTCGAGTTCGCCCTTAATCTCCTTGATAACGTCGGCGGCGTTGGAGCCGGGGCTTTGCTTGAGAATGATCGACGCGGCCGGATGCCCGTCGATGTCGGAGTAGATGTCGAAGAATTCGGAGCCCAACTCGACGTCGGCAACGTCCTTGAGCCGCAGGATTTCGCCTTCCGGATTCGCTTTGAGTATGATGTTCCCGTACTGCTCCGCTTTGTTATAGCGGCCCACGTACGTCAGCACGTATTCTTTGGTTTGCGACGTCCTGCCGGTGGCCTGACCAAGCCGTCCTGGGGAACCAATGATGCTTTGTTGCGCCAAGGCCTCCATGACGTCTTCGGAGGAGATCTTGTAGGCCCGCATGCGGTCGGGCTTGAGCCAGATCCGCATGGCGTAGGAGCGATTGCCCAGGTTGCGGGGCACACCCATGCCCTGGATCCGCTTGAGCGCGGGCATGATGTTGATGTTGGCGAAGTTGTAGAGGAACTTCTGGTCGGCTTTTGGATCGGTGCTGTACAGGTTCACGTACATCAACATGCTTGGCACGACCTGGCTCACCAGGATGCCTTCCCGCTGCACCAGGGGCGGCAGCCGGTTCATGACGATGTTCACGCGGTTTTGCACGTTGACGACGTTGATGTTGGGGTCCGTCCCCGGCTCGAAAAAGATGCGGATCGTCGCTTCACCGGCGCTGGTGGCGTCCGAGACCATGTAGCGCATGTTCTGGACGCCGTTGATGGATTGCTCCAGCGGAATCAGCACCGAGTCGACCAGCACGTTGGCGCTGGCGCCGGGATAGGCGATGGCGACCTCGACGGTCGGCGGCGCGACGGAGGGGAACTGTGCCACGGGCAGCGTTTCGATCCCGAGCGCACCCAGGAACAAAATGATCAGCGAGATGACGATCGCCAGCGCGGGTCGGTGAAGAAACCTTGTAAACATGTGGAAAGCGGTTCCTACTCGGCTTTATTCTTTAAGTCGCTAAGGACCGCTTCCGGTGCACGAAACTCGAACTCCACTTTGTCGCCGTCACGAATCTGCCGGACGCCTTCGAGGACGATCTTGTCGTCTTTCGTGATGCCGTCCGCTATGACGTAAATGTCTTCCAACTCGTTTTGCAGCTTGATCTCGTGCTGATGGACGACGTTATCGTCGCCGACGACAAATACGTACGTTTTGTCGAGGATTTCAAACGTCGCCCGCTGCGGGATGACCAACGCGTTGTGCAGCGTGTGGTGCAATAGCACGTTGCCGGTCTGACCGTGTCGCAGGATGCCCGTGGGGTTGGGGAAATCGGCCCGGAACGGGATGTTGCCGGTTTCGTTGTTAAAATCGGCGCCGATCGCGCCGATGTTGCCGGTCTCGGGGAACTTCTCGCCGTTGGCCAGCACGAGCTCGATATCAAGGTCGTCGTTGCCCTGGCCCAGGCCGGCTTCATATTCCAGATAGCGGGCCTCGGGGACGTTGAAATAGACCCACATCAGGCTGTTATCTGACAACGAGGTGAGCATCTCGCTCTCCTCGATCATGCTCCCCTGCTGTTCGTGCAAGCGGTCGATGATGCCGTCGAAGGGGGCCTTGATCTCGGTAAAATTCAGCTCCGACTGCGCGAGATTCATCTTGGCATTGGCCTTGGCCAGCTTGGCTTGGGTCAAGGCAACTTCCTGGTCCGACACCACGTGGTCGTCGAAGAGCTTTTTGGTGTTGTTGTACTCGATCTGCGCAAGCCGGGCTTCGGCCAGCTCGGAGTCCAGCTTGGCCTGATACAGCGTGGGCACGATTTTGAACAACAAGTCGCCCTGCTTCACTGCCTGCCCCTCTCTGATTCGAATTTCTTCGAGATACCCGCTCTCCAGCGCGCAGACTTCAATGTGGCGGCAGGAATGAATCTGGCAAACGTATTGCTCCGTCGTGATGACATCTTGTACGGCGGGGCTGGTGACAATTAATTTACGCTGCTCCTCGTGGTGCTCTTCAACGAGTTGGGCTGCTGAATCGCTGCAACCGGAGGAGGTGGAAAGCACTAGCGCTGCCAGTACGACGGTGAGTATCGCTAGGTATCTCATGATGAAAGGGCTCGACGGTTAACGGTGGGATCGCCTGGCTGAAATGTGGAGCAGCGTGACCGAAGTTTGCGACTTGATTGACGGCGCGGATCGCGATAGCACGGTGACAATTCGGGCGGCACTTGGGGATGCGGTTTGCCCCGCGGGGACAAATCTCGTCCATGGATGTCTTGGAAGTTGTCATTGCAGCAGCGGCGCAAGCGCACACTCGAGTTCGGAACTGCAATACGTCAATTCACCGATTGCCCGTGCGCGCCTTCAATGGGAGGCGCCTCTAACATGCGAATGCGAACGGTGCCTGAAGAAGACTAACTTCGACCGGAATCGACGGTCGGCGGCCCGCGCTTCTGCGATGAGACGCTGACCGTGGCGCGGTGCGCCAGCGCAGCAATCTTGCCCACAGCAGCGAAGTCCGGCGCCGGTTCCAGCGCGAGGCACAGCGACGGCTCGATATAGAAGACGTCTTGAACCTCTTGCGATTGCCTGCTGTCGTCGCTCTCAGAGCAGGTTATCTCGAGCGGATAGCCCAGCAGCGATGCGCGCACATGATCTCGGGCGATGAGCCAGATCAAGGCGAATGCGCAGACTACCAGGGCTTTAGAAGCGTACGACGACATCGTGGCGTAACATTACGAACTCAAGTCGCCACGGTCAATCCGGCTTGACACTCGCCGTCCCCTGAATCAACTGCGCTGCGCGACTGTTCCAAGTTAACAAATTACCATTACGACGAGGCCCGAGGAAGTGTTCGCTGGCAAAGCTACTAAGGGACGAGGCTTCATGAAATCACCAAGGTAGCGCTGAGTTCGGTTTCGCCACCCGCAAGCGCCAGCATGATGGCCAGCAAATGATCGGTTCTTTTGCCCCGCACTCCCCCAAATTCGCCGCACATCCGTGCATCCGCAACCTTCGCCGGCCGGGAGGCGGAACGAGAGGCGACTCAAATTTGGTCACTCGAAAATACTGCTTGACGCGATAACTCTATATAGATAGACTTACGGCATGGAACGAAATCGACGACCTTCTGCCCAGACCGTTTCCGTTCTGCTAGCCCTGTCCGAAAGCCCAGCCAAGTGGCGATATGGCTACGACCTCTCGCAGCAGACCGGTTTGAAAGCCGGCTCGATGTACCCGATTTTGATGCGGCTGGCTGATCGCGGACTGTTGGAGACGTCGTGGGAGACTGAGGTTTCTGCCGGCCGACCGCCGCGGCATCTGTACCGGCTTACGGGGGAAGGACGCGCGGCGGCGAAGGGGCTGGCGGCCGCGGAGCGCGCGGCGGCCGAGTCTCAAGTGGCGCGTTCGGCGTCGCGGGCTCTGCGACCTCGAATGGAGGGCGCGTGATGAAATCGCTCTTCGACGCGCCATTGCTGCTCTTCATCTTTGCGCCGCCGCTTTTGACGATGGCGATCGTGTTGGCTATCCTTGGGCGAAAAGTGCGAATGCAACGCGCGCTCGGCGCGGCCGAGGGTATGCTGGCCGCGGCCATCGAGGGGATGCCTCCAGAGCGCGCCGAGTGGGGCAAGGCGATGCTCGCCGAACTGAATCATCTCCCGGGCGCTTGGACGCGTTTTCGCTTTGCGCTCGGCAGTGCGCGCGCTTCCCTTTTTCCACCACACTCAACCGCTGCACCGCTCGAGTCGCCGCGCTACGTTGTTAGCCGCGGGCCGTATTGTGGAATGCTCGCTGTCGGGCTGCCGCCGCTCGCGCTGCCGTTCCTGTTCTTGACCGCGGTGGTTGCGGATTCGCTCTTCCACGGATTAGGCGATTCGACGAGTCATGCCATGCCGGCGGCTCTCGTGAGCGCCTGCCTGATCACGGGGCTGGCGTTGTTGTTGTCGGGCCTGCCGCTGGGCCTTGCCAGTTGGTACCGGGGCGAACGTTGCCTGTGGCTCACCGCACTCGGCCCGATCTTGTCGGTCGTCTTCGCGGGCTATCTGTGGATGTTCTTGTACCTATTCGCAGTCGGCCCGAACGGGGACTAAAAGATGAGTCATCTATCCGCGCTGCAGATGACGGTCTTCGTGTTTGCACCAATGGTCTTCACCGGCGCGCTGATCGCGCTGGTGAACTCTCTGCGTGCGAAGCTTGATAACGAGAGCAGCGATGGCCCAGAACGCCTGCTCGCGGCCGCAATCCGCCAAATGCCCGCGGAGCGCAATGAATGGGGCGACGCCATGATGGCCGAGTTGATCCACTTGCACGAGCGCGGCGAGTCGTTTCGCTGGTGCTTCGCGCTGGGTTGTATCCGTGCCGCGCTCTTCCCACCGGCGACCACGTCCTGGCCGCGCTGCGCGTTCGACGCCGTCAAGCGACTCGGCTCCTCGTGTGCAGTGCTGTCGGTCGTGCTGCCGACCTTCGCCCTGCCGCTGTTGTGGCTTACCGCGGCCGCTTGCAACGCTTTCACGTCGCACGACGACTTTTTCAACGGCGAACTGGTGCCACTACTTCTGGGTTTGGCGATCCTCGGTTGCCTGGCAATCATGTTCTCCGGCATTCCGCTGGGCATCGCCGCCCTGGTGCGGCGTGAGCGCCACCGCTGGCTCGCGCGCATCGGCCCCGCGCTCTCGACCGGCCTATTCGTCTATATGCAAGTCGTGCAGCACTTCGCAGCGAGTCTCCAATAACCGCGCCCAGTTTAGTGATTCGCACTGGTCCATAGGTATTCCAAGATATCCTCCGGGCCGTCCACGTCGTCGATGTGTGAGCCAATGCGCACGAAGCCCAGCTTGGCAGCCAGCGCCTGCGATGGGGCGTTTGTGGGACTGATGGTGAGCACAAACCGCTCGACGCCGTGCTGCCGGTGGGCCCATTCCATAAGGGCTAGCGAAGCTTCGTGTGCGAAGCCGCGACGGCGATAGGGCTCGTAAACGCGGAAGCCGAACTCCGCCGCTCCCGGCGCGATTTCGCGGTAGTGCTCGGGACCGGGCGCCTCATGAAAACCGATGAATCCTACCACGACCCGCTCGGCGCGGAGCACCATCGCCCGCAGCAGCCAGTGTTCCAGCGACGAGTCCGCCTCGATTTGACTCAGCCGCAGCGCGAGCAGCTCCCGGCAATCGGGCCAGCCGTCGGGCAAAGGCACTCCCAACAGCCGTTCCGCTCCCCGCAGGTTTCCCGCGAGCGACGCCCTGATGAAGGCGGCGCCCAACGGAACCAAATCCAATCGTTCCGATCCAATCGTCAACATGATTGGGCCCAGGTGGTGTGAAACGTGCATCGCGCTTTCGCTTCGCAGAACGACCATCCTTCTCGCCGCCGGCGTGAACTGCTAGTTTACACGACGCACGTGCCGGCATTTGCAACATTCTTTCCAGAACAGAATCCAGGCCATGCGCGACCCGCGTCTCGACCGACTTGCCACGGTGCTCGTCGAACACTGCGCGCCCGTCCGCCCGGGCGACCTGGTGACGATTGTCTCCGATCCTGCCGCGATGCCGGCCGTGGAAGCGGTGTTTGAGGCGGTGCTCCGCTCCGGCGGGCACCCGAGCTTCCATCCCAAAAGCGATCGTCTTCATGAGCTGCTGCTGAAACACGGCAGCGACGAACAGCTCCAGCACGTTTCGCCCTTTGAGGCCCATCGGCTTGCCGCGTGTGACGTGCTGATGGTTCTGCGCTACCAGTCGAACACGCGCTATCTTGGCCAGATCGATTCGAAGCGAATCGCACGGAACCAATCTGCCCGCCGCGAGCTGATGGCCAAGTCGATGCAGCGCGCCGCGGACGGAAAGATGCGGTGGGTGCTGACCGACCTGCCGAGCGACGCTTCCGCTCAGGACGCCGGCATGTCGCTCGCCAACTATGAAGACTGGGTGTTTCGCGCGGGCTGGCTGCACCTGGCCGACCCAGTTGCCGCCTGGCGGAAGCTCCACGACGCGCACGGGCGGGCGATCGAGTTCCTCGCCAAGAAATCAATCCTCCGCTTCACCGCGCCGGCGATTGATGGCCAGCACGACGGAACGGATCTGGTGGTCGATGTCGCCGGCCGAACCTGGGTCAGTTGCGCGGCGGGCGAGAATTTTCCGGATGGCGAAATCTTCACCGGCCCTCGCGGCGTCGATGGCGTCGTGAATTTCAGTTTTCCCGCCGTCTATGCCGGCAAGGAAGTGGATGGCATTCGCCTCGCCTTCCGCGATGGCCGGGTGATCGAGGCGAGCGCCACGAAGAACGAAGCGCACTTGATCGAGCTGCTCGACCAGGATGCCGGCGCTCGCACCGTCGGCGAGATCGCCATCGGAACGAACTACGAAATCAAGGACTCTGTCCGCAACGCCTTCTACGACGAGAAGATTGGTGGCACGTTTCATCTGGCCGTTGGCGCCGGCTACCCTGAAACCGGCAACACGAACCAATCCGGCCTCCACTGGGACCTGGTCACCGACCTGAGAAACGGTGGTGCGATCTACGCCGACGGCGAATTGATCCTGCAGGACGGGCGCTTCACGCACCCCGACTGGCCCCAACCGCACGATGCTATTTAGCCGCGGAGCTTGCTCCGTGCGTCGGCGCGCCGTTCTCAGGCAGTTCCAAGTCCACTTCTGCGCAGAACATCATCTCCGGATCGCCCCGCTCGGCAAGCAACGCCGCCATCGTCCCGATCCGCCGCGGCAACTTCCCCTCGAACAACGTTTTGCCACGCGATGTCACCCGCACTTGCTGATCTAAATCTACCAGCCGATCGTCGAGCCGCAGTGTAAGCTTGTTGACGCCTTCCGCCTCCAGCTCAATTGTCTGGCCATTACAAGTCGACGTCATTTCGCTACCAGCCTGCATCTGATCTTCCGGTATTGCGAGCCAATAGAAATTCGGCCGCAGCACGTCATCCTGCTTCCATACGATCCGCTTCGGCGCCGGATTTCGTACGAACTCGCTCATCCAGGGCACCGCCGCCGCATCGAGCCGATCCATCCAATGGCCCTTGTCGGCTGGAATCTCGACCAGATGGCGATACCCATCCGGATCGGCCGCCTGCAAGTCGTCGAGCTTTGCCTTCCACTCGCCCGCCACGGCGTTTCGTTGAAACGCATCATCCTTGCCGCCGACGTAGATCGCAAAGCCGATGTTCCGCAATCCGAGCGGCGAAGCGTCGTTCGGGTGGCCGGCCATCATCGCCGCCGCGGCCCAGCTATCCGCCATTCGCGGCGCGAGCTGATACACGCCATCGCCACCCGCCGAATAGCCCATCAGATAGACACGGTTCGGATCGACGTCCTCGAACACGACCAAGTCTTCGATGAGCCGGCGGAACAGGCCGTCGATGTGTTCCTGGTGCCACATGTTCCATTTGTCGGTTGGGGCCCGCGGCGCGACGTAAATTCCTTCGCTCGGTTCGTAGAGCGTCTTTTGATTCTCCCACTGGCGATCGTTTACTTCCTTCGGCGCCTCACCCCCGCCGTGCAGCGAGATGAAGAGGCTGTGGCCACCGGCCGGCTTGTCGCCGAACGTCTTGTAAGCAAACGGCACCTCGAACTCGCCCGCCGTCAGCCGCCGCTCTTTCATTTCCTCCGCCCGTTCGACTCGAAGCTGCGCCGCGTGATCATCCCACAAGAGCTTGCGCGCTTCGAGACTCTCTTCTCGACTCAGATCGACCCGCGCAAACGGCTGTTCTGCGAGCGGCGGACGCTTGTCGGGTGCCGTCGCCAGGTATTTCCGCAGCGCCTCCACCGGGGCAGCCGCTCCCTTTGCCGGCGCGACGGTCGCTGTCAGCGCTGCGAGGTCGAACGTGAAGAGCTCATCGGGCCTCGTGAAATCGATCGTCGTCTCGCGCACGCCACTTGGCACCTCGATCTCGACGCGGTACTTGTGCCCCAGCTTGAGGACCGCCGTCGTGTGATCGTTCATGTCGAAACGTTCGTCGTTCGTTTTTCCCTCGAAGGCGACGGTTCCCGCCGCGTCCTTGACCACGAGTTTGCAAGTGCGACGGTACCCGCCCGCTTTCTCGAGCACGCGGAACATCGCCCGGGCCGTGCCCTTGGCAAGTTCCTGCTTGCTGGCCGTGTAGCGATCGGTCACGTTCACCGCCCGCACATAGACGGCGTCGCGGTCCCAATAGAACGGAAACGCGAGCGGCGTCCGCTCAAAGCTCACGGCGTAGATCGCGTGCCGCCGCTTGTCGCGCTGTGCGAGTGCCGCGCGGTCGGTGAACCATCCTTTATCGAGCACCATCCCGTTGGGCTCCGCCGCCCCGGTGAAGTGCCAGTCGCCCTTGTCCCAGACCTCGACCCAGGAGTGGTTACCGCTGCCGTCGAGCCACATCGGGATGCCGACGAACCGCGCGGGGACGCCGACGCTACGGCAGGCGTCGATCAACAAAATCGAGAGCCCAGTGCAAGTCGCCATGCCGGTCTTGTCCGATTCGAACGGCCCCTGATCCGGCGCGCGGCATTTCGTGTTGTAATGCACGTCCAAAATCTCAAAGATTTTGTTGTTCAAGATCGCCGCCGCCTCGCCCGGCGACTTTGCTTCCTTCACAAGCGGCAAGAAGCGCTGGCGAAAATCACTGCGCCAATTGTCCCGGGCTTCAGTGACGTTGGCGTACGGCAGGATACTGTTGAGAAACAGCTGCTCGGAAACCTCGTCGTGCCACGGCGCTTCTTGCCACGCGACGTAGGCCAGGTGCACGTTTTCCAAGAGAAAATCTGCCGAGAGCGATTTGAGATCGCGCTCCGGCATGTTGGCGACGAGGAACTCCATTCCCGGTCGCTCGCCGGCTGGCACTTCCACAAGCGCCCGGCGCAGCTCTGACCCATTTTTGCCGGCCGCCGCGAGCGCCTTTTCAATCGCAGGCGACGAATTCGTTTCCGCCGCTTCCGCGACGCCACAGAGCAAGACCGCGACCAAGAGCACGAGTTTCATCGCCGACCCTCCCTTGCAAACCACCGCCCGGCTCGAAATCACCAACCGACGCATACTACCGCGTCTCCACCGCTGTGGCGAGTGCGCTCCCGCGCGAGCTTCTTCGTGGCACGCGGGCAGCATGTAGTGTGGGCTGTGCATGGGTCAGCGTTTTTCGACCAGGCAGGACCAGCCGAGGAAGCGGACCGGCACGCCGGGGGCTTCGTCGAAGCGGAATTCGTGGAGGTCGAGGATGTGAAAGGCCTGGCCGAGCTCGGCGCGAATTTCATCTTCGGTGACGACGGGAGGTCCGGGGTCGTGGGGCTCGCGGGCGTTGCCGGCCAGCACGAGGCCGCGGGCGCCGGGCGCGAGTAGCCGGGCGACGGCGGGGGCGTAGGCGTCGGGCGCTTCACAGCGGACGGCGTGGTAGCAGCCGCGATCAAAGAAGAAGTTGAAGGGATCCGTAAAGTCGGATAAGCCGACGCCTTCTGGCAGGTTGAGCACATCGGCCGCCAAAAATTTTGCCTGCACACCAGCGGTGCGGGCTCGTTCGTTTCCGCGCTCGATGGCGAGCGGCGCGACGTCGACGCCAGTCACGTCGAAGCCCTGTTGGGCGAGCCAGACCGAGTTAGTTCCCGTGCCGCAGCCGATGTCGAGGGCGCGGCAGGGCGTGATCGAGTGCTCGCCGAGCACACGCTGCAATTCCGACGACGGCCGGCCGGTGTCCCACGGCAGATTGCCGTCACGGTAACGCTCATTCCATTCGATGGGTTCGGTCATGATTCGCCACCACTAGTGTTTCACGATTCTGGCAACCAGTAAATTCATGGATTGCCAATGTCGTTCACCATAGGAACATGGCCAGCCCGTTGTAAACCGCCAATTGCTGAACGGCGATTTTTGGGCACCCCTGAGCATGCCCGGGGTTACTTTCGGCGGCCTGAGCGTCGCCGGTATCGCAAATTGTCGTTGCCTTGGAGCGAGGTTAGACTTCGGTCTGTAATCCACGACGCCCGCTTCCGGAGGACGCCACCTTGCAGAGCGAATATTGGGATCAAGTCGCCGATAGCAAGGTGTTCAACCATCCGTTGAATCTCGGTGTGTTTCGGTCGCTGGTCGGTCTCGAGGAGCAGATCGTCGACTGGGGCTGCGGATACGGTCGCATCCTGGCCGAGCTGCATGGCGCGGGCTACGCCAATCTGCTGGGGGTCGATGCGTCGGCGCGAATGATCGCCCGGGCGAAACGTGAGCATCCGCAGCTGGAGTTTCGGCAAATTACGGACCTCAATGAGCCGGCACTCAGCGTTGACGCCATCCTGCTCTTTGCGGTCCTTACCTGCATTCCGAGTGACGACGATCAGACGAGACTGCTGGCGGAGTGTCAACGCCTGCTGCGGCCCGGCGGACTCCTCTACGTCAGCGATCTGTATCTCAACAGCGATGCGAGGAACGTGGCGAGGTACGACCGCTTTGAAAACCAATTCGGCGTGCGAGGAGTTTTCCAGTTGGAGGACGGAGGGGTCATGCGCCATCACGATGAGGATTGGATTCGCCGCCTGTTTGCGCCGTTTGAACAACTGCACCACGAGGAATTTATCGTTCAGACGATGAACAATAATTCTTCGCGGGCGTTTCAGTATTTTGGTCGAAGGGCCGCTGGGTAGGTGAGTCGGCGGTGGAGGCTGAACACTGGTCGCTGAAGCGACTAGTCCGTCGGTGGTTTAGGGTGGCGGCGACGGGTGAGCGCAGTGGCAGGGGGGGCTGGCGGTTTCACGATAGCGTGAACAGGAGGTCGCCGGTTTCAACTTGGGTGCCGGGGACGACGTGCATGTCGGCGACCTCCCCGGCAGTCTCCGCAGTGATGGTGGCTTCCATTTTCATCGCTTCGAGCATGGCTAGTTTCTGTCCCACCGCGACCTGGTCGCCCGGTTTCACTGCGACCATGATCACGAGGCCCGGAAACATCGCGCCGATTTGCTTGGGGTTTTTGGGGTCAGCCTTGAGGCGGCCCACATCGACGCTCTGCAACGAGTGGTCGATGACGGTGACTTCGCGCGGCTGGCCATTGAGCTCGAAGAACACGCTCCGCGTGCCATCCGGCCGCGCTTCGCCGACGGTGAGGAACTTGATGATCAGAGTCTTGCCGGGCTCGATGTCGACAGCAAACTCCTCGGCCGGAAGCATGCCGTACAGGAAGACGGGCGTGGGGAGCACGCTGACATCGGAGAATTGCCGCTGATGATCGGCCAGTTGCTCGAACACTTGCGGGTACATCAGATAGGAGACGACATCCTGATCGGTCGCCTCGCCTTCGACCATTTTGGCGACTTTGGCCCGCGTGGCGACGAGATCGGCCGGGGGAATGCTCTCGCCGGGGCGACCTTCCAACGGCTTTTCTCGACGCAGGATGCGGTCGCGGACAGCAGGTGGGAAGCCGCCATCGACTTGTCCCATGCGGCCGCCGAGCAGATCGAGGACCGATCGTGGAAACGCGATTTCGCGATCGCCTTTCATGACGTCGGCGGCGCTCAAGTCGTTGGCCACCAGGAACAGCGCCATGTCGCCTACCGCTTTTGAGGTGGGCGTCACCTTCACAATATCGCCCAGCAGCTGATTGCAGTCGGCATAGATGCGGCAAACCTCCGGCCAGCGGGACGACAAACCCAGAGCCGTGGCCTGCTGGAACAGGTTCGTATATTGACCGCCGGGCATCTCGTGCTGATAGAGGTCGGAGCCGGCGGCGAGCACGGGGCTTTCGAAGGGTGTGTAGAACTCGCGGGCCTCGCGCCAATATTCGGAGATGGCGTCGAGGACGGCGCCATTGAGGCTGCCTTCGCGGGGTGTATTTCGCAGGGCTTCGACGAGCGTGTTGAGATTCGGCTGCGACGTGCCGCCGGACATCGATGCCAACGCGGCGTCGGCGATATCGAGATCTGCCTGAGCGGCGTTGAGAATCGCGGCGGCCTGCACGCCGCCGGTGTCGTGCGTGTGAAAGTGGATCGGAAGGCCCGTTTCCTCGCGGAGGGCTTTGACCAGTTTGGCGGCCGCGTGCGGCTTGCACAAACCGGCCATGTCCTTGATGGCGAGGATATGTGCACCGAGCGATTTGAGTTCTCGCGCCAGCTTGACGTAGTAGTTCAAGTTGTACTTCGGTCGGTGCGGGTCGAGGATGTCGCCCGTGTAGCAGATGGCCGCCTCGCAGATTCCGCCGGCCTCGATCGTGGCCTCCATCGCCACGCGCATGTTCGGCGTCCAATTGAGCGCGTCGAAGATGCGGAAGACGTCGATGCCGGCGGCAGCGGATTGCCGAACGCACTCGCGGACGACGTTGTCGGGATAGTTCGCGTATCCCATGGCGCTCGAGGCCCGCAGCAGCATCTGGAACAGGATGTTGGGGATCCGTTCGCGGAGCTGCTCGAGGCGCTGCCAGGGGGACTCCTTGAGAAACCGCATCGAGGTATCGAACGTGGCACCGCCCCACATTTCGAGCGAGAACAGGCCGGCGCAGTTGCGGGCGTACACGTCGGCGATCGCCAAGAGGTCGTAGGTCCGCACGCGCGTAGCCAGCAGCGATTGATGGGCGTCGCGCATGGTCGTGTCGGTCCACAAGAGCGGCTTTTGTTCGCGGACCCAGGCGCAGAACTTTTCGACGCCGAGTTTCTTGAAGCGGTCGCGCGTGCCCTCGGGGAGCGGGGCCGATGTGTCGAAGGTCGGAACTTGGGCGGGAACGCGGCGCGAAGCGCGCGGCGCGTCTTTGACGCTCGCCTGGCCGTTGACGATCACCTCGCCGATGTACTGCAGAAGTTTGGTCGCGCGGTCGCGGCGGGGAGTGAACTCGAACAGCTCGGGCGTCGAGTCGATGAAGCGGGTCGTGCAGTTGCCGGCCAGGAAAGTTGGGTTGTGCACGAGGCCGATGAGGAACGGAATGTTGGTCTTCACGCCGCGGATGCGGAACTCCTGCAGGCAGCGCTCGGTGCGGCCGACGGCTTCGAGGAAGTTGCGGCCCCAGCAAGTGACTTTCACGAGCAGGGAGTCGTAGAAGGGCGTGACGACGGCGCCGGAAAAGGCGGTGCCGGCGTCGAGCCGAATGCCCATGCCGCCCGGGGAGCGATAGGCGGTGAGTCGGCCGTGGTCGGGCATGAATTTGTTCGACGGATCTTCCGTGGTCACGCGGCACTGAATCGCAAAGCCCTGCGTGGCGATCTGGTCTTGTGCCGGAAGGCCAATCAGCGGGCCGTCGAGTCGCTCTCCCTGGGCGATCAAGAGCTGCGATCGCACGATGTCTACGCCGGTCACTTCTTCGGTGATTGTGTGCTCAACTTGAATGCGAGGATTGACCTCGATGAAGTACAGCTCGTTGGTGTCCGCATCGACTAGAAATTCGACCGTGCCGGCGTTGTCGTAGCGGACGGCGCGGCCGATCGCCAAGGCGGCATCGCAAATCTTTTGGCGCACCTCGCCGGACAAGTTCGGCGCAGGGGCGATTTCCACCACTTTCTGATGCCGGCGCTGCACCGAGCAGTCGCGCTCCCACAGGTGAACCAGGTTGCCGTGGCTGTCTCCGAGCAGTTGGACCTCGATGTGGCGTGCCCGTGAGATGAACTTTTCGACGAAGATCTCATCGCTCCCAAACGCGCTTTGCGATTCGCGGCGCGCCGTATCAAAGGCGTCGGCAAATTCCTTTGCCTGCTCGACGACGCGCATGCCGCGGCCGCCGCCGCCGTGCGCAGCTTTAAGGATCACAGGGAACTTGAGCGCCTCGGCGGTCTCTAGTCCATCGGCGACCGAGGCGATGGGCGTGTCGCTGCCGCCGAGCACCGGCACGCCGACCTGCTTGGCGACGGCGCGGGCTGCGATCTTATCGCCGAGCTTTTGCAACAGCTCCGTGCGAGGGCCGACGAAAGTGATGCCCGCGTCGCGGCAGGCCTGGGCAAAATCCGCGTTCTCGGACAGGAAGCCGTAACCAGGATGGATGGCGTCGATTTCTCGTTCGACGGCTAGCGCGACGATGTCGTCGAACTTCATGTAGGCTTGCAGTGGCCGGCCACCTTCGCCGACCAGGTAGGCTTCGTCCGCCTTAAAGCGATGCAGGGCGTAGCGATCCTCGTAGGAGTAAATGGCGACCGTGCGAATTCCCAATTCATGGGCACTGCGCGAGACCCGGATGGCAATTTCGCTGCGATTGGCAATCAGTAGTCGACGAATCGGCTTCATGGCGAATGCTGAAAGGGTTGACGGCGCAAGCAGCGCGAAGGATTCCGCTGGTCACTCTGCTGGCGTCCTCAGCGGAAGAGTATAGCCGAAACGCCGCAGCAGTTCAGCTTAGAAATGCCATCGAGACGTGCGGTTATTGGCTGAGGATGGTGGGCGAGGCGTCGTAAGGCTGGGGCGGCGACCCTGATTGCACGATTGACGTCTTAGCGAACGAGGGTCGTGGTTGTCATGCAAACAGTTGCCTATAATCGTCGGCATGACAGTCAAAGAAATTCTCGCACAACTCGAGTCGCTCGGCGACGACGCGCGGCGAAAGCATAACGCGAAGGCGGGGGCGCCGGACAATCAATTTGGCGTGAAGCTGGGCGATGTTCGGGCGCTGGCGAAGAAAATCAAGGCGGATCAGGCGTTCGCGCTCCAGTTGTGGGGGACTGGGAACGTCGAGGCGCAGCTGCTCGCGACCCTTCTGATCAAGCCAGATTCGCTCTCCGCCAGCGAACTCGACGCGCTCACTCGAGCGACGACGTGTGCACAAGTGGCCGACTGGCTCAACGCTTATGTCGTCGCGCAGCATCCGGAGAAGGATGCGCTGCGGGAGAAATGGATGAAGGCGAAGGATCGCTGGGCGGCGCGAGCGGGGTGGAATCTCACGGCGAACCGGATCAACAAGGGCGGGGATGGGCTCGATCTCGCGGCCTTACTTGACCGGATTGAAAAGGAATTGCCGAAGGCGAAGCCGGAGGTGCAGTGGACGATGAACAACACGCTGGGGGCGATCGGCATCCACGACGCCAAGTTGCGGAAGCGGGCTGTGGCGATTGGCGAAAAGATCGGACTGTACCGCGACTGGCCGGTGTCGAAGGGTTGCATTCCGCCGTACGTGCCGGTGTGGGTGGCGGCAATGGTGGGTCGGGGGAAGTAGAGGAGTAGGTGAGCGGCGATAGTGGTGGTCGTCAAAAATGCAAGCCGATCAGGTTCCAGTAGTACAGATACGGCACGAACAGAATCAGGCAGAGGACGTCGAATTTCCAGCGGATTCCGCTCCGCGCCGTCATTTGGCCGCGGCGAGTTGTGGCGAGAGCGATCAGCAGGGCAACGGTGGCAAGCGCCGAGATGGTTCCCAAGAGCGGCAGGTACATCAGGACGGCGGGGCAGCGGGGGAACATTTGGTCGAAAACCAATTGCACGGTGATCGTGAATGCCATCAGTATTAGCAGGTTGAGGGCGGAGAGTGCGCGTTTGAAACTTAACAGCTTGTCTGTTGGGGGCGCCGTTGCGCCGTCGTGACGGTGGAGTAGGCGGCGCCAGCCGTATCGCACACCCCCGATCGTGTTGGCCAGAAAACTAACGAGAAAGAGAAGCAACAGAGTGGCCTGGACGGTCCAATGGCTATACCAGCGAAACTTCTCGTAGCGTACCAACTTGGCGAGTACGCCTTTTTCCTGGGCGGAGCCCACCTGTTTCATGCTCTCGAGCAGCGCAGGGTCGTCGATTGCCTGGTGGGCCCAATCGGTCATCGTTTGCAAGGCGCCCGGCGCATAGCCGTGCCAACCGCGGTGCAGCTCGCCAGTTTCGGAAGCTCCCAGATCGTGATTGGCACGCGGGAGAATGATCATCGTCCAGTTTGGATTGTCGGCCTGGGCCAGCGAGTTCTTCAAACCCAGGATGCTTTCACCGACCGGTTGATGCTGATCCAGCTGTCCCCACATCACGAGCACCGGCTGGTGGACGCGGCTCCAGGCGGGATGCACGAACTTGTCGGGTGGCGGATACGACCGCGGTAGAAATGACGCGAAAAAGGATTCGTTTCGCAACAGATAGGGCAAAGTATCCTGAGTAAGTTGAGTCTTCTCGGCCACGTCGCGCAAGGTATCTGAGAGCCCATACCGCTGGAACAGGTTGTCACGATAGTAGAATTTCGTACCGTGTGCGGCGGATGCTCCCGCGGCGATGATGAACTTGATGTCGTCCGTCCGGGAGGCCGCGGCGGCGCCGATGTAGGCGCCCTGACTCAGTCCCCAGATGCCGATCTGTGACGGCGCGATTTCAGTGCGCTCGTCCAGGAAGGCGACCGCGGCAAGAGCGTCATTGACCAGGTTCTCATAAGGAGCGATACCCTCGTAGTCGCCGCCCGATTGGCCCACGCCGCGCTTGTCGTAGATCAAGGCGGCGATACCCTGACTCGCGAAGTGTTCGGCTACCTCGCGGTACGGCTCCCGAGTCTGTGGGCCTGCGCCATGGACGAACTCTACGGCCGGAACCGGTCGTTCCCTAATCGGCAAGATCAGGCTTCCGACAAGCTTCACGTCCTGGTTGTGGAACTCGACGGGGTGCTCCTCGAAACGAAATGGCGCGCCGGTTTCTTCCGCATGGTTCGCCAGTCCGGCAATTCCGACGAGAAACGTGCTGACAAGGAGTGTGACAGGCAACATCGATATGCGAAAGATGTGCGACATGCATGACAATTCGGCGTGGAGAGCTTGTTATTAGACGGAAGCTACCGTCTTGAGCCCAGATTTTTGAAGCGGACCGCCTTTTGCTTGATGTGGTTCAGAGCCTTCGGTCTAATCGGGACGGAATAACAACGAGTGAAACTAAAGCGGCAGCTGTGCGGACGTACGGTGCGGATTTGAGTGCACCATCGTTAATATGGGAGGCTACTAGCGGGTAGAGATCATATGTCGAAATTGGCGAAGAACACGATTTGTCTTTGGTATGACGGGGATGCCGAAGAGGCAGCGCGGTTTTATGCCGCGACGTTTCCCGATTCGTCGGTCGATGCGGTGCACCGAGCGCCGGGCGATTATCCCTCGGGCAAGCAAGGGGACGTGCTGACCGTTGAGTTCACGGTGCTGGGGATTCGCTGCCTCGGTCTCAATGGCGGGCCAATTTTCAAGCACAGCGAGGCGTTTTCATTTCAGGTGGCGACCGAGGATCAGGCCGAGACGGACCGGTATTGGGATGCGATCATCGGCAATGGCGGGGAGGCGAGCGCGTGTGGATGGTGCAAGGACAAGTGGGGCTTGTCGTGGCAGATTACGCCGGTGGCCCTGACGCAGGCGATTGTCGATCCCGATCCGGCGGCCGCCAAGCGGGCGTTCGAGGCGATGATGACGATGGGAAAGATCGATATCGCGGCGATCGAGGCGGCGCGGCGGGGGTGAGGTGGGACTGGTGACTGGTTAAGGGGGCGACGCGAAGATTTGATGGGCGAGCGCTGGCAGATTTTTTTGTCGTTCGTGCTGCTGTTGGCAGCGCGGCCTTGTTCAGCGAGCGCCGATGTTCCGGCGTGGGAGCGGCTGGCGACGCCGGCGGCGAGCGTGCCTCAGGACGGAAATATCCAGCGTCTGTACGAGATCGAGAAGGCGGCCTGGATCTGGGCCGAGGGCGCCGGCGTCGATGAGAAGCTGGTACTCGAATTCGAGAATGAGTTCGAAGTCGCGGAAGCGACGGAAGTCGTCGTGCACGTGACGGCCGATCAGCGGTACGAGCTTTTCCTCGACGGGGAGCTCATGTCGCTGGGCCCTGATCGGTCGGACGTGGGGCACTGGGCGTTCGCGACTTATCGGCTGCGTTTGCCGGCGGGGAAGCATCGGTTCAAGGCGACTGTGGCCTGGATCGGCGACGATGCGCCGTGTGCCCAGGCGACGCACCGAGGTGGGTTCTTGTTGGCAGCGGAAGGGCCGCTGGCGAGTAAATTGAATACGGGCGTGGGGGCGTGGCAGGCGCGGCGGGTGGATGGCTGGTCGTTTAAGCCGGGGCCGCCGCCCGATTTTGTGGGCCGAGAGCAAACGATCGACGCCCGCGAACGAAGTCGCGTCGCGGAGATGCGGCTGGCTGTCATCGCGCCGCCGCTGGACGACAATGCGTTCGGGCTCATGCGTACCGGGTGGCGGCTGCATCCATCGCCGATGCCGGATCAAAAGCTTGAGCCGCGCGACTTAGGCAGGGTGCGGGCGGTCGTCGACGGCGACCAATCGGAGCCTTTGGTGATTCGGGCAAAGGACGGCGACAGCTCGGAACAGGACCGATGGCAGGGGCTCGCGCGCGGCAAAAGCGAAGTCGTTTTGCCGGCAAACTCGGAAGTGCGCGTGCTGTTCGATTTGGAAGACTATTGCACCGCCTATCCGCGGATGACGCTTGCGGGCGGGAAAGGTGCGTCGGCTCGCATCGCTTGGGCCGAGTCGCTTTACAACGTGGATGCGGACGGCAAGGCGAGCCGCTCGAAAGGATCGCGCAACGAGGTCGTGAACAAGGCATTTCACGGCGTGGCCGACACGTTCATCGCCAGCGGCAATGAAGAGGCATTTCGGACGTGGTGGTGGCGCGCCGGGCGGTATGTGCTGTTGACGGTGCGGACCGCCGACGAGCCGCTCGCGATCAAGCGGTTCGACTTTCTGCAGACGCGCTATCCGCTCGAAGACGCGGGCGAATTCGCTTCGTCGGACGAGCGGCTCGACCGTACGCAAGGTTTGATGGTGCGTGGCATGCAGGCCTGCGCTCACGAGACTTACATGGATTGTCCGTATTACGAGCAGTTGATGTACGTGGGCGACACGCGGGTCGAGCTGCTGACCACCTATGCGATGACAGCGGACACGCGGCTGGCGAAACGGGCAATCGAATTGTTCGACTGGTCGACGTCGTTGTGGGACCTGGCGGCGGAGCATTACCCGAGCCGCACGCCGCAGCTGTCGCCCACGTTTGCGCTGATTTGGGTCGGCATGGTGCGCGATTTTACCTATTGGCGAGACGATCCGGCGTGGGTCCACGAGCGGCTGCCGGCGATGCGGGGGACGATCGATCGTTTCTTGACGCTGATGGAGGACGACGGTTTGCTGGGCCCGCTGCCCGGTTGGCCGTTTGTGGATTGGGTCGACGGATGGGTGGTCGGCAATCCGCCGGCGGCCAAGGCAGGCAAATCGAGCATCGTGAATTTACACCTGGTCCAGGCCCTGTTGAATGCCGCCGAGGTGGAAGAAGCGCATGGCGAGGCCGCGCTGGCGAAGCGGAATCGCGATTTGGCGCGGCAGTTGGGAGAGCGGATTGTCGAACGCTTCTGGGTCCCAGAGCGGCAGCTGCTGGCGGACGATCTGGCCCACCAGGAGTTCAGCGAGCACGCGCAGTGCCTGGCGATCTTGAGCGGAGTGCTGGCAGAAGAGCAGGAAGCGCAGTGTCTCGCGGCCATGCTGAAAGCGTCCGATTTGAAGCGCTGCTCGATCTACTTTTCGTTTTATCTGTTCGAGGCGCTGGCGCGGCATGGCCGGGGGGACGAAATCGTGAAGCGCTGGGACATGTGGAAGAACCTGGACGAGTTGGGGCTCAAAACACCGATCGAGCATCCCGAGCCGACACGATCGGATTGTCACGCCTGGGGGAGCCATCCGCTGTATCATGCGCGGGCCTCGTTGTTTGGAGTGCGGCCTGCGTCGCCCGGATTCGCGACGGTTGTCATCGAACCTAGCCCGGGCAGTCTAGAAGCGATGCGGGTGCGGATGCCGCACCCGCAAGGGGAAATCGTCGGGGGACTCAGCTTTGATGCGGCCACCGGCAAGTGCACCGGAGCGATCGCACTGCCCGACGCGGTCCCGGGCGAATTTCGCTGGCACGGTCGCACGATTCCACTCCGTCCGGGACGCTCGACTCCGATATCGATGGAATGAACCTGCGTTGGAGCGCAGAAATTAATGCGCGCGCGAGCGTCACCGAGGCGCTTACGCCCAGGCCACTTCTTGATTGCCGGCGACGGCGCGGCCGATGAGCCAGGATGCTAAGCCGCCAGCGGCTAGCTGGTCGCGAATACTCTCCGCGTAGTAAGGGCTCACGACGAGAGTGAGCCCGATACCCATATTGAAAACGCGGTGCATCTCTGCGTCATCGACTACGCCCAGCTGTTGTAACCAGGTGAACACTGGCGGCACAGGCCAGCTGCCGCGGTCAATCGTGACGCCGATGCCGGGCGGCAGGATGCGGGCCAGGTTTTCGTGCAATCCGCCTCCCGTGATGTGAGCGACGCCGTGGACCACGCTCTTCACTTTATAGTGTGTGAGCACGCTCCGTAGGGGACGAGTGTAAATGGTGGTCGGCCGCAGGAGCGCGTCGGCCACCGTCGTGCCGAGCGCGTCCACATGATCGCCGACCTTCAATTGTCCGATATCGAACACAATCTTCCGCACCAGACTGTAGCCGTTCGAGTGGAGGCCGTTCGAGGCAACGCCGATCACGACGTCGCCAGGTGAGATGGTCGAGCCATCGAGCACCTTTGCCTTTTCTACGACGCCGACACAGAAACCCGCCAGGTCGTAGTCGCCGCGGGCGTACAAATCGGGCATGATCGCCGTCTCGCCGCCCACTAGCGCCATGTCGCTCTCGACGCAGCCATCGCTGATGCCTTTAACGATCGCTTCCAAGAGCTGCGGATCGTCGTGCGACATCGCCACGTAGTCGAGGAAGAACAGCGGCTCGGCCCCGCAGCAGAGAATGTCGTTGACGCACATCGCCACCAGGTCGATGCCGACCGTGTCGTGCCGACCGGCGAGCTGGGCGACTTTGAGCTTGGTGCCGACGCCGTCGGTGCCGGAGACGAGCACCGGCTCCTGGTAGTTGCGGGCGAAGAGTCCCGGCGCGAAATCGAGTTGAAACAGGCCCGCAAAACCGCCCTCATTGGGAAGCACCCGGGGCGTGTGGGTCCGCCGCAACAGCCGCGGCAGCCGGGCCATCGATTCCTCATAAACCGCCAGGTCCACGCCGGAGTCTTTGTAGGTCGCTTTCGCCATGCGACCCAGATTAAAGGCAGAAGGGGGGAAGGGGGAAGGGGGCGAGCGGTTCACCGCGGTTGGCGTCGTCGGCAATGACGAATTCTTTGCAGTGAAATTGCCAGTGGCGTGGATTCGGCGTGGCCGCCGACGCCAACTCCTTGCACGTGTTGTGCCCATTGAAACGCTCGCGCCGCTCGAAACAAGGATTCTAAGAGGCGAAGCTCTGCGGTAGGATGTCTGCCGCATTGAAGTAGACTTGTGGCGGGTGTCGAAGGGTAAGGGCGGCGCGAAAGCGCCCACGTGCGGCAGGGCAGCCGAATAACCGACAGGACCGTCGGCTTGGGTCTTCGCGCTACTGCAGATTTTCCCAAGCCCCTTCTACACGAGTCTGCCTCCCGATGCTTACGACCGCTACGAATTTCCTCGCCCGCCGCGTGTTCGTCGTGATGCCCAAGTCGAATCGCAAGACGACCCCTTCCTGGACCGATTTTGCCTATCCGTTGCCGTACGGCGCCGTCTTACGGGACGGCGGCGTGCAGTTCGTCGTATTCAGTCGCTCGGCGACGTCGATGCGGGTGCTGCTCTACGACACGGTGAACGACCTCGATCCGAGCCGCGTGATCGACTTCTGCCCCGTGGCCGATCGCTGGGGCGACATCTGGAGTGTGTTCGTTCCGGGCCTTGTGTCGGGCCAGCTCTACCACTTCCAGGCCGACGGCCCGTTCGAGCCGCACCACGGCCAGCGGTTCAAGGCCGATGCGCGGCTGATTGACCCCTATGCCCGGGCGCTCGCCGGTGGCTTCCTGCCGCACACCGACGGCATCGTCCGCCCGCCCAAGTGCGTCGTGGTCGACGACCACTTCGACTGGCAGGGAGACCGCCACATCAAGCGACCCCTCTCGGAGACGATCATCTACGAGATGCACGTTCGCGGCTTCACGCAGAGCGCCACCAGCAAGGCCGAGCACCCGGGCACGTACCTAGGCGTGATCGAGAAAATTCCGTACTTGAAGTCGCTGGGCGTCACGGCGGTCGAACTGATGCCGGTGCACGAGTATCCCACGGAAGAAGCCGACGGTTCGAAGCGCGAGCGCTCGAACTATTGGGGCTACGACCCGATGGCTTTTTTCGCGCCCCACCGCGGCTACATGGAAGGCACGACGCCCGGCGACCAGGTTCGGCAGTTCAAGGAGATGGTCCGCGAACTGCACGCGGCCGGTATCGAGGTGATCCTCGACGTCGTGTTCAACCACACGTCGGAGGGCAATGAGCACGGCCCCACTTTCACGTTCAAGGGGCTGGAGAACAAAGTCTATTACATGCTCACCGAGGACGGCGGGTACAAGAACTACTCCGGCTGCGGCAACACGGTGAACGGCAATCACCCAATCGTCCGCGAGATGATCTTCCATTGCCTGCGGCACTGGGTCCACAACTACCACGTCGACGGCTTCCGCTTCGATTTGGCGTCGATTTTAAGCCGCAACAGGAAGGGCGAGCTGGTGCCGAATCCACCGCTCGTCGAGTTGATCGCCGAAGATCCGATGCTTGCCGACACCAAGATCATCGCCGAGGCATGGGACGCGGCCGGCGCGTTCCAGGTCGGCTCGTTTGCCACGCAGCGTTGGGCCGAGTGGAATGGCCACTACCGAGACAACATCCGGCGCTACTGGCGAGGCGACTTCGGGCTCACGGGCCCGATGGCGACGCGGCTCGCGGGGTCGAGCGACCTCTACCAGCCGAGCGGCCGGCAGCCGTACCACAGCATCAACTTCATCACTTCGCACGACGGCTACACGCTCAACGATCTCGTGACGTACGAGCGGAAGCACAACATGGCCAACGGAGAGGAGAACCGCGACGGCGACAACAACAACTACAGCGCGAACTACGGCATCGAGGGTCCGACGCGTCGCAAGGCGATTACCCGCCTCCGCGACCGGCAGATCAAGAACATGTTCTCGTCGCTGCTGTTGAGCCAGGGCGTGCCGATGATCGTGTTCGGCGACGAGGTGAAGCGCACGCAGCGTGGCAACAACAACGCCTATTGCCAGGACAACGCCACGAGCTGGTTCGATTGGCGGCTGGTGGAGCGCAACGACGAGATGCTGCGGTTTGTGCAATCGCTGATCGCGTTCCGGCGGAAGCAGCCGAACGTGCGGCGGCCGACGTTCCTCACCGGCACGGCCGAGAAGCCGGGGCAGCTGCCCGATATCAGTTGGTACGGCACGGACGGCAAGACGGTCGATTGGCACTGCGTGTATCACAGCCTCACCGCGGTGCTCGGCCGCAGCGGACTCAACGGCGACGCCGAAGCCCGGCCGGTGATGATCATGATGCACTCCGGCGGTCAGCCGCAGCCGTTCGCCGTGCCGAAGGTCGCCTCGGGGCGCAAATGGCGGCTGTTCGTCGACACGGCAGCCGACTCGCCGGGCGACGTGTATCCCGGCGCCGACGGCCCGCCGCCGCCAACCTCGGGGCCGATCCTCTTGGATCATCATTCACTGCGGTGCTACGTGGCGGAATAATTGTCGCGTCGCACAGCGCCCGATCGTTAACGTCGGCGGCCACGCCGAATCACGTAGAGTTAACGCCGCACTTCAGGACCTTCGCCGTCGCCGACAACGCCAACGCGGCATGACATTTGGCCTGAGCGACGGCGCTAGCGTTTGGTATATTGGGGGACATGCCCTCGAAAATTCACGTCATTGGCATCGGCGACGACGGCCTCGCGGCCATGTCGGCGAATGTGCGCGAATTGATCACCTCATCCGAGTTGCTGCTGGGTACCGAGCGGACGCTGTCGTTTGCGGAGGGCTCGAAAGCTGAGCAGAAGGCCTTGCCGACCGATCTCAACCAGCTGGTAAAGCTTTTGGAGTCGGCAGGCAACAAGCGCGTCGTGATGCTCGTGCACGGCGACCCGCTGTTCTACGGGCTCGCCCGCTATGTGAGCGAACGGTTGGGCAAGGACCGGTTCGTCGTCGTGCCGCACGTGTCGAGCATGCAGCTGGCGTTCGCCCGCGTGATGGAGACGTGGGAGGAGGCCTACCTTACCAATCTCGCCAATCACCCGCTTGACGCGGTGCTCGAAAAGATTCGCACGGCTCAGAAAGTCGGCCTGTTCACGACGGACCAGTGCGGCCCGGCGGAGGTGGCGAAGGCCCTGTCGGGGCGCAAGATCGACTACTTCACGGCTTACGTCTGCGAGAATCTTGGCGCCCGCGATGAGCGAGTGACCCGCGGCTCACTGAAAGAAATTGCCGCCCAGAAGTTCGACCCCCTCAACGTAATGATCCTGGTCCGAGATCCGAACGCGCCGGACCGGCCGAGCGAGGCGATTGGCCGCAGGTTGTTTGGCAATCCGGACGAAGCATTCCTGCAGTCGAAGCCGCAAATGGGCCTGCTCACGCCGGCCGAGGTGCGAGCGATGGCGCTTGCGCAGATGGACATCGCCCCGTCGAGCACGGTGTGGGACGTCGGTGCGGGAAGCGGTTCGGTGAGCATGGAAGCAGCGCAAATGGCGACCGACGGCAACGTCTATGCCATCGAAATGGACGCCGCCGAGCATGCGCTGATCCGCGAAAACGCCGAGCGCTTTGGGGTGGCGAATGTACACGCAGTGCTGGGTCGGGCGCCGGAAGCGTTTGAAGAGCTAACCGATCCGGACGCGGTATTTATCGCCGGCGCGGGGCGCGAAGTACTGCGTCTCACGGAAGCCGCGTACGCCCGACTCCGTAAAGGCGGCCGCCTGGTCGTGAACACCACGAGCATCGACCACCTCGCCGAGCTCCGCCACACGCTCGGCCAGAAATCTTCGAATCTGCACGTCTGGATGATCAACCTCTCCCGCGGCATGGAGCAGCTGGACCGCTTCACCTTCGAGCCGCTCAAACCGAGCTTTCTGCTGGCGGTGACAAAGAGTTGAAGTGAGCGAGCTCGCTCGGCAATTCCGTTGGAATCTACGGTTTTTGCCATTTGTACTGCCGATAGTATAATTGGCTTAACGCATCTTCTGAATCGGCGTCTCTCCCACGATGTCAACCGTCGAACAAACACCGGTTTACGACGAACTCGTCGATCTCTTGGCGCGAAACGCCAAGGCGGACGATGTGCTAACTTTTCATCTATCTGATGAGAAGCAACAACGATTGGACGATCTGTTGTCCAAGAATCGAGATGGCTCGCTCAAGCCGCACGAGTCGGCAGAATTGGATGCGTTTGAGCAGTTCGAGCATGTGGTGCGCTTGTTGAAAGCGCGAATGCGTGAGACGAAGCAGCCGTGAGCCGACCGACTGCCGAGATGCGCCGTGAAGTCTTCCGGCGGGCAAACGGTCGCTGCGAATACTGCTTGGTCCACGAAGATGATTCGGCTGCGCGGCATCAAGTAGATCACGTTGTTGCGATCAAGCATGGGGGTGCGACTGATTTGCGCAATCTGGCACTTTGTTGCCTGCCCTGTAATCGGCGGAAGGCGAGCGATATTGGAACTATTGATCCACGGTCGCAACAGTTTGTCAGGCTATTCAATCCTCGCACCCAGGCGTGGGTTGACCATTTTGGGATTGCTGGCAACGAGTTTGTCGGTCGTACGACGTGCGGCCGTGCCACGGCCGAGTTTCTGCAATTCAATTCACCCGAAAGATTGTTAGAGCGGGCATCGTTGATCGCTGCCGGACGATTGCCATAGCAAATATTGCTCTGCCATTCTTTCTTCGGTCGAATCTAAGTACACTCTCGTCGATGCAAGTCATTTCGGCCGAATGCGTGCTGCGGGAAGAGGCCATCGTCGGCGAATCGCCGGTGTGGTGTCCGCGCGAGCGGGTGTTGTATTGGGTCGACATCACGGGGCGGACGATTCATCGGTTCTGGCCGGAGACGCGGCAGAGCGATGCGTTTGATTTGCCGCACCCGGTGACGGCGCTCGCGGTGCGTTCGGCCGGCGGGCTTGTGCTGTCGCTGCGGAAGAAGTTCGCGTTCTTTGATCTCGCCTCGCGCCAACTTACGTATCTCAACGACCCGGAAGCCGACAAGCCAGATAATCGGTTCAACGACGCGAAATGCGATCGCGAGGGGCGGTTCTGGGCGGGCACGATGGGCGACGTCCACTGGGACGCCGCCTGCGGGGCGCTCTACCGACTCGATCCGGACGGCACGATCACCTGCCACCAGACGGACGTGATCTGCGCCAACGGCATGGGCTGGAGCCCCGACAATCGCACGATGTATTTCACCGAGAGTTTTCGATACGCGATCTTTGCGTACGATTTCGACGCGGGCGGCGCGAAGTTGTCGAATCGGCGCGTGTTTGCCTCGCTCGATGCGAAGGGGCCAGGCTTTCCCGATGGGCTTACGGTCGACGCCGAAGGGCACGTATGGAGTGTGCACAACGCGGTGGGCCGCGTCGTGCGGTACACGCCCGGTGGTGAGGTCGAACGGGTAGTGGAACTGCCGGTACTGCGCCCGTGCGGCTGTGCTTTCGGCGGTGAAAAGCTCGACACGCTTTACATCACGACGGCCCGGGAAACGCTCACGCCGGAGCAAATCGCGCAGTATCCTTTGTCGGGCAGCTTGTTCGCGGCGGACGTAGGTGTACGCGGCCTCCCCGAGGCAGAGTTCGCCGGGTAGTGTGTCGCCACGGTGGCTGGGGTCGAGGTTCGGCCGAGCCCCCAGTTCGTCACTTCTGGGGGCTCGCTGAAGCTCGACCCCAGCCACCCTTTCGGATGCAGGAAGCGAGACGATAGCATGACGCGGCAATTGTTTCTGGGCATCGTGCTAATCGTGGCCGCGTTCTTTTGCGTCGCGGTGATGAGCGCGTTCGGTAAGGCGGCCTCCGGTGTGTCGACCGCGACGATCAGCTTCTTTCAGAGCTTCATCAGCCTGGTGCTGTTCTTGCCGTGGACGCTGCGACACGGCATCGCGGATCTCAAGACGACGCAGTTGCCGCTGCACGTGGCGCGAGCACTCGCCGGCCTGTTGTCACAAGTGCTGTATTTCTGGGCCGTGAAGGAGATGTCGCTGATTGACGCCGTGCTGCTCGTGAACGCTGCACCGCTCTTTATCCCGCTCGTGGCCCTTTTATGGAACCGCACGCCGATCACGCCCGCCGTGGGGATCAGCCTGCTTGTGGGCTTCGTGGGAGTCGTGCTGATCATTAAGCCCGGGCCGGAACTGCTCACGAACCCGTCGGCACTCATCGCACTCTCGGCAGCGCTCTTCTCGGCGATCGCCCTGGTCAGCGTCAACAAGCTCTCGGGCCAGAACCAACCGGATACGATCCTGTTTTATTACTTCGCCATCGCGTCGCTGGCCACGCTGCCGTTTGCCGCTTTCCAGTGGACGACACCAACGCGCGAAGAATGGGCCTACCTGATCGGCGTGGGCGTGTTCATGGCCGTCGCGCAGCTCTTGATCATCCTGGCCTACCAGCACGCGACAGCGTCGCAAATTGCGCCGTTCAACTATTCCGTGGTGATTTTCTCGGGCCTGATCGGCTGGATCGTATGGCACACGACGCTCGACTGGGTGTCCGTCGTCGGCATCCTGCTGGTATGCGTCGGCGGCATCTTAAGCATCCTCCTCGCCCCGGACGCCAAGCATTGCCATGGACACACGCCGGTGCACGGCCACTCGACTCACGCCGAGGTCGCGATCGTCGAAGCGCGCGTGACGAATCAGGTGTGATAGTCCGCGTTGAGCCGGACGTATTCTGCCGTCAGGTCGGTCGTCCAGAAGCGGGCGGCCGCGCGGCCTTCTTCGAGGATTAGAACGACACTCGTATCTCGGTCGGCGGCAATCGACTTGGAGATTGCGTCTGCATCGTAGTCGACTGGGGCGCCGCGCTCGTACACCAATAATCCATTAAGATGGAGCGTCATCTTCGACGAATCGAAATGCACTCCGGAATACCCGGCCGCGGAAACGATGCGGCCCCAGTTGGGGTCAGCGCCGGCAATGGCAGTCTTTACTAACGGGCTGTCAGCGATGGTTTTGGCAACCTGTCGAGCATCTTGTGTCGTGTGGCACCCGTGGACCTCGACGGTGATCAGGTGCGTTGCCCCTTCGCCGTCCGCTGGGATCGACTGGGCAAGGTCTTCGCAGACCTCGTCTAGCGTTGCACGGAATTCGGCCAGAGCTTTTCCCGAAAGCACGGGACCGCCGGCCGCGCCATTGGCCACCAGCAGCACCGTGTCGTTGGTGCTCATGTGGCCGTCGACGCTGATGCAATTGAACGAATCGTCGACCGCGTCGAAGAGCGCGGCCTGAGCGTCTTCCTTGGTGAGTGCGGCGTCGGTCATCACCAGCGCCAGCATCGTCGACATGTTGGGGCCGATCATCGCGGCGCCTTTGGCCATGCCGGTGACGGTCACGGTGTGGTCGCCGATCTTCACCGTGCGGCCGCGGAGCTTGGGCACCGTGTCGGTCGTCATCATGCCGCGCGCCGCTCGTTCGAGCGAGCCATCGTCGGTGCCAAGCTCGGCGGCGAGCTTGGGGAGCGAGGCGCGAATTTTGTCGAGCGGCAGCATGTCGCCGATCACGCCGGTCGACATCACGAGGGCTTCGTCCGCCCGAGCACCGCACGCCTCGGCGGCATAAGCGGCCATCTGGGCAGCGTCGCGATCACCATGCTCGCCGGTGCAGGCGTTGGCGACGCCCGAATTGATCGCCACACAGCGAATGCGATCGCTCGGCGTGCGCGAGCGATCGAAGTTCACAGGCGCAGCGGAAACCAGGTTTTGCGTATACACGCCGACGCCGACACAGGGCCGGTCGGAAACCACCAGCGACAGGTCGAGCTTATCCGGATTGCGTTTGACGCCCGAATAAACGCCGCCAGCTCGAAATCCTTGGGGGAGGGTGGGCATGCAAAACAGGATGCGGGGGTCAGGATGCAGAGCGCAGATTTACTACAATAACGCCGCGGTTTCCGGAACGCCACACATCAGATTGAAGTTTTGTACCGCCGCGCCGGAGGCACCCTTGACGAGGTTGTCGATGACCGACAGCACGACAACCCGGCCGCGGACGACTCGGGCCGTGAGGTCGCAGAAATTCGTGCCAGCGACGTGCTTGGTAGCCGGTAGGCCAGCGAGCACGCGGACGAACGGTTCCCCGGCGTAGAACTCGCGGAAGATTGCCAGCAGTTCGTCGGTCGTCACATCACGGGTGGGCGCGGCGTAGCTAGTCGACAGAATGCCGCGGTCCATCGGGACCAGGTGGGGCGTGAAAACTGTTTCCACGCTCATTCCAGCGGCGTCGCTCAGCACCTGGTCGATTTCCGGCATATGGCGATGAGTGCCGACGCCGTAGGCCGAGAAATTCTCGTTGCATTCGGGGAAATGGAGATGCGACTTGGGTTCGCGGCCGGCCCCGCTCACGCCGCTCTTGGAGTCGATGATGATCCCCTCTGGCGCGATCACGCCAGCTTCGAGGAGCGGTGCGAGTGCCAGGATTGCCGAGGTCGGGTAACAGCCGGGGTTGGCGACGAGCGATGCGGAGCGGATTTCATCGCGGTAAAGCTCGGGGAGACCGTAAACAGCGTCCTTGAGGTTGTCGCGGTCGGCATGGGGGAGTCCGTACCACTTGGCGTATTCGGCCGGGTCACTGAGGCGGTAGTCAGCGCTCAGGTCGATGACCTTCTTGCCCAGCGGCAACAGCTCTCTTGCGGCTGCGGCACTTGCGCCATGCGGCAGGCAGCAAAAGACGTAGTCCGCCCGCTCGGCGATTGCTGAGGCGTCGAGGTTTTCGAGCGCCAGATCGAGGCGTCCCAGGAGCGAGGGGTGGACTTCGCCGATGGGTCGGGGCTCGGTTTGCCGCGTAGTCAGGGCGGTGATTTCAGCGTGCGGGTGGCGCAACAGCAGCTTGATCAATTCGAGGGCCGAGTAACCGGAAGCCCCGAGGATGGCGACGCGCTGTTTGCTGGCGGGCATGGTTTTGACGTATCAAACAACTAGGAAGGAGGGCGGCCGAATCCGAGCCCAGCATTTTAGACTCTCGTGGCAGAGTGCCGCTACGGCTGGCTTGCGAAGGGGGACAGCCGGCAGTCTGATGGGGTTCGCACCGGCCAAGTCGCTCGTTGATTCAACCGCACCGTTTCTCGCCCTCGCATGTCCGAACCGCTCGAAATCCTTCACGACAACGGCCCGGTGCTGGTGATCAACAAGCCGTCTGGCGTGCTGACGCAGGCGCCAGCGGGGATCGATAGCCTGGAAGTCCGCGTCAAGGACTTCTACCGCCAACGGGAGGGCAAGGAGGGGAACATCTATCTCGGCCTGCCCCATCGGCTCGACCGGCCGGTGTCGGGAGCCATCGTGTTCGCCCGGCACGTGCGGGCGGCCGAGCGGATTTCGACCCAGTTTGAGAATCGCACGGTGACGAAGGTCTATTGGGCCTTTGTCGAGGGACAGGTCGAAGGGGATGAGGGAACCTGGACGGATCACCTCCACAAGCGGCACGGCATGGCCCAGTCGATCGTGGTGCCGGCGGACGACCCGCGAGGGAAAATCGCCATCATGCACTGGCGGGTCATGGGCCGGACGGAAGCGGGCACGTGGCTCGAGATTCAACTCGAAACCGGGCGGACGCACCAGATCCGAGTGCAGGCGGCATCGCGCGGGCATGCGGTTGTGGGTGACACGCAGTATGGTGCGACGCATCCGTTCGGCCAGCAATTTGAGGACGAGCGACTGCGGGCGATCGCGCTGCACGCCCGGCAGCTGGGTTTCAAGCACCCGATGACGCCTGAACTGGTGGATGTGTCCGCGCCTCTGCCGGAAGCGTGGAACTCGCTGCAACTGGCGATGCATTAGCGAAGTTGACTTCGGCCGACGGTGTATTACAATGTATTACATGAGCGCATTGACCGTCCGAATCTCTGAACCGCTCCGCCGCGAACTGGAAAAGCTCAGTCGACAGAAGCAGCAGCCACTGAGTGACCTGGTGCGTGATTCTCTGCGCCGCTACGTGGCCGTTGAACGATTTCAGGCTCTGCGCTCCAAGACGCTTCCTTTTGCCGAGGCCCAAGGAATTCTCACGGATGAGGACGTGTTCAAGGCGATCTCGTGAATGTCGTCTTGGACACCAATGTGATCATTGCCGCGTTCGCCTCGCGCGGCCTGTGCGAAGCAGTCATGACGGTTTGCCTCGACCGCGGCAGACTGGTGACTTCTGAGTTCATACTCGACGAAGTCGCTGAGAAGCTCGCCAGCAAGCTGAAGATGCCGCCGACGCGTGTCCGTGAGATCGTCAAATTCCTGCGCGACAATGCGCGGGTCGTGACGCCCGCCGACGTGCCCGCGAACGCTTGCCCCGATGCTGACGACTTGCCAATTCTCGGGACAATGATTGCGGCCGGGGCAGATTGCCTTGTGACTGGCGATGCGGCGCTATTGGCAATTGGCCAACATGCCGGAATTGCGATCCATTCGCCGCGGCAATTCTACGAGCAATTGAAGTAACGCTTGTCTGGCCCGTCAGTCCTTCTTCTTCGAAGACTTCTTCTCGCTCTTGCCGCCTGAGGACTTGCTGCTCTCGCTCGACTTGCCGTCCGATTTCGACTCCGACTTAGACTCGCTCTTCGACTCGCTCGCCGGCTTGTCGCTGTCAGCGGCTTTTTTGTACGAGTCGCTACGGTAGTCGGTCTGGTAGAAGCCGGAGCCCTTGAAGACGACCGCCGCGCCAGTGCCGATCAGGCGGCGGAGCTTGTTCTTCTTGCACTCGGGGCATTTCTTCTCGACGGGCGCGGAGATCGACTGGAACAGCTCGAACTTGTGTCCGCAGGCGTCACATTCGTAGTCGTACGTAGGCATAGTGGAGTTTCGTCTCTCGCCAGGCGCTAGCCGCGAGCCAACGGCTCGCCGGCGCACTTTTAGCTAACCCTTCGCCGGACCGGAGGACACGATCACCTGGGCCGGCCGCACCACGCGGTCGTGGAGTTTGTAGCCTTCCTGGGTGACCATCGTCACGGTGTTTGCCGGCTCGTTCGACGGCTGATGCAAAATCGCCTGGTGGAAATTGGGGTCAAACGGCTGGCCCAGGGCGTTGATTGCTTCGGCGCCGTGGTTGGTGAGCGTGGTCACGAGCTGCTGCCGCACGAGGCGGAAGCCCTCCAGCAAATTGTCCGCCTCGCCGGCTTTTTCGGCCGCCTCGATCGCGCGGTTGATATTGTCGAGTACCGGCAACAAGTCGCGGAGCACCGGCAGAGCAGCATACTTCCGCTCGTCGGCGATCTCGCGCGACGTGCGATTGCGGAGATTCTGCATTTCCGCCTGCAGGCGCAGGAACCGATCGTTCGCCGCGGCCAGCTCAGCCGCTGTGTCCATCGAGGAACCGCCCTGGGCGCCGGCCGCAGCAATCGATGCGGCGAGCGACTCGGCGTCGGCCGCCGCTTGATCCTCGGCCGTGGGTTGAGATTCGTTTGCCATCGTGCATTCCGTCCTGTCTAGCCGACCGATTCTTCCTCGGTCGTGAAATATTCTTTGAGCTTCTCGAAAAAGCCTTTGCGTTCGGGGGCGACGTGTTTGTGCTCCAGCTCGGCCAGGTCGCGGAGCAGCGTCTCTTCTTCTTTGCTGAGCTTCTTGGGCACCTCGATCAGCACCTGGACCAGGAGGTCGCCCAGCCCGCGTCGCCGCGGATCGGGCATCCCTTTGCCGGGCATTCGGAAGACGTGGCCCGACTGCGTGCCGCCCGGCACTTCCAATTCGCCGCGACCCTCGAGCGTCGGGACTTCCAACGTGGTCCCGAGCGCCGCCTGCGAATACGTGATCGGCACGCGGCAAATGAGGTGCTGTCCGTCGCGCTCGAAAAGCGGATGCGGCTCGACGGTGATGAAGCAGTAGCAGTCGCCCGGCGGCCCGCCGTTGGGGCTCGGCTCACCCTGGCCGGTGATCCGGACCCGCATCTCGTCGTCGACACCGGCCGGAATCTCGACCTCCGTGACGACCTTCTTGAGCGTCTGGCCGGAACCGCGGCAGCTCGGGCAGGGTTTTTCGACCGTCGAGCCTTCGCCGTGACATTTCGGGCAAGTGGTCTGCATCCGCACGATACCGGCCGACTGGATCACGCGGCCCTGTCCGCGGCAGTAAGAACAGGTTTCGCGCTTGCTCCCCTTGGCAGCCCCGGAGCCGCCGCAGCTGTCGCACGGTTCGTGGCGGCGGAACTCCACTGTCTTACGGACGCCCTTGGCCGCTTCGTGGAGCGTCAGCGTGACGTCGCAGCGGACGTCGCGGCCCTTGCGGGCACGGTTGCGGCCGCCGCCGCCGAACAGATCGCCAAAGATGTCGCCGAACGCCGAGAAAATATCCTCGACGTCGTGGAAATGGTGTCCGCGATTGCCATTCACGCCGGCATGGCCGAAGCGGTCGTAGCGCGAACGCTTGTCCGCGTCGCTGAGCACTTCGAAGGCCTCGGCGGCCTCCTTGAAGCGGTCGATCGCTTCCTCGTCACCGGGATTCTTGTCGGGGTGATACTTCACGGCCAGCCGGCGATACGCGGTCGCGATCTCGCCGCCCGTCGCGGTGCGTGCGACGCCCAGCACTTCGTAATAGTCGCGCTCGGTGGCCATGGCAGACATGAGGTTGTCAGGAATTATACGTCAGGCGGAAGGCAAGTTTACTTCACGCAAGCGGGCCACTCGGCACGAGGCAAAGTGGCCCGCGAGCATATCGATTTGCGGCCCACCGCAATTAGCGAATGCTGCCGACGACGGCCTTTTTGGCGTCGTCCTTCGAGTCGAAATTCGTCACCAGCGCCTCGGTCGTGAGGATCAGGCCCGAGATGCTGGCCGCGTTCGTGAGCGCGGTCTTCACGACCTTGGTGGGGTCGAGAATGCCGGCCTTCATCATGTCGACATATTCGCCGGCGTTCGCGTCGTAGCCGATATTGTTCGACTTCTGGCTGACCTCGTCGGCGATCACGCTGCCCGAGAGACCGCAGTTGTTGACGATCTGCTTGAGCGGGGCATCGAGCACGCCCAGCACGATGTCGACGCCGATCTTCTCGTCGCCCTTGGCGCCGCTCTTGGCCGCCGCCACCGCGTCCTTGCAGCGTAGCAAGGCCACGCCGCCGCCGGGCAGGATGCCTTCCTCGACGGCCGCGCGGGTCGCGTGCAACGCATCTTCAACGCGGGCTTTCTTCTGCTTCATGTCGGCTTCGCTCGAAGCGCCGACCGAGATGATGGCGACGCCGCCCGTAAGCTTGGCGAGCCGCTCCTGGAGCTTCTCGCGGTCGTAATCGCTGGTCGAGGCTTCGATCGCCTTGCGAATCTGCTCGATCCGCTTCTGGACTTCTTTCGTGTCACCGCCGCCCTGGACGATGGTCGTGTTGTCTTTCGTGACGGTGACCTTCTTGGCCCGGCCGAGCTCATCCAGCTTGACGTTCTCGAGCTTGACGCCCAAGTCTTCGCTAATCACGGTGCCGCCGGTGAGCGTGGCGATGTCGCCCAGCATTGCCTTGCGGCGATCGCCGAAGCCAGGAGCCTTCACCGCACACACGTTCAAGACGCCGCGGAGCTTGTTCACAACCAAAGCCGCCAGCGCCTCGCCTTCGATATCTTCGGCAATGATCAGCAGCGGCCGGGCCTTCTGGATCGTCTGTTCCAAGAGCGGCAGGAGTTCGCGGAGGTTGCTGATCTTCTTCTCGTGAATCAGCAGGTAGGCGTCCTCGAGCGTGCATTCCATCGTCGCCGTTTCGTTGATGAAGTACGGCGACAGGTAGCCTTTGTCGAATTGCATGCCTTCGACCAATTCGAGCGTCGTTTCGGTCGTCTTGCCTTCTTCGACCGTGATCACGCCGTCCTTGCCGACCTTTTCCATCGCGTCGGCCAGGAGCTCGCCGATCACGCGATCGTTGTTCGCGCTAATCGAGCCGACGTTGGCGATTTCTTCCTTGCTGGAGACCTTCTTGGAGATCTTCTCGAGGTGCTCGACCGCAGCGGCCACGGCCTTCTCGATGCCGCGGCGGACCGCGGTCGGGTTGCTGCCGGCGACCACATTGCGAGTGCCTTCACGCAGGATCGCGCGGGCCAGCACGGTGGCGGTCGTCGTGCCGTCGCCGGCCAGCGTTGAGGTCTTGTCAGCCACTTCGTGCACGAGCTTCGCGCCCATGTTCTCGAATGGGTCTTCGAGCTCGACTTCCTTGCTCACGGTGACGCCGTCCTTGGTGACCGTCGGGCCGCCGAAGGACTTGTTGATGATCACGTTGCGGCCGGTCGGGCCGAGCGTAATCGCCACGGCGTCGGCCAGCTTGTCCACGCCGGCGAGCATCTTGGCACGCGCGGCGTCGTCGAATAGGAGTTGTTTAGCCATTGCAAAGATTCCTGAATGATTTGGTGCGGTGAGGTCGGAACCGGCGAGAAGTAGCTCACCGGCCGCTCGAAATGTGCGTTAGCTGACGACTTTGGCGAGGATGTCGCTCTCGCGGAGGATCTTGAGCTCTTCGCCGTCGACTTCGACTTCCGAGCCGCCGTACTTGCCGTAGATCACTTCGTCGCCAATTTTGACCGACAGCTCGCCGCGATTGCCGCTATCGAGCAGCTTGCCCGGACCGGCCGCGATCACTTTGCCGCGCTGCGGCTTTTCCTTGGCAGCGTCCGGCAGGTAGATGCCGCCGGCAGTGACTTCTTCTGCTTCCAGCGGGCGGACCACCACGCGATCGTCCAGCGGACGGAGATTCAATTTGGCCATGTGTGAGTTTCCTTATGTGTATGTGTTGTTGTTTGAGAATCGATTTGAGGCGAGCGGCTTACATCATTCCGGGCATGCCCATGCCGCCCATGCCACCCATGCCGCCGCCCATTCCGCCCATACCACCCATGCCGTGGTCGTGGCCATGGTGGCCGCCGGCGGCAGGTTCCTCTTCCTTCGGGATTTCGGTCACGAGGGAATCGGTGGTGAGCAACAGGGCCGCCACGCTCGAGCCGTTGAGCAAGGCGGTCTTCACGACCTTGGCCGGATCGATGACGCCGGCCGCCACGAGGTCGGTGTACTCGTCCTTGTCGGCGTTGTAGCCTTCGTTCTTGCCCTTCATCTGACGAACGCGGTTGACGACGACTTCGCCGTCGACGCCGGCATTCTCCGCGATGTAACGCAGCGGATGGGGCAGCACGTTGGCCACGATCTCGGCGCCGAGCTTTTCGTCGCCTTCAAGTTCGAGCTTCTTGATGACCTTCTCGGCCCGCAGCAGTGCCACGCCGCCGCCTGGCACGATGCCTTCCGCGAGCGCCGCGTGGGTTGCGGCACGAGCGTCGTCGAACAGCGCCTTGCGCTCCTTGAGTTCGGCCTCGGTGACGGCTCCGACCTTGATCTGCGCGACGCCGCCGGCCAGCTTGGCCAGCCGTTCTTGCAGCTTCTCGCGGTCGTAATCGCTGTCGGTGCTCTCGATCTCGCGGCGGATCTGCTCGGCCCGACCGCTGATCTCGTCCTTCTTGCCGCCACCGCCGACGATCGTGGTGTTGTCGTTCGAGATGATGATCCGCTTGGCCTTGCCCAAGTCGGAGAGCTGCACGCCGTCGAGCTTGATGCCGAGGTCCTTGAAGATGGCGGTCGCGCCCGTGAGGACCGCGATGTCGCCCAGCATCGCCTTGCGGCGATCCCCATACCCCGGGGCCTTCACGGCACATACTTGCAGCACGCCGCGGAGCTTGTTGACGACCAGCGTCGCCAGCGCTTCGCCATCAACGTCTTCAGCGATAATCACCAGCGGCTTGCCGGCCTTCGACACGGCCTCCAACAGCGGCACGAGCACTTTGGCGTTTGAGATTTTCTCTTCGTAAACCAGGATCAGGGCGTTGTCGAACTCAACCTCTTGATCGTCGGGATTCGTGACGAAGTGTGGCGAAAGGAAGCCGCGGTCGAACTGCATGCCTTCGACGACTTCCACCGTCGTTTCGCTGCCGCGGCCTTCGTCGACCGTGATTACGCCGTCCTTGCCGACCTTGGTGAAGGCGTCGGCCAGGATCGTGCCGATCGTCGGGTCGTTGTTGCCGGCGATCGTGGCGATCTGCTGCAGCCGCTTCTTGTCGCCGACTTCCACGGATTCGGCCTGCTTGGTGATGGCTTCGTTCACCGCTTCGACGGCCTTCTGAATGCCGCGCTGCAGGGCCATCGGGGCGGCGCCGGCGGCAATCATCTTGAGGCCTTCGCGGAATATGCCGTCGGCCAGCACCGTGGCGGTCGTCGTGCCGTCGCCCGCGACGTCGTTTGTCTTGCTGGCGGCTTCCTTCACGAGCTGTGCACCGAGGTTTTCGTACGGATCATCGAGTTCGATGTCCTCAGCCACGGTGACGCCGTCCTTAGTGATCTTGGGAGAACCCCAACCCTTGTCGAGCACCGCATTGCGGCCGCGGGGACCGAGCGTGCTGCGAACGGCGCGGGCCAACTTGCTCACGCCCGCCGCCAATGGCGCCCGGGCTTCATCGTCAAATACCATCTGCTTTGCTGCCACGATTTACTCCTCCGAAATCGATGTCTGCGAAGATGCTTCGCGTCTTGTGCGAAATGTGTGCATTTACCGAGGTGGGACCCTGCGGGCTCAAATTCCTTCCACCAGCGTTCACCCAAAACTGGCAGGCGCACCGCCAAGTATCGCCCCATAACGCAAGCGCCGTGCCGACGAGGCCGCCGCTGCGTAAGTGGCGTAAGGAGAATGTTTTAAGACAATCGGCCTCTGGCCGCCAGGGACCGGCGGATGCCAATTTGGCAGAAGCTGCCGGCCGGCGCTAGCCGTAGCGTGCCATCGCGCGGTCGACGATTCGCGGGAAAAAGCGATTGGCGATCGAAAGCAGCCAACCGCGCCAGCTGGGAATGATCTCATGGCGGCCGGCGGCGATGGCGCGGACCGTGGCGCGGGCGACCCGTTCGGGCGAGACCGGCTTGCCTTCACCCCAGGGAAGTTCGCCGTGTTCTTCCAGTAGGTGCTGAAAGAATTCGGTGTCGGTGGGGCCGGCAGTGACCACGAGCACATCGACCCCGAGTGGTGCAAATTCGGCGCGCAGCGCCTCGCTGAAGCCGCGGAGGGCGAATTTGCTCGCCGAGTACTCGCTCTTGTGGGGGCAGCCCCGCTGACCCAGTACCGAGCCGATGTTCACGACGATTGGCGTGCGGCCCGCGCGAAGCAGCGGCAGGGCCTCGCGGGTGAGTTCGACGGGCGCGAAGAAGTTGGTCTCCATGATCGGCCGCAAGCGGTCCGGATCGGCGTCGGCAAAACGGCCATGGGCACTCACGCCGGCGTTGTTTACCAGGATGTCGAGGCCGCCGAGTCTTTCACGGGAGCTTTCGAGGGCGGCGCGGCGGACTGCGCGATCGGCAATGTCGCCGATCACGATCTCTGCCCTGCGGCCGAGTTTGCGGATTTCGTCGGCGACGATCGCGAGTTTGTCGCTGCGGCGGGCGACCAGAACCAGGTCGACGCCATTTCTGGCCAGCTCGGTGGCAAGTGCCTTGCCGATGCCGCCCGATGCGCCGGTCACGAGAGCACGCTTGTCCTGCAACTGTCGGCGTGCCATTGGCAAACTTGATTAGGCCACTTCTTCGATCGGCTCGTCGGCCGCGTCATATGCTTGGCCATTAAGATGCAGCCGGCCGTTGCCGTTGGCGGTCGCGGCCAGATCGTGGAACCGCACAGCAGCTTCCGCGGGCGAGATCCGGCCCGCATACTTTTTCGGGAGCCGGCAGTGGACGGTCACGCGGTCACCGGTAAACGTGCGGCTCAAAATCTCGCCGTGTTGCGCGAGATACGCCAGCAGCCGACCATTGGCCACGTCCGTTTCCACATCGACGTCGAGGAAGTGCTGCGTCAATGACGTGCTTACGGCGCTCGCCAGCCGGGCCAGGCCCTCGCCGGACTTGGCGCTGACCGGGACTGCATGCGGATAGTTCCTCAGCAACGTATCGAGCGCACCGGGTTCGGAAATGCGGTCGACCTGGTTGAGCACCAGGATCGTATCCTTCTCGCGAATCCCCAGCTCTTCCAGCACGCGGTAGACGGCCGCAATTTGCTGCAGTGCCGCGGGATTGCTCGCGTCGGCGACGTGCAGCAACAAGTCTGCCTGCCGGGCTTCTTCCAGCGTTGCCTTGAAACTGGCGATCAACCGGTGAGGCAAGTCGCGGATGAAGCCGACCGTGTCCGAGAGCAGCACTGGGCCCCAATCAGGAAGCTGCCAGCGGCGGGTCCGCGTGTCGAGCGTGGCGAAAAGCTTATCGGCCGCTAATTCCTGAGCGCCGGTAAGCTTATTCAAGAGAGTGCTCTTGCCGGCGTTCGTGTAGCCGACGAGCGAGACGGTCATCTTATCCGACCGCGCGGCCACTTCGCGTTCCTTGCGTCGCAACACCTTGTCGAGGTCGCCGCGCAATTCGACGATCCGCCGCTCGACGAGCCGGCGGTCCGTTTCGAGCTGCTTTTCACCAGGACCGCGCATGCCCACGCCGGCCTTGATACGGGACAAGTGGGTCCACATCCGCTTGAGCCGCGGCAGCGAGTATTCGAGCTGCGCGAGCTCCACGGCGAGGCGGGCTTCGTGCGTCTGCGCCCGCGTCGAGAAAATATCGAGGATCACTTCGGTGCGGTCGAGCACCTTCACTTCGAGGGCCTGCTCCAGGTTGCGGATCTGGGCCGGCGAGAGATCGTTGTCAAAGATCACTACCGAAGCGTCGGTGGCCTTGACCATCCGCTCGAGCTGTTCGAGCTTGCCCTTGCCCAGGTAGGTGGTGACGTCGGGGACTTCGCGCCGCTGGGTGAGGCGGCCGACGACTTCGGCCCCAGCGGTTTCCGCGAGGCCGGCGAGTTCTTCCAAGGCTTCGTCGTCGTTTGGCTGATCCGAGAGAAAGACGCCGACCAGAACGGCCGACTCGCTTTCTACGCCCTGATTGCGTTCGATGTCCTTCACGAGATAGCTGTGTTCCTATGGGTTCGTTGAAACGGCCGGGATGAGTTTGCTCCGCCCTCGAAGCCGGCCGACTAGTTACCTCAATTATAGCAGACCGCCGAAATCGCAAGAGAGCTGTCGGTTAAAAAGCGACAAAGTGCCGCCGGATTTCCGGGGCACTTTGTCCGCTGTTTCAGACGCAATTCTGCCGCAGGCGGTTCGCGCTACCAAGTGTATTCCGCACCCAGGTGGGCCCCATGGTAGAAGGCGTTGCCCTGGTCGTTCACAAACGGCACCCGCTCCGGCAGGTCCACGCCGGGCAGGCCGTTGTAGACCGTTCCCGTGTTAAAATTCTCGCCCGCCAAGAGCACCGAGTTCAGGAAGAAGATTTCGTAACCGGCCCGCACCGACCAGCTCGGGCACACGTCCCAGACCACGTCGGCGCTGGCCTCGACCGTAAGCGCCGGCTGGTCCTTTTCGAAGTGCTCAGAAAACGTCGGCGGATCGCCGGTCGCCGGGCTCGTGGCAAAACTGTTGTCCAAGGTGTAGTGATTGTTCATCAATCCGACCTTGCCTTCGGCACCAATCCGCACGCCCTGGCGAACGTGCAGCCAGACGTCGCCACCCGTTTGAAAGCCAGCCAGGTCGTTCTTGATGTTTTCATCGTATTGACCGTAGGCTTCGCCCGTGGCCGAGAAGCGGAAGTCTTCCCGCAAGCGTGTGAAGCGGAAGCCTGCCAGCAGCGTGCCGGACACGCTGGGGTTGAAGCCGACCCAGTAACGACGGTAGTTGAATTCCGCGTTGTGCAGCTCGGATTGAAGCGAGATCGTCTGCGTGATCGAGCGCTCGGTCCAGGGCAATGCACCGCCGGGCTGCGTCACGGTGGCCGGCACGAGCGCCGGGTCGCGGACGAAATTGGTGAACAGCGAGTACAGGTTGCCGGTTTGCTGATCGACCGGATTGGGGTCCGTGAACGAAGCGGTGGAACTCCAGTCCTGGATACCCCAGTAGCCGAATTCGATCACGCTCAGCGGCCCGCAATCATAGCGCCCCATAATGCGGAAGCCGGTTTCCCAGTCGAAGTCGAGCTGATTGCTGGACAACACGATGGGGCCGGCCACGTTGAGCGACGTGAAGTCGACCGGTGTGCGGAAAGTTTCGTCGCGGGTCATCGTGACCGCTTCCATGCGCACGTCGAAGTAGTGTGGACCGCATTGTTCCGTGCGCCCCGGAGGCAGCATCGAGTAGGTTTCGACGTCTTCTGGGAAGGGCGGATTGGTGCCGCTGCGCGGATCTTCCCAGGCGCCGCCGTAGCCCCAACCGCCGTAGCCACAACCGCAGCCGCTGTGCGGGAAGCCGTCGCACCAGCGCGGTCCGCCGCAATTGCCGCAGCCATAATAGCCGCAGTCTCCGCACCCGCTGTAGCAATTGCTACCGCCGCCGTAGCAATCACACGATTGACCGTAGTCGCAGCCGCCCGAGCAATCGCCGTAGCACTCGCCGCCACAATCGCCGCAAGCGTCACCGCAATACTGGGCAGGCACCACGACTGGATTGCCGTAGGCGTCGACGTACGGATTGCCGCCGCCGACCGGCTGCGTGAACATCGCTTGGATCGGTCCGGACGCTCTTGGACCGGATTGGCCGCCGCCATATTGGGCCAGGAGCGTTTGGCCGGCAGAGACTGCGGCCAACAGCGCCATTAAACGAATGGTAAGCAGTCCGATTCGCATCGATGTCCCCCCTCATGTTCCTGTGGAGGCTGGGCATCGTTGCCCGGCCTCTCAGGGTCACTCGGAAAAAACTATCGGACCGCTATGTGCGTCAAAACCAAACGTTTCGGCAAAAGCCGCAACACCCACCCAACCTGCCCGGGTTAACACCGAGGGTGGGTTGGCCCGCCGTCGCGAAGTGCGGGAAACGCACTTGGTCGTAAATGCGGGAATAGAAAAGAGTTAGCCGGCGAATCAAGCGCGGAGACGAGGGGCGATCAGCGTGATAGCGGCCGATTGATCTCGGTCGCGCAACGCATTTTTGTCATGCATTTCCTTGGCCTAACTCGTGTTCAACAAAGAATTTGACGCAGTTTTTCCACGTGAGTAGGATGAATGGATTGGGACAGTCTTGCGAATTGTGCAGTGCTAACGGTGCGCAAGGGGTGCAGGTGTCGGCGCGGTGCCAACCGTCCCAGTTTGACAGTGGCTGCAGTGACAGTGGCCACGGCTTGGATCGTGGCTACGGCGGGAAAGAGTGCTCAACGCATCGTCTCGGGGGGAATCTCCAGGAGACGCAAGCAGCACGCAAACGGAGTCGGATGACTTCGTGCGCGCTTTTGCCCACAAGCCACCATACCGCGGGGTGCTGTTCGGAGCCGGCCCCCCGTGGCGAGTCCGTTTACGGAGCTTGCGGAACAAACTTTGAAGGGGATTCTCACGTGAAGAGACGTAACCGAGCAAATCGTCGAAACCACAAACAGCGCAGTTTCGGCGGCGGTTTGAAGGAAATGCTGGCCGCAAGCGCCAAGCGTCAGCCAAAGACCTGGACGTTTGAGCGGCTCGAGGATCGATATCTATTCTCTGCAACGCCGCTTGATTTGCAGATTCAGACGCTCTCGAGCAACACGGCGGAGGGTCTGGCAGCACAACAGCAGCGTGAGGCCGATTGGTGGAACGCGATTTATTCCGGCGCTGGCGGTGGGAGCGCTGCCTCATCGTCCTCCTCGACAAGCAGTGAAACTTCGCAGGACATTTTTTTAAGGGCTTTGCCGACGGATCCGTTGTTCTTGCCCGATCCAAGCGATCCGACGCGCGCTAGCCAGTGGCACCTGCTGAATTCGGGACAGTTGGTGGGAAATCCCGACTCGCAACCCATTTACGGCGTGGTCGGGGAAGATATTAATGTCGTTCCGGTTTGGCAGGGCTTGGGTTTGCAGAAACCGTACACCGGCCAAGGCGTGGTCGTCGCGGTTATCGATTCTGGCGTCCAGCTGAATCACCCGGATTTGGCAGCAAATATCAGCACCACGTTGCGTTTTGACGCCATCACCGGCGACAACAATCCAAATCCGACGCTGTTTAATCCGAATAACGCGCATGGCACTGCCGTGGCGGGACTGATTGCCGCTGACAACAACGGAATTGGCGGCGTGGGCGTCGCCTATGATGCCACGATTGCGCCGATTCGACTGGTAGACTTCGGTCAAACGGATCAGGCAATTATCGACGCCCTGCGTTATCGGACCGATCAAATCGACATCACCAACAACAGTTGGGGGCCGGCGGACATTCGCACCGCAGTAAACATCAATCCAGGGATTCTGGAGGCGTTGCGCGATTCGGTGGAGTTCGGACGTGATGGACTCGGCGTGATCCACGTTTGGGCCTCTGGCAACGGCGCTGGGCCGGGCTTCTTGCCTCCGTTCGAGTCGATCGGCTTTTTGGATGTCTCGAACTACGATCCGTACGTCAATTCGCGATATACGATCGCGGTCACGGGCGTGGACCACGACGGGATGTACTCGAACGTTGACGGAACTTTTACGTCATATCCCGAGATCGGCACTGCAGTGCTCGTGGCCGCGCCCACCGGGTCGAATGCCGCGCTCAATATCGGCGACGACACCGGATTGGGTAGCGGTATCGTGACCACCGACTTCACCGACGATAATGGCTACAATTTCCTGCCCCTTGCCGGCGTGGAGCTGGACCGTGACTTCTTGCTGGACCCAGATTATACATCCCGCTTCAATGGCACCTCCGCCGCAGCGCCAATTGTCTCAGGCGTAGTTGCGTTGATGCTTGAAGCGAATCCAAATCTAACGTGGCGCGACGTCCAGGAAATCCTCGTCCGCAGCGCTCGTCAAAATGCCCAATTCGAGGAGCCATCTTCGGGAGGTGGGGCGTTTCAGTCCAACAACACCTGGCAGACGAACCAGCTATCGTTCTTTCAGGATCCGGATCCATTCACATTTGCGGGTGAGTCGCCCGATATGGGCGGCTTTCGGAGGCTGGAGGTATACGATCCGGTCGCCGATCCCGCGCTGCATCACACGCAACTCTGGACCAACGCCGCCGGATACACGGTGAGCATGGGCTACGGCGTCTATAGCGAATCGACGGGCTATGGCCACGGCGTTGTGGACGCGGCGTTGGCCGTAAAAATGGCCGAGAATTGGCACACGCTGGACCAGGAACGGGCCGGCGAACTGACTTTTTCCACTTTCGTCGTCAACAACATTGGCAATATTCGCGCGGCTCAAAAGGCTGGGGACGATGCGGGCCTGCTCCTGGTGCCGGGGGCTCTCAGCAACGCCAGCGACGGCTTTATTGATTTCTGGGACGAATACTTCGTCGAAGACGACCCCGAGACCGAGGATGACGGCCCATTTTCGGGCGATGATCCGCCAGATAATTCTCGCGGTCTGCCTTACTTGGAATTCTCGGTGCCGGACGACAACGCGATGACGATCGAATCGGTTGAAGTCAAACTCGGTATTAGTGGGGCGTTGGAAGACCTCGACGAACTGAAAATCACGTTGGTATCGCCCGACGGCACTTTTTCTGAATTCAATCCATTTGGTGCGGATGGCGGATTTATTCCGTTCAGTGTTCAGCAGTTCGACAACATTCGGCCGAACCTAACGGGCGTCGATCTAGGCAATTTGGATGTCGATGGCGGCACTTTCACCTGGACTTTCAATACGGTCCGAAATTGGGGCGAACGATCGAGCGACGCGTTGATCATGGACCCGGCGACATTGGAACCGGCGCTCTATGAAGAGTTCTCGAACGACTTTGGCCAATCCGCCCTGATTCCGACGGTGGGAGAGGGCGCAGCCTACGGTGCTAAGGGGTGGCGAATCTTTTTCGAGAATTGGTCCGACAGTGGATTCCACCTCGATTCGCTGGAAATGGTGTTCCACGGGAATCCGATCCAGGCCGGAACGCAGCGTGTCCAAGGTGCCGTCGGCCTCGATCAAAATGACGATGGAGAATTCAATTTCTCGCGTTACAATCAGGCGATTTTTGATCTCGACAACGGCGATGTTCTGCACAATCGACTCGGCGAAGTGCAGAATTTCCTCGATACCACGCAGGAACAATTTGCGTCGAACGTTCTCGTCAGCGCCTACAAGGTTGTGAACGGAGTGGCGCTGGATGATCCTGAGGCTCAATTCATCACCGGCGACGACGGCAATTACTACTTCGACCTTGTGCCGGGTGAGTACATCGTCCGCGCTACCGATTTGTCCGATCCACTGGCGACGCCGTCGGCAAAGTTCAAGACCGACGAAAATGCGGGCTTCATGCCGCACTATTTGGGCGAATGGCATATCACGCAGGACTGGTTCTTGGCGCCGGATCGTGTCTACGATCCCAATATGCCTGACCATCATGAAATAAAAGTCGACCAGGATGGTGCTCCGGTTGCGTTCACGGACATGAATGATCAGACTTTTGATTACGGTCCTCGCTATCTAAATTTTCTCGTTGATCCAGGCGACATACCACCAAATACCGTGGTAGTAAATGGTTCGGTGTTTGCCGATCTCAACGCGGACGGAGTCTTCAATGGTGACGATGCCCCGGCTTCTGGCGGCTTCTTCGTTTACCACGACGTGAATCGCAATGGAGTGCGGGACGCCGGCGAAGATCTGCATGAGGTCAGTGCGGATGGTTCTTACACCATCTCGGTGCCGACGACGGCTAGTTCGCAGTTGGCGATTGGCATCGTGCCGCCGAATCCGAACTGGGTGGCTACGAATCCGGCCGGAGGCGTGCAAAGCTTTATCGCCGGCCCTGGCGACCAACTCGAAGATGTCGACTTCCTGTTCGCGCCGCCGCAGACCGAGATTCCTGGCCTCAACCAACCGGGCGACATTCTGGGGATCATCTTTAGCGATCGCAACGGCGACGGCATTCGTCAAACTTCGGAGCTGGGTGTCGCCGGCTTCAAGGTTTACGCCGACGCCAATGAGAATGGCACTTGGGACGATGGCGAGATTTACTCGATCACAGCCAGCAATGGCGCATATTTCTTGGCCAACGTGCCCCCCGGCACGGTGCGGGTGGACGTCGTGGTGCCCAGTTCCTGGAGCCTGACGTTGCCGGCGATCGGATACCGCGAGGTAATTTTGCCATCAAATGGCACGATTACTAACGTTCGCTTTGGCGTTCTGAACCTCGCGTCGGCCGATTGGGGCGATTTACCAGATTCGTACAAAACTTCGGCCGCGAATGACGGTCCGCGCCACACCATCACGCCTGACTTCAGTCTCGGCACGTTGCTCGACGGTGAAGTAAGTGGCGTGCCGACTAGCGATGCGTCGGGCGACGACGCGATCGGCGGCGACGAAGATGGCATCGTACTCTTGGGCGCTGTGAGCAATCCGGTCGGCGCCCTGGTGCCTGGGACGACAAATGCCGTTCGCGCCACGCTCAACGGTGTGGGAGGCTATCTGAATGCCTGGTTTGATTTCAATCGCGATGGGGACTTCAATGATCCAGGCGAGCACGCGATCGTGGATCGAGATCTCAATCCAGGAATTCGCGACGTTACCTTTTCTGTACCGAGCAGCATGGTCGGCGGCCCGATCGCAGCGCGATTCCGCTGGGGCCATTCCGGGATTAGCTATTTTGGGCTCGACGGCATCGGAGAAGTGGAGGACTATTTCCTCGAAAATTCGGTGCAACAGTCGGTCGTTACTTCGCTGCCAGGTGACTACAACGGCGATCACACGGTCAACGATGCCGATTATGCCGTCTGGCGAAACAGCTTCGGTTCCACCAGCAATTTGGCTGCCGACGGCAGTGGGAATGGTCAAGTCGATGCTGCCGACTATGGCATTTGGCGCGATCATTTCGGCCAATCGATTGCTGGTTCGGGAAGTGGCTCTTCTGGTGGAGGCGCTGGGAATGGCGCGGCGAGCCAAGACTTGCCGGCTTTTCCTTCCTACGAAGTGTCTCCGGAACTCGCCGCGCACTATCTGAGCCTTGGCTACGTGCCGGTTCAAATGCATGTGGGCCTGCAAGTCGTCACAGTTTATATGATGCCGAACGCCGCTTCCGGCGGATCGGGAAGTGCTAGTTCCGTTGCCAGCCGCAGCTTGACCTCAAACGCCGACACGCAGGTCAATGCCGAAGACGATACGAGCCACGACGAAATCGCGACGTTCAGTTTGGCCACCGAGGAAGTGGCGGTTAGTCGAACGCATGATCGGCATGGCTACGCATCCCATCGGGCAGCCCGTGTCGATTCCGCCCTCTTGGTCCTGGCGACGATGTCGGGTGGAGTCGACCGTAAGAGCGATGGCGAATCGTGCGACCTCGCCAGTGCCTGGCACCACGACGACGAGAACGGCAATTCGGCCGTCGACTTGGCGCTCGCCAGCTTCGAAGCCAAGCCGAAGTGGCGCCGTTCGCTTTAGTTCTTGCTTGAAATCCAATCGGGGCGGCCGCGACGATCGCGTCGCGAGCCGCCTCTTTTATTTTGCTCCGGCCACAAATGCCTCGGTCGAGTCATTCGCGTATGTCTCTGCCGCGGCCCCTTCGATCACGCGCATCGCGCGCCATTTCCCTTGCCGGAAGCGCAAGTAGAAGGTGACCGCCGCCAGCCACACCCAGCCGGTCACCAGCACCCAGCAGCCGTAGATGCCGACGTCCCAGACCTCGACGCTCAAATAGCTCAGCCCCGCCAACAGCACGGCCAGCACCAGGCTCACGCGAAGTACGAACACGGTGTCACCCGCGCCCTTGATCGCGCTCACGAAGATCATGAACGTGGCGTCAAGCAGGTTGTAGGCGGCCACGAATCGTAGCAGAGTCACGGCGAGGACGTAGACCGCCGCCGATTCAGCCGCCCCGGCCGCAGTTTCCGCGGTAAAGCCGTGCAGGAACAGACCGGGGACGAACACATACAGCGTCGAGATACCGGCCATGTAGAGCCAAGCCAGCTGCAGCCCGGTGTAAGTGACCCGAGCCGCGAGCCGATCGCGATTCTCGCCCAGGTGCTGTCCCACGAGGATTCCGACGGCGCTGCTGAGTCCCCAGATCGGCATGAACGCCATCGAGCTGACGCTGAAGGCCATCGTGGTGGCGTCACGGGGCACGGCGCCGAGTCGGCCGATGAGCAATACGAACACGGTGAAGCCGACGACGTCGAGCACCATTTGCAGTCCGCTAGGCCCGCCGAAGTACAGCATCCGCCGCACCAGTTCCCAATCGAACCGCAGGCCGCCGAGCGTGTCGTATTCGGCTCGATGCGCTCTTTGCAGCGGCAGCAGGACGTAGACGACGGCTTTGACCCACAGGCTCAGCGTGGTGGCCCAGGCAGCCCCCGCCACACCCCACGCGGGAAATCCGGCATAGCCGAAAATCCAGAGGTAATCGAGCACGAGGTTCAATAGCGCCGCCGCTGCGTCGACCCACATCACGACCCAGGTTTCGCCGCGGCCGCTGTAGAACGACGCGGCCGCCTGCGCAATCAGCATTCCTGGCGCGCCGACGCAGAGGATTTGGAAATACTCGATTTCCACCGCCAGCACCGCCGAGTCGTGGCCGGCGTAGCTGAAGATCGTCGGCGCCAGCGGTATCGTGGCCAACATCAGCGGCGCAAACCCCACCGCGATCCCCACCGCTTGCCAAACCGCCAGCCCGATGCGCTCCTTTTGATTCGAACCAAAATACTGGGCGATGAACGTGTTGGCGTACATCGCGATGCCCAATGGCAGGCAAACTACGACGAACCAGACCATCGAACCGGAAAATGCCCCCGACATCGCCGTGCCGGAGACCCAATTGAGCATCATCCGGTCGACGAACGTCATCACCGTCCAGGAGAGGCTGGAAATCACCAGCGGCGCGGCTACGCGCGAGAGCTCGCGTCCGCCACTGGGCCGCGACCACCAGGATCCGCTGCTGTCACTCATCGCCAGGTCTGCCGCCATGCCGCACTCTCCTCGGATCACAGTTCACCGGGAACACCAGGACACGCCGGCTGGGAGGAGGTTCGGCAATTGTCACGCTGGGGCCGGACGATTGTATCCGTCCGAGGACATCTAGCCGAGATGCGGCCAGGACAGAATCCGCCGAACAGCAATTGCCGCACCGGCGGTGTAAGCAATCGCCGTTGCGCCGGCGCTAAGAATCGGCCTTTGGCTGCTCGAAGCGGGAAACGATCCGCTGCGGTCCCGCCGGTTTGGTGGTCTCGCCGGCAACTTCTTCCGTGACGACGATCTGGGTCACCGGCTCATCGAGCGCCGGCGACTGGAAAACAGCCGAGCACGTTCCCGTGGGCGAAACCTTGAGCTCGCCCGCGTAGGTCGGCGGCCCCTCGGATGTAACAAACCAAACGGCGAGCTCGTGGTTCGCGGCGGGCGGCGCCACGTCGAACGCGAAGAAATGCAGATTCCGACCGTGGGCGTCCCACATCAGGTGCCCCACGACGGCATTCTCGTCCTGAGCCGGATGCAGCGATGCGAATCGAACCTCCGGCGTACCAAAGCTCTGCCGCGCCGACTCGAGGATTTCGGCAAGCTGCGCGTCGCGATCGACGACGGCATTGTCACGTGCCAATTGGCGTACGGCGAGCGCGCCGATCAGGAAGCCGCATAGTAGCGTGGCCGCGTAGGCGAACGCTTGTCGCCACACGATTCGATTCGAGGAAGGCTGCGTTCCAATTGACCTCGACAATGGAATCGTCGCCCGTTCCACTGCCAAGTCGACGGGCTGCGCGCGCCCTTCCGCGGCAATCCGCGTGAAGAGTCGTTGCTTCACGCTCGGTGGCGGCGCTACATCGTCCAGCGAAGCGCCGAGCATCCCGACCACTTCCTGCAACTCAAGCAGTTCATGCTGGCAGGCGCTGCAGCCGGTCGCCAGGTGCTCGTCGACCCGCACCGAATCGGAGCGATCGAGTTCGCCGAGCGAATACTCGACCAACAGTTCTTGGCAATCGTTGCAATTCATGGCGAACCCCTGCCTGATTCCCACCGCGCCACACACCACGCAATTTGACCAATCTGTGACCAATGCGAGGGATCGGTCGATCGCACGGCTGCAGTTGGGCATCCATAGGAAAGTACGTGAGCAGCCGCGATTTGGATTGTAGCGGCCCGCCCCGTTCCAGTTTTGCCAGGAATATGCTGGGAAAATGGGCCCGGCATCGGCCCGAATGCAGACGGTTCGCGGGAAAGACCCTGCCAACCGCGGGACCGCGCGCTAAAGAAGGCGGCGGTCACACCGATTCCGGCCGCGGGTCGGGCTGCCCCTTGGATGGTAGCTCGTCCATGGGCGGTACGGGGAGCACCGAATCGGTCATCCAGCAATCGCGGAAGGCCCCGTCCGTTTGTTTCGAGAGATAGAAGCAGTAGATGCTCAGGTTCCGGTCCGCGTCGATCACGCTCGCCAGTACCACGGCGCGATTGCCCTTCACGTTTGGAATTCCCACGAGCGCCTGCTGCTGCGTCACCAGCGGTCGGTACGCGCTCCCCAGCACCATGCGGGCAAATCGCGTGATCGGACCGGTGACTTTGCGATTGGCGGGCGAGGCAAAGCTGTAGCACTCGGCGACCGCTTGTGGATTATCGCGCAATCGGCTCAGCGCTACGAGCTGCAAGCGGACGACGTCGGCGGGATCGAACGCGGGACTCGGCGGAGTGATGTTTGAATCGCCGACTAGCTCGGTTAAATCATTGATCGCATCGGCTGGCGACGTCGATTGCGCGGTACGGCGCCACGACCAGGTCGCACCGGACATGAGGCCAAGAATGAGCAGCGCGAACAAGCACAGAAACTCGACGCGCGCTCGTGCGTTTCGCGATGGCGCCATGATGCTTCCTCGGGCAATCTTCCCCTGCTCCAGGGGCTCGCCCGATTCAGAATAGAAGTCGCCCCCAAGTCAGTCAAGAAAAAGGGGCGTCGCGCCAACATTTTTCCTCCGCGCGCAGAGCGGCGATATTCAGTTCTGGCTCTTTGCCCAAAATCTGAAATCCAGCCGACTACGGCGCTCGTATCTCCAAGATTGCGCCGTCGACAATCGATGGAGTTGCGCGCAGTAGCGGTTCGCGCGATGGCTTGGATCGTTCGTCGGTCACGCCGTGCTAAACGCGAAACCGCGTGCGATACCTGGCCGGCGTGATGCCTAACTCCTTGCGAAACACTTGCGTCAGGTAACTGGCCGAACTGTAGCCGCTGGCGGCGGCGATTTGTGGGATGGGGATGTCCGTGTCGCGCAGCATCCGCTTTGCGTGATCGAGGCGAATCCGCTGGATTTCGGCCAGGATCGTACGTCCGGTGCTGCGGCGGAACTTGACCTCGAGATTACGCCGCGACACGCCGATTTCCGCTGCCACATCGCTGACCGTGAAGTTTCTCGCCCGATTGCGATGTATGAAGTCCATCGCTCCGCCCACCTCGCGGTCGCCAATCGCCTTGATCTCGGTCGAACGGCGGGCCACGACGTGCGTCGGCTCGACAATCAACTTTTGCGGCGGTTCGACTTTGCCGCGGATCAGTTGATCGAGCAAATGCGCGACCCGGTAGCCGCCGTGCTCCGCGTTCAGCGCCACGCTCGACAATGGTGGATCTGCCAGTTCGCAGAACAAGTCATCGTCGTCGATGCCGATCACCGCCACCTCTTCCGGCACCCGCACACCGGCAAAGCGACAGGCCTCCAGCACACCGCGCCCGCGGTCATCGTTGCAGGCCATGATGGCCACAGGCTTGGGCAGCGACTGGATCCATTCGGCCAGGCTCGACTGTTCGAGTTCCCAGCCCCGCTGCTTTTGCGATTTGGGGAGCGGATAAATTATTGGCTCAAAACTGGCCGAGCGAATCGCTGCGCAAAACGCCGCTTGGCGCCGCTCAGACCATCCCCGCTCCCAAAGACCGACGTAAGCAAAATTCTCAAAGCCGCGCGACAACAAATGATCGGCGGCCATCCGCGCTGCCCCCTCGGAATCGGAGGAAATCTCACACAGTTCCGCGAGCTTCGGCACCCTATCCATAATTCGCGCCTCGACGCCGACCAGCACCGTTGGCACATCGGCCGCGAGAATCGCCCTGGCAACTTCCACCGTTTCGACCCGCGCGATGATGCCCGCGCCGCCCCACTGGCTCATTTTGGGCAGCGCCTGCTCGAAATCACCGGGGGTGATATAGAAACTCCAGGGCCCATGCAGCCGCGCGAAGCGCACGATCCCGCGCAGCATCGCGCGGCCGTAGCCGCGCGACGTTTCGATCAACAGGGCCACGCGTGGACAATCGAGATTCATCGCGCTCCGATGAATTGTCAACACACAGGGCAGCGGCCGCCCGCCGGCAAAATCTGGCAACGCTTTCGATATTACGAAGGATTTTGCGCAATTGTGGCAGATTCCATCCCGGGAAGCGAATCGTGACAAACGGCGTGTCAGCAGAAAGATGGCGGCGAGTGCGAAAAAAAGGGCCCGCCGAGCGAATATCCGCGTCTGATGGGTGCGGAAGGGAGCGGTTGGGGAGGGATTCGAACCCCCGGTGACATTACTGCCACGCCGGTTTTCAAGACCGGTGCCTTAAACCACTCGGCCACCCAACCTTGCGTAAATCGCCGGGTCTCACCGCTGGTTGGGCGGCCCCGGCTGCTCGTTTGATAACGAGTTGACTCTACGTGCCGTTAAAAAGAGTGTCAATCTTGGGGCGGAGTTCGGTGCGGACGCTCGTCGGCCGGGGGGAACCGGATTGACCGGCTGACGTGGCAGCGGGTAAAGTCAGTGCTTTCCACAACACGCGGAATCCAGTTTGCGGAGAACGAGCCTTGGGCCTGAGCGAAAGAAAATCGGAATTGCGGCGGCGGCAGAAGCGTCGTCAGCAGGTGGCACGTCTGAAAAAGCGGCTCGGCAAGGCGACCAAGAGCGAAAAAGGCGAGATTGCCCGCAAGCTCCGCTCGATGACCCCTGGTGCCGAAGTGCTGATCGCCGACTGGAGCCTCGTCGAAGTCGACCGCTAGAGCGCATTTCAGATTACCGTGCCGAGTATCCACAGTGTCGGAAGTAGTGGCTGCATTCGGTGGTGGTGAACTTTTCGAGACAGCCTACGATCGTGTCTTGGAGTTGATCGACTGCCCGGGC